>JANYJP010000104.1 GCA_025358455.1 Bacteroidales bacterium
GATGATATTAAATATTTTTCGGAGGTATTCACGAAAAAAGAAATGGTTGTTGAATAAAGAGATTGCTATAAAAAAATAATAGAAAGATGTCAAAAGTCTCTAAACAAAACTTTTATATTATTAATCTGAAAGAGAAGGGCAGAAAGCTTAGTCCAGTGTACCACACCTGCTCTCTGCCCGGACCTTTCTCAAATAAGAAAGGGTGTAAGCCTATGCAAAGTTAATATTTTCTCACGACTACGATTGTGCCCTGTGAAATGATATATCAGGAAAATCTACATTATTTTATAACTAAATTCTTACAACAATGAAAAGGCTAAATAAATTACAGATCAATCCTGAAAAAGTACTGAAAAATGAGGAACTGCTAACACTGAAGGGTGGATATGGTGGTAGTAGTTGTTGCGTATGCCTTAATGGTTCTGGCTCAGTCATGGGTTATATGGCTGCTGGCAATCAATCGCAGTGCAGTTCAAATTGTTCATCTCTTGGTTGGACTGGCACTTATGGTTCATGGAGTTATTGTTAACCATAGAATTTTTTAGGATCAATAATCTTTTTGAGATTGATACCTAATTTTATCTCACAAAGATTTGCAGAAATGAAGAGGCTGATTCTATTAATATTGGCAGCCTCTTCAAATTTTATTATTAAACTCAATTGTTATGAAACTAAAGTACTTACTCGTGTTTTTTCTTTTATTTTCCTGTAAATCGCATCAAAATACTCTTTATGAATTTGACCCAAGAAAACTTAATCAAAACAAAATCACCTTATCCGAAATAGCTGATGACATTAGATACATTCCCATGGATAATAGTTTTCCAATGGGCCTCATTTATCGTCCCCGGTACTTCATTAATAATTCTATTTATATATCTGCTTTAAATACTGGCATAATGGTATTTGACAGAAAAGGGAAACTCCTCAGGAAAATCGGAAGTATAGGAAGAGGGCCTGGCGAATATACTTCATATTACCAATTCACTGTAGATGATAAAAGAGAAACAGTTTACGTTTTGGATGGAAGTCTTAATTTAATTAAAGTATACTCTAAAACCGGGGTTTTCCTGAGAAGCATTTCATTAAGAGAATATGGCGAGGGGGTTGACGCAATTGAATTTTATAATTCTAAATTGTTTATATCATATCCTTTACAATTTTTTGGAGTTAAATATGACTGGATAATTTTGGATACATTAGGTAATCTGGTTAAGAAGAAAGAAAGAACAATTCCGTCGTTCACCAGCAATTGGTTAATAGGTGGTGGAATGTACAAATTTGAAAATAGAATCTATCATTGGAATCCATTTAATGATACTGTTTTTTCAATTTTACCTGATTTGAATTATGAGACTTCATTTTTAATTAGTCCTGGGGAACATCGATTGCCCAGATCAGATTTTGATATAGCTAAACAGTTTTCTTTATTTTTTCATCCCTATTCAATGTTCGAAACACGTCGTTTCCTTGTGACTGATTATTTTTTTAAAAAAAGGATTATTGCACTGATTGATAAAAAGAGTAATATATCATATTTAACTTACTTAGAATCTTGGAAAGCTACTGTTGGAGAAAAATTAATTGGGGGCATTTTTAATGATCTTGACGGAGGAGTAATGTTTCAACCAGAAAGCTATTATGTGGAAGATAATCGGGAGTATATGTTTGGATTAATAAATCCTTATCAGATAAAGGCTCTAGTCAAAAGCAATGAATTTAAAAGTTCCATTCCTAAGTATCTTGAAAAGAAAAAAGAATTGGTAAAACTGGCTGATAGCCTGAAAGAGACCGATAACCCGGTTTTTGTGCTGGTAAGAATGAAAAATTAAACCATGGCTGAATTTCCTTATTACGAACAACTTGATGTCATGGATTGTGGCCCAACTTGTCTCCGAATGGTGTCTAAATATTATGGTAAAACATATTCCCTTGAAGCTCTACGATCAAAGTCTTTTATTACTTATTCCGGGGTCTCAATGTTAGGTATCAGCGATGCCGCTGAGAGCATTGGCTTTCGTACCCGCGGCTACCGGCTCACATGGGAACAGCTCCGCAATGAGGTGCAACTCCCCTATATCGTCCACTGGAACCAAAAACACTTTGTGGTGGTATACAAAATTAAAGGTCGTGCAAGTCGTGCACAACAAACAGCCCTGAGCCCCATGCCCTGTGCTCTGTGCTTTTTATTCACCACGGATAGCACGGATTAACACGGATTTAATTTTTCACAACCCTGATCCCCATGCCCCATGCCCTGAGCTCTGTGTTACCGCTTTCTGCCCGGACCTTTCTCAAATAAGAAAGGATGTAAGCATACGCAAAGTTAATATTTTCCCACGACTACGATTGTGGCCTGTGAAATGATATATCAGGAAAATCTAACATATTTTATAACTAAATTCTTAAAACAATGAAAAAGCTTAATAAATTACAGATCAATTCTGAAAGAATAATGAAAAATAAAGAACTTATCTCACTAAAAGGAGGATATGGAAATTACAGCTATGAGTGTTATCTTAATGGTTCGTTTAGTATGATGATGTCTTCTGTGCAAGATAATGAGTTTGCCGCAAGTTCGGAATGTACCGATTTCTATTCGGGTTATGGTACATGCGTTTGTACATTTGCCTAATACGCAAAAAAACAAATGAAGAATTCAATTAAGAGACTCTTTTAGTTGTATTTGTGATTTTGTTATTATTTGTTTCTAATGCCGTGTCATCAAAACCGAAATAATGTAAAAGTTACAATCGATTGTTAATTTGTAACCAAGGGAAAAGGAGTTTTATTAAAAAGCTGTATCAAACATTATTATAATGACATGGCATTAGTTTTAAATTACCCTGCGACTAATGATCGATCATTGTAAAGAACCTCTTGATTATTGAAGTAAGGTTACTATTTTTAATCAATCATTTTATAAGACAAAGTTTATGAGATTCATTTTAAAGATTATCGTAATTTCTGTTCTATTAATGCTTTCGACAAATATTAAGGGTCAGAAAAAATTGAATTCTTTACCACAGATTAATATCGGAGCTAATGTAAATAATATGCAGAAAATTTTCCTTAGCCAGTTTACTGACAAAGTGAAGTACTTGCCACTCGAATTTAGCCAGGATAATCCGATAGGAGTGATCAAATCTATAACCTTTTCTAAAAAATATATTTTAATCAACGACATCAAGACATGTCTTCTATATGACACTGAAGGTCATTTTATCAGATGTATAGGTAAAAATGGCCGGGGACCGGGAGAATATCAATTTTTAACTTGTTCAGGAATATACAAGGATAGAATATATATACAAAGTATATTTGACTTATTTGAGTATAAAACAGATGGTTCATTTGTGAGAAAAATCAAGAATAGGTTTATGTTTAACAACAGTACGTATCAATATACCAGAAATTGGATAATTATAAACGATTCGCTGTTTTTTAGTCATATGCCAAACCCGACCGGTAATATTCAATATAAAGCCCTGCTGACAAACAATGATGGTGAAATAATAAAACCTTTTAAAAATCATATTTTATTTCACCGGGGAAAGGCTATTACAATATCTGATGACAATGCACATATTTACCAATTTGATAAAATGATATATTTCAAGGAATACTATAATGATACGTTGTTTTATCTCGATAGTCAATATAACCTTATTCCAAAATATGTATTTAATCTGGGAAAATACAAAGAACCTGTTTCCGGACGAGAAAAACCGGTGGCAGAATGGGGAAAATCACAACCCAATTTTATATTTATACCAAATGTCTTCCAAACTGATAAGTATCTGTTCATCAAATGTCAATTTGGTGATCATTTTCCTGCAAAAAGATTAACATCTGAAAAAGTCAATTTACCTAATGAAATTGTATACACCAAGTTGTACAATACAACATATGCCCTGGGAATTTTTAATAAACAAACAAAAACAATCTCTTTTTGTGAACCCACAAGTACGGACAATCCCTTGTTTACTTCAGGTATTTATAATGACATCGATGCTGGCCCAAGGTTTTTTCCTGATATGCAAGTCAATGACTCAACTATGGTAATGTGGATAAAACCTTCTGACCTTATAAAGCACATTAAGAATATTGACTTTAGAAATATTGTTTTAAAATATCCCGAAAAGAAGAAACATTTGGAAGAACTTGCGAATAAACTTAATGAACTGGATAATCCTGTTCTAATGGTTGTGACTTTTAAAAACAGATGAATTTCCCTTTCTTTAAACAATTCGATTCAAAGGATTGTGGCTCTTCATGTCTTCGCAAAAAAGCAAAGGGCTCAGAACTCAGTGCACATGGCAAAGAACAGATTACAAGCATTCTTACCCTAAACCTTATCTTTTCTTAATAAAAAAATGAAATTTCCATATTATAAACAGCTTGATTCCATGGATTGTGGTCCATCGTGTCTTCGTATGGTGGCAAAATTCTACGGGAAAAACTATACATTACAGGCACTTCGGTCAAAAACGTTCGTCACAAAATCGGGTGTCTCAATGCTTGGTATCAGCGATGCTGCCGAGAGCATCGGCTTTCGTACCCGCGGTTACCGTCTCACATGGGAACAGCTCCGCGATGATGTACCTCTTCCATGCATCGTCCACTGGAACCAAAGGCATTTTGTGGTGGTCTACAAAATTAAAGGTCGTGCAAGTCGTGCAAGTCGTGCAAGTTGGAAAAGACCCAAAGGAAAACAAGACCTGCAAGACCTGCATGACCTGCACAACAAACAGCCCTGAGCCCCACGCCCTGTGCCCTGAGCCCTGTGCCCTTAGTAATTTCAATACCTTTTTTGATAATATATTGTATAACATATAATGGGGGGTATATGTAAAAAGTTTTTAGTACATTTGATAACGCTATTCGAATAAGCTGTCAATTGTCTGATAATAATTTTGTTAGTAGATTTCAATTTGGCAAACATTTACTGAAATGGAAGCGCTTCATTTAAAAGCTAAAAGCAGACAAGAAGTTGCCGATGAATATGGCATTTGTGTAAAAACTCTGGTAAGCCGTCTTGAGGCGGCGGGTGTTATTTTGGATCCCGGAATAATCTTTCCAAAGACTCTGAAAATCATTTATGATACTTTGGGTCTACCCCCAAACCTTAAAAAGGCCTGATTATTCCGATCTTTTCCGATCTTTTCCGATATTTTCTTGCTGTTATGTCTCACGTATTGTTGAACTTTGGTTTCAGGTTTTGTTGAAATCATGTATGACAATAATATATGAGAGTATCAAAAGAAATATTATTGAAGAACAGAATTGACAGTCGTTTGCAACGTATAGCCAATGTGCTTTTATTAAATGCCAGCTTTATTGACAACCTTGGGTTGTTTAACGGCAAAATGGGGATCGC
>JANYJP010000106.1 GCA_025358455.1 Bacteroidales bacterium
ACTCAATTCAAAATACTAACAAGTTATCTCGACGAGATTTCCATATCTCGCCTGGTTGTTTACTTCATAATTTCAAAGAACCTTTGCCCTCCGAAGCCTTGGCCTAGGAGGGTCTCTTGTTTTGCTTTTGGGACGACAAAGATAACGCTTCAAACATTTCTACCAAAGAAAAAATGAGATATTTTTTCCGACCCTTTCTTTTCCACTGCTTTCAATTCTTCTCCAGCCGGAATACGATCTCTCCTACCCTTCAATCAACTCTTCGCCTTAAAGCGGGTGCAAAGATATAAATTGATTCTTTTCAATCAAGAAAAGATCCAAAGAAAACTTAAATTATTTTATAAATAATTCTATCCGATATTGAAAAAGCCGAGGCACCTTAAGTATAACATCTGTAAATGACATACTTAGATAAATTAATTAATTATTAAGTCAATTACTTTCTTTGTGCTCCAGGTTCCTAAGGTTGTAGTTTGAAGAGCAATTAATATTTTATACCGGCCCTTCTCACCAGGGGAACTAATCCTGAAACTATACTTTCCATTATTGTTCTTCAGCAAAAGATTAACAGGTAAAGAACAAATCTGCTCACTAAGCAGACTATCCTTATTATTGTATAATTCAGCATGTAACCGGGTATGATAATCGCCGGCATCCCTGTAATAATTATATGACTTCGTTGTATTAAGCATAACCTTAATTACAAGTTCCATATTTCTTTCGCAATGAATTTTATGTGGTTCAGCAGTAATAACCAAATCAGCCATTACAGGCAGAGAGTCAATAATAGAAACCTTATTCCTGCTATACAATGGATTCTCTATATTCTTTCCTTTATCTAAATAGCTGTTAACATAAGCCACTTTCCTAAAGCGCAATGAATCATCTGCATGCCATAAGTTAAACTGGTTTCTACGGCCATTAAGGTTTATGGCCGGAACAAATGCTCCCGAATAGTAAGAAATTAACCCCGCCTTCTGATATGACCCCGCAATTATTGGTAATCCCTCCGATTTCGCGATTACTTCCTGAACAAACTCTTTTTGTCCCCTTAAATCATCAATCCGTGAAATCCTGATTCTAAAGACAGGATAGATCATCTGAATTCTGAATAGTAATATCAATACAACCGATGGCCCGGCGAAAATATAAAACCACTTTCTGAATACAGTATTGGCATAAGCGTATTTCATAAAGATAATAAGCAAAGGAACTATCACCGGCAAGGTCCAGTTTACTTCTACCCTTCCTTTCAGGGAACTTAAAAAGAAGAAGCAGATTATTCCCCATATATTCAAGACCAATGCTTTTTCAAACTGGTCAGATACCTTATACTTTAATAATGCTGCATACATAAAAAACGCGGTAAAGGGTCCATAAAAAAGTATTTGGCCTATTATATATTCTATGGTAACAGAAAATTTGAACCCGGAGGCTGAGCGTTCGACCAAATGATATGAAAAAGTGACAAAGTTATTATTATACTGCCATAACATGTGTGGTACAAACAAAAGAACCCCAAGAAAACCTGCTAGCCAGAATTTATATGATTTTAACAGTCTGATGTTCGAGGCAAGTGTAAATAATATAACCAGAATTCCATGATATTTGCTATACAAAAGACCCGCCATAACCAAACCAAGCAAAATGATATTTTTGGGATTCTCCTTCAGCAGGAAACTCTTGTATACAACAAAAAACAAAACGGTGAACAAAAGCAACGGTGCATCCGGCAGTGCCATAAAGCCCAATAAATTCAGCGCAAAAACTGATAATATTGCTACCAAAAATAACACAGGTTTTTGAACACCGGAGAGTTTGTAACAAAAATACAGCGCGGCAGCAATTGCTAAAACTGAAACCATCCTGACTCCTGTTTCGCTGTTGCTAAAGACAGATCCTACCCAGATAAAAAGCGCTACCATCGGGGGGTGGTCAAAGTATCCAAATGCAAGCTGTTGAGAAAAGAGTTTATAGTAGGTTTCATCTGTGTAGAGCAAGGTAAATCTGGAAGAAACCATGTTGATAAGAAGCCATATAATTATAACATGACTAATTCTGATCCTCGCTGCTATTGTCTTTATCCTGTTATACATTATGCTATTTTACCGGATTGCTGCTTTCCAATGAATAAACAAACCTCTCTCACCCAGAGCATTAAAGGAATAGTCAAATCTCAGAACCTTGTCATAATATGTTACGAAGTCGATTCCGATACCTGTACTATACATTATTTCATTCACAAGCGTATTGTTATATAATTTATAAATGTCAAACTTATCCGAAACATACCCGGCATCGAAAAATATGTTTGCGTACACTTCAAATGGGATCTTGTTGAACTGATAAAGCCGTCGGATAGGCCATACATTAAGATTAATGACTTTCATTGGCAATAATTCATATTTAAAAAGACTTTTAAATAACAGACTGTTATTGCCATTAGCCACATAGTATTCATAGCCGCGAACAAATTGCAGGTACCCAAGTCCGACCTGTTCAGAGTAAACATAATTATTAGTACGATTTGAAGAATACCATAACCCTGATGCAACATAAAATCGCTCCCTTAACTTCCAATAGGTGCAAAACTGAGCATATAACTCAATTGCATTATATTCATCAGAAAGAATGCCAAGTCCTTTTTTATTTATAGCTGCAATAACAAGCAGGCCCGTTTTCGGATATATCTTAGAATCGCGTGTATCTCTGCTAAACTCATATCTCAGATTAAAATATCTCTGTCCATGTTTATTAAGCCCGGCGTACAAGGGATTTAAGGAATAGACTGTATCGGCTATATTATAATCAGCATATCCAAATATGATGGAGTGAGTGTTATAATATCCTTTACGATATCTGTAATTTATTGATAAATCAGTACTCTTTAAAAGTCTGTAATTTTCTTTTAATATGACTTCTGTATTAAACTCAGTGTTCCAGGGCAAAATCTTTTGGGCTGAATATGAAGCATAGAAAGATAAAGAATGTCGTTTTTCTTTATCAATATAAATTCCTTTGTATTGCAGGTCGTACCTTGTGAAATTACCAATATGATAATTCAATAAAATGGTTTCTCCTAACCCTCTGAAATTATTGATTTTAAGACCTATACCATATTCCAGTTTAGCTAAATCTTTTGTCCTCCACCACTCGCTAAAATTCCTGTCGGTCTGGTTCAGATAAAGGTTTGGCCAGATAAACCATCGTTCCGTAAGATTTACCGTGAGTTTAAGATTATTACCGGAAGTTTCCCGGATATCAATTTCAACAAAATTAAAGAGGGATGTTTTTGTAAGGTTATTGATGCTTATTTGTTTTTTATTCTCTATTCCATTTCTTGCAACAGTTTCATTTATAACGAAATCCAGTTCACGCAAGATTACTTTCCTGCTGGTTACAAAGTTCCCGGTAATTAGTATTTCACCTATGGTCAGACTATCAGATGACAATACCTCCTGGCCATTGGTTGAGATGACCAGGTTAATTAATATCAGAATAAAAAAAAGCCTCTTTTGCATCTGACTGTTTTGTAGAGATCCAATTATTGTTTGCAAATTCCTATACGCTGTTTTAGTCGCCTTTATTATCTGAACGTGATCATATAATTCATAAAGAAGTTCCAAACGGTAACAACACCAATAGCAAACAATTTAGACAAGTAGAAATTAATCCTGATTTTTTCGTTCAGTAAAAATATAATAAGGTTGTTAATTGCAAGACCAACTAAAGATATTAAAATGAATGATCCATATTCAGTAGCTATTCTGGGGTTTATGCTGTGAAATGTCCAAAAACGGTTCAATAAATAATTAGAGCTTGCTGCAAGAGTAAATCCTGTTGAATTTGCTATATATTTATTGACCTTGATCTTTTCCTTTAATAGCCACGTAGTTCCAAAATCAATAATCATTCCTGAAAAGCCAACGATGCAAAATTTCAGAAACTTCCATATGAATATTTCATCAATCACTGATTCAAGATTTTAATATCTGAAAAAGAATCATTTATGGCAGGTCCAAAAATGTTCTGAATACAAATTCCAAATTTATACTTTCCTGCCGGAAGACCAGGTACAACGATAGTAACTGATCGCGTAAGTGTTTCACCACCGTGGATGATCCGGACAGGTTCCTTCAGATCAACGGGAAATAAATTTAACGCTTCCCCTTTCAGAAATCCTGTATAAACGCCAACCGGAAATTTCCTGTTGTGCTTAAAATCTATATCAAAATCACACGGGTTGCTGAAAGTTACCAAAAGGTTGACAGAATCTCCGGCATGAACTAATTTCAAGCTGGGTTTTATTTTGATCCCGATCCTGTTTATAGTCTGTAAACTATCGGTTTGGTATCCAAAAAATTTCAAACTGCCTTTCTCATATGTTTTAGAATCTCCTTCGCCGAAACCGCACACAAAAACCGGTTTATTATTGTATTTCTTTTCGAATTGCCAGATATCAAACTGAGTTTTCCTTGAGTTTAATGAATTAATAGCCATGGCTTCTTTCCCGGTAAAAAACGTATAGAGGGCTGGTCTCTGGAATGAACCCATAAATACAACCGGTAAGTCTTTTGCTACTGATTCAATATGTTCATATTTTTCCTTCTTTCCACTGAATCCAAAATATTTAACCAGAGGCAGATTTGTAACAAGCAAAATACGAAGTACAAAAATAATGACTAATGTTGGGACTAATGCTTTTCTGATAAATCTGAACATCTTTGGATTGACAGTACTATTATTATATATCAAAATAATCATGGGTATTGAACAGGCAATTGTCCAATGAGGTTCAACATGACCACGAAAAGCTGTGAGTCCGAAAAATACAATAAACCCGATGATTGAAAAATATAATGCCCTTGTAAACAAATCGGTTACCTTGGTTTTTACTATAATATAAACAGCTGCGCCTAAAATCAGTGGATTAAATACAGCCATCTGGTTAGGAAGGTATTCAATAAGATACAGCCATTTGAATCCTTCTGATCGTTCAACCAGATGGTATTTAAAACTTGGATAATCATTGGCAATCTGCCACCAGATATGTGGGGTAAGAAGGATCAACGCGCATAAACCGGAGATCCAGAACTTATAAGATTTCAGAACTTTAATATTTGATAAAACAACAAATCCTATTACCAGAACAGCCTGATACTTGCTGTAAACGAGTCCGGCCATAGAAAGAGAAAGAAAGATAACACTCAGCCACTTCTGGTCAAACGTAAATTTCTTGTATGAATAAAGGAAGAATGATGTAAAAAACAGCAACGGAACATCAGGGGTGGTTACAAAGCCATAAGCACAAAACATACATATCGATGCAGCAATAATAAAGAAGGAGTATATTTTATCAGAATCGGGTTTTTTCTCATCAATAATTCTCCATGTAAATAACAGGGTGGCAGTTTGTAATATAACGGTCATAAACCTGATGCCAAGATTACCTTTAAAAAACAGAGAACTGATCTTAATCAAAATTGCTACCATTGGAGGATGGTCGAAATAACCCCATGCTAAATACTTGCCATAAAGACCATAATATGCTTCATCGCTTAGTATTTCTGTAAAAACCGCCTGTAGTATATTTACAATTAACCATACCAGAAGAAGTGTATAAAATAATTTTTTCTGATTCCCGGTATTCATAGATGATATTTAAGCTTCTAAAAATTGTTAAGGTTGAATGTGGCCTTAAGCGATTGTTCGTGGTACATTGTATTTTCAACAAAATGAAGTGAATATACAAGTTTTAAATTTACTACTTTATTATGTATGAAGTTAATGTAAAGATCGGAACGGTTATAAGTTTTAGCCCTGTATATTGGATCGCCCCAGTACAACTCATTGGAATGGTCATTATAGAATGCCATCTGGCTTGCACCTTTGTAGAATGAATTGAAGATGCCGACACCTTTGTATTCGACTCTTGCCTCAACAAGCAGGCCATAATGCTTCAGCCAGCCCGTCTGTTCAGATCGTGCGTCCTCTAAACCGGCAACCCATCCGGCATTCACATTAAGTTTATCGAAAATTGTCATACCCGCAAGGTCGACCCCGGCTGAAGTAAGGAAAAGACCATTATCGTGAAGAGCTTCCTGGACCACAGGATTCATAACTCCGGCAAAATGAAACATATATCCAAAATGCTGTAGATAAAAGACTCCAATATTATATTTTCCTGAGAATCCCATAAAAAAAGCTTCATGCCTTGTCGGCGACTGCCGGCTGGTCCAGTCGAGCCATACGTTAAAATAGTTCTGATTTTTATGCACCTCCCAGAAAATACCATTTATATTTGGCCGGTAATAGGTTATGGAATCCTGAAAGAAGATACGGGGATATTTTTCAATTACATAATTACGTGGAAAAGCTCCCATTAAAAATCGAAATTGTTTCCTGTTAAATTCGTAATATGCTGTAGGGGAGAATTTATCTATTGCTTTGTTACTCCCGAATTCATGTAAGAGATTCACCCCCACACTCACACTATGAAGTGAATCCCATCTGATTCCAAACTCCGGGGCAAGCTGTGTGCCAGCCATAGTCTGAGGGACTTGTACTTTAGAACGACCAAATTCTGTATTATCAAAAAAAGAAAAAAGATCAACTTTCCAGTTTATATCCTGAGCAATGGTTTTTGTTGTCAGCAAAAAACACAACAAAAAAATCCATAAAGAGGCTTTCATGCTTTTAAAAAGGGTCATGGAGACAAAAATATAAATAATAATTACTTAGTAAGATATGCTTTTAATAATATTTATTTGTCGGAAGGTGATGATTAATGGTTTATAACAATAACTTATATAATTATCAAATAATCATAGTGATATTATTGCAATTTAATGATTTTACTTATTTTAGCGGATATTTATTTTCCATGTCGAATATAGTAATAATACCAACATACAAAGAAAGAGAGAACATTGGATCAATTGTTTCCGCGATTTTATCACTACAGGAAAAGTTCGACATTTTAATAATAGATGATAATTCTCCTGACGGGACCGCTGATATTATTAAAAGCCTTCAGCCCTCCTTTCCAAATCTTTACCTGATCGAAAGGCCTGGGAAACTTGGACTGGGGACAGCTTATATAGCAGGTTTTAAATGGGCGCTTGAAAGGGATTATAGTTTTATCTACGAGATGGATGCAGATTTTTCGCACGATCCCCGCGATCTGATCCGCTTATATAAAGCATGCCATGATGATGGGGCAGACCTGGCGATAGGTTCAAGATATATCAGTGGGGTGAACGTAGTTAACTGGCCATTGTCGAGGGTACTCATGTCATATGTGGCCTCTATCTATGTAAGAATCATTACCGGTATGAGAATTATGGATACTACTGCCGGTTTCAAATGTTACAAAAGGGAAGTTCTGGAAAGCATACATCCCGATAAGATAAGATCTGTCGGATATGGTTTTCAGATCGAAATGAAGTTTATGGCCTGGAAGCTTGGATATAAAATTGTCGAAGTGCCTATTATTTTTACCGACAGGAAGCTTGGAGCATCAAAAATGACAGGAGGTATCTTTAATGAAGCCCTCTGGGGTGTTTTAAAAATGAAACTCCGAAGTATTTTTGAAAAATATCCTAAAAATAGATAGATTATATAAAGGCGCAAAGGGACAAAATGGTCCATAGGGTGATGGGGTGACAGGGTGACTGGGAGATTGAGGAGCGCAAAGACGAACCGACCGAAGGGAGCTCGCCGAAGGCAAATTCCTCGAAGCGGAACGGGGAGAATGGGAGAGTGGGTAACTGGTATTAGAAATCAAAGAACGTCTGATAGTGAGCAGCATATTAATTAATAATGCGACAATTGTTAATGAGGGAATTACTTTCCGGAGTGATCTTCTTATTATAAATGAATGTATTTCAGCAATTGGCACTCATGAAGAAATGAAGATCCCGGAAGGGACCCGGGTAATTGATGCAACCGGATTATTGCTCATCCCCGGAATAATTGATGACCATGTGCATTTCAGAGATCCCGGACTGACCCATAAAGGTGATATTTATACTGAGTCGAAAGCTGCAGTTGCAGGTGGGGTGACTTCATTCATGGATATGCCTAACACCAATCCACAGACAGTG
The DNA here is from genome assembly GCA_025358455.1 of Bacteroidales bacterium. Lineage (GTDB taxonomy): Bacteria > Bacteroidota > Bacteroidia > Bacteroidales > VadinHA17 > LD21. The sequence goes on from JANYJP010000106.1 coordinate 8,106, forward strand.
TCAATAAGGACGCTTAATGAAAAGTACGTCTCCGGATCGGAAAAATCCTTCACAAACTACTCTTTTTATATCGGAGCTACAAACACCAATCTGGATGAGGTAATGAAGGCTGATCCGGCTGAGGTTTGCGGTATCAAACTGTTCATGGGATCTTCTACCGGGAACATGCTGGTCGATAATGAAACAGCATTGAAGGAGTTATTTGCACGGGCACAAATGCCAGTTACAGCGCATTGTGAAGACGAACCAACTATTAAAAAAAACAGTGAAATATACCGTTTAAGATACGGCGAAGATGTTCCTGTAAAAATGCATCCGCTCATACGCAACCGTGAAGCATGCCTTCGCTCCTCATCGCACGCAGTTAACCTTGCTAAGGAGTATAATACGAGACTACACATCCTTCATCTCTCGACTGCTGATGAACTTAAGCTCTTCAGTAACAGAATGCCTTTAAACAAAAAAAGAATAACCGCGGAGGTTTGTATTCATCATCTATGGTTTGAAGATTCATCTTATGATACTCTTGGAACTTTGATCAAGTGGAATCCTGCCATCAAAACCCGGTTCGACAGGGATGCCCTGATCAATGGTGTAAATAATGATCTTATTGATATCGTTGCAACAGATCATTCTCCACATACTTTAGAAGAAAAGAGAAACACTTATTTTAAGGCACCTTCGGGCGGTCCGCTCATTCAGCATTCACTTGTAGCAATGCTGGAACTGGTAAACAGGAAAGTATTCACCCTGGGAAAAGTTGTTGAAATGATGTGCCATAATCCCGCTATTCTTTTCAACATCAGTGAGAGAGGATTCATCAGGGAAGGATTTAAAGCTGATCTTTGTCTTATTAACCCGGCAAGCCCATGGATGGTTTCAAAGGAAAACATTCTGTATAAATGCGGGTGGTCGCCATTTGAAGGAACGACCTTCAGCTCAAAAGTAGTTCAAACCATTGTAAACGGGACAGTTGTATACGACAACGGAATAATTAACGAAGACTACCGGGGGCAGAGATTAAAGTTTGACCGTTAATTCTTTCTTACCACAAATCTCCCAGTACTCCTTGTTCGTTGTTCAAGCAGAATCTCCCTGCCAGCAGTTATTCGCTCAATTGCTTCCTGAGTATAGTGTCTGACAGAAAGCATTTCTACATTTTCGTTATATACTGCTGAAAATTCTGATTTAAGATCACCAATAAGTGCGTCAACCCTTGACCTTTCATCATCAACGCAGACATCAATGCTGACAGCGCTCGCCTCAACAATATTCACTTTAATTCCATGAGCCATAAAAGAATGAAAAATATGACTCAGATTATCCCCCATTACAAATGAGAAGTCGTTGGGAAGTATAGAGATGAGTATCTGATCTTCTTTTTTAACGAAGACTGGAAGCAAATGTTTTATGGTTACATCAGCTTTTATTACCGTGCCCGACTCATCTGGCAAAAGAAATGACCGTACATGCATTGGGATATTTTTATTATGCAACGGTTTTATTGTCTTAGGGTGGATCACTTTTGCACCGGAAAAAGTCATTTCCACTGCTTCCCTGTAAGAGATTTCGTCGAGCTTAACTGCGTCAGTTAACCATTTAGGATCAGCATTCAGTATCCCGGGCACATCTTTCCAAACTACAACACTTTCAGCATCAAGTATATTCGCAAGTATGGCTGCTGTATAATCTGATCCTTCCCTGCCTAGTGTTGTTGTTTCCCCTGCAGCTGTTCCTCCTATAAAGCCCTGTGTTACATATATTTTTTTCTTATTGAAGTCGAAAATCCCACGAACTCTTTTAGTGCTTTCACTCCATAATATGTTAGCATCTCTGAACCGGTCATCAGTCAGCAGTGTTCCCCTAATATCAATCCACTCTACTCCCGGAACATGAGTTTTAAGATATTCAGCAACAATGATTGTTGACCAGATCTCACCATATGATACAACCTGATCATAAGCATAATCATAATCCTGTCGTTTTTCTGAATACATTTTCTCCTTAAGAATTGCAAATGAGATATCCAGTTTACCTGTAACAACAGTTGTGCCGGTAAATAATTCATTGATTACTGAACGATGGCTCGTGTAAATTTCATCGAGCAGGGTAATATATACGTCATCACCCGATAACCAGGATTTCAGAACTCTTTCAAGAGCATTTGTCGTCTTACCAAAAGCAGATACAACAACAACAAGATTCTCTGACTCAACAGAGATAATCTTTACCAGATTCTTTATACCCGCACCATCTTTTACAGATGCTCCCCCAAACTTATAGACCTTCATGATTTAAAATTTGTGCTAAAATTAGAACTTCCATTGCAGAACGCAATTTCAGAACCGAAATAATATTAAAAAAATCAGGAACAAAACAAATCACGATTATTTATTATTCAGGATATTACATTTTAGTAATTTTGCAATAGTAATTCTAAAGTATATGAAAAGCTACCATATCACCACTCTTAATGATTTCATAATTCAGAAACAAAAGGATTTTCCCTATGCAAAAGGAGAGCTCTCCAGCCTGCTTCATCATATAGGTATAGCTGCTAAAATGGTAAACAAAAAGATAAATAAGGCCGGACTTATCGATATTATTGGTCGTTCGGGAGATATTAATATACATGGCGAAGACCAGCAGAAGCTTGATGTATTTGCCGATGAGGTATTTATTAGTGCGCTCCTTTCAAGCGGAGAATGTTGTGGCGTTGCAACAGAGGAGAACGAGAATGAAATAGTTTTTTCTGATTCATTTGCCACCGAAGGAAAATATATTGTATGTATGGACCCACTTGACGGGTCATCAAATATTGATTATAATGTCTCTGTCGGATCTATTTTTTCAATTTACAGAAGACTAACTCCCCGTGGCGAAAAAGTGAGAAACGAGGATTTTCTCCAGGCAGGATCAGAGCAGGTTGCCGCAGGTTATATTGTGTATGGTTCATCAACAATGCTTGTGTACTCAACAGGAAATGGTGTAAATGGATTTACCCTTGATCCGTCAATAGGGGAATTCTGCCTTTCACATCCTGACATTAAAACCCCAAAAGATGGACATATATATTCAGTGAATGAAGGCAACTATATACATTTCCCCGAAGGAGTGAAGAAATACATTAAATTCTGTCAGGAGATAGACAAAAAATCCGGAAGACCATATTCTTCGCGTTATATCGGATCTCTTGTATCGGATTTTCACAGAAACCTTTTAAAAGGAGGAATTTTTCTTTATCCTGAAAACGAAACTGCTCCGATAGGAAAACTAAGGCTGGTTTATGAATGTAATCCTATTGCATTTATAGCCCTTCAGGCAGGGGGTGTTGCATCAAACGGAACATCAGATATTTTAGAAATTACCCCGAAATCACTGCACCAGCGTTCTCCTTTCTATGTCGGTTCTGAAAATATGGTAAATAAAATAAAGTCATTTCTTGTACCTACAAAGCTCACCCGGTAGGGTTAGTGTACCACTTACATTCATCAAGCTACACTATAGTTAAATTGCCGTTAATTTTTTAATTAAATTTGTCCGCGAATTTCAGCGAATGAAAGAAAACGAATTAACAGCACACTATAACTCTCATCCCGTGCTTCCGTCACTGATCGATACGATCAATGCAGACAAGACAGGAAAAATCCGGATTGAAGGACTATCAGGGTCATCGAGGGCCCTGATCTTATCTCTTGTATTTAATAAGACCCAGACTACTCATGTGGTTGTGATCCCTGAAAAAGAAGATGCCGCCTATTTTTATAACGATCTGGTTTCACTCCTAGGTGAGGATTCTGTTTTCTTTTTTCCTTCAACATACAAGCGATCAGTTCAGTATGAGCAGACTGAACCGGCTAATATTGTCCTGCGTACCGAAGTACTAAATCATCTGGCATCAGGTAAAAGAAAGGGGATAGTTGTTACCTATCCTGAGGCAGCAATGGAAAAGGTTGTAAGCAGAAAAAACCTGAAAAAGAACACTTTCAATATAAACAAGGGAGATAAGATCTCGCTTGAGTTTCTTGAAGAGATCCTTCGCGAATATAATTTTGTAAGAACTGATTTTGTTTACGAACCAGGACAGTACTCAATAAGAGGAAGTATAGCAGACGTCTTTTCATACTCTGCGGACCTGCCATACCGGATCGATTTCTTTGGTGAAGAAGTTGAAACAATGAGATCGTTTAACACTGATGATCAGCTATCAGTAAGTCTCCACAAACAGATTTCCATAATACCCAATATTCAGGATATTTCTATCGAAGAAATAAATGATTCTTTTACCGACTTTTTACCTCCCTCTTCTCTTATTTGGATTGAGGACGCGGATTATATAAAGGAAAAAATCAATAATATTTTCTTTCAGACAACACAAAGGGAAGAATCCGGCCAGATTGTCGACAAGAAGGAGATAGTAATGACCGGAAATAACTTTATCGATCATTGTAAACAATTCAGGATGCTCGAGTTCGGGAGACATAGTATTTTTGAACCTGAAGCCAGATTTGAATTTAAAACCGAACCGCAACCTGTATTCAATAAAAACTTTGAACTACTTTCCGGCAAACTTCTTTCTAATGAAGCTGAGGGTTATGTAACCTACATTATCTCTGAGAGCGAGTCACAAATTGAAAGGCTCAGAGACATTTTTGCCGAAATAAATCCTGAGGTTCATTTTTTGCCACTGTTGCTCAATCTTCACAGCGGATTCACGGATAATGATCTTCAAGTGTCAGTTTATACTGATCACCAGATATTTGACAGATATCACAAATTCAGAATAAAGGGATATTTTACGAAAAAAGAAAGTATTTCCGTAAAAGAGCTTACCGGCCTTAACCCGGGCGACTATGTTGTTCATATTGACCACGGAATAGGTAAATTCGGCGGGCTTGAAAAGATAGAAGTTAATGGTAAGATTCAGGAAGCTATAAAACTGGTTTACAGAGATAACGACATCCTTTATGTAGGTATTCATTCGCTCCATCGTATATCAAAATATAAAGGGAAGGATAATTCGGAACCAAAAATTTACAAGCTGGGTTCAGGTGCCTGGCAGAAACTGAAACAGACAACAAAAACGAGGGTAAAAGATATTGCTAAAGATCTGATTCATCTTTATGCTAAAAGAATGTCCTCTCCGGGGTTTGCATTTTCACCCGATTCGTACCTTCAGCGTGAGCTTGAAGCCTCATTTATTTATGAGGATACCCCTGATCAGCTAACTGCATCAGTAGCTGTAAAAGAAGATATGGAGAATGAACATCCTATGGACCGTCTGGTGTGCGGTGATGTAGGTTTTGGGAAAACTGAAATTGCAATCAGGGCGGCTTTTAAAACAGCAACTGACAGTAAACAGACTGCCGTGCTTGTACCAACAACAATCCTTGCTCTGCAGCATTACAAGACATTTTCGGCTCGACTTAAGGGATTTCCCTGTTCTGTAGAGTACATAAGCAGACATAAAAAACCAGCTGAACAGAAAAAAATCTTATCTCAATTAGCTGAAGGCAAAATCGATATAATAATAGGAACCCATAAGCTTGTTGGACAGGATGTTAAGTTCAAAGATCTTGGACTTCTGGTTATTGATGAAGAACAGCGATTCGGTGTATCAGTCAAAGAAAAACTTAAAAAGATCAAAGCCAATGTTGATACACTCACACTTACAGCAACTCCTATCCCACGCACTTTACAGTTCTCTCTTATGGGGGCACGCGACCTATCCATTATAAACACACCACCTCCCAACAGGATGCCGATTGTTACAGAACTATATGGCTATAATGAAGAGATTATAAAAGAAGGAATAGAATATGAGGTTTCAAGGGGCGGACAGGTTTTCTTTATTCATAACAGAGTTGAGAATATTAAGCAGATAGAGTCACAGATAAACCGTATATGCCCTAATGTGAAGACGGCTATTGTACATGGACAAATGGATGGGCCACATGTGGAAAATGTGATGTACGATTTTATTCAGGGCGATTATGATGTTCTTCTGGCCACTACAATAATTGAATCAGGACTGGATATTCCCAATGCCAATACTATTTTTATTAATGATGCTCACCACTTCGGACTTTCCGAGTTACACCAGTTACGTGGAAGAGTTGGCCGTTCCAATAAAAAAGCATTCTGCTACCTTCTTGCTCCTCCCCTTAGCACATTAACACACGAGGCACGACGACGCCTTAAAGCCATAGAAGAGTTTTCCGAACTGGGAAGCGGGTTTAATATAGCTATGCAGGATCTTGATATCAGAGGCTCAGGCAACCTTTTGGGTGGTGAACAGAGTGGATTTATTGCAGATGTGGGGTTTGAGACTTATCAACGCATATTAAATGAAGCATTATTAGAATTGAGAGAATCTGAATTCAGAGAACCATCGCAGACAGGAGAAGATTTGAGAATATCGGTGAAACATGAAAAGGAGAAGCCATTTGTAATTGATTTCCAGATTGATACTGATCTTGAAATTATGTTTCCCGATGAGTATGTCTCAAATATATCAGAAAGGATAAGGTTATACAAAGAGCTGAATGAGATTGATTCAGAGGAAGGGTTATCTGCATTTGAAAAGAAGATTATTGACAGGTTTGGAGCAGTACCGCTTCCAGCAGAAGCGCTGCTGGATATTGTAAGAATCAAGTGGATCGCAGTTAAAATTGGCATTGAAAAAATACTTTTAAAAAATAACCTTCTGATAGCCAACTTCATATCAGATCCGAATTCACAATTTTACAGAGGTCCCATTTTTGTTTCGATAATGAATTATGTAAACAGGAAACAAAAACAAATGAACATGAAACAAAAAGGGTCGAAACTCAGCCTTACCATTAGCAATATGGGAACAGTTAAGGGAGCGATAAAGGTATTGAGTGAGATACTTGAGGATTATAAAAAGAGTGCCTGAAGTACTTTGAGTTTTTATTAAATTTGTATTATGAATCTGATTGTTGACATAGGAAATAGTTCCACAAAAATTGCTGTTTACGATGGAGGAAAAAAGATTACTGATTTCCGATCGAAGGAATTTAGTTGTGAGAAACTGGAAAAAACCCTGGCGCCGTATAAAATCGATAAAGCGATTCTTTCTTCGGTAAAAGAGACACCTGATTATATATACGACTTACTAAGCGTAAGTATACCTTTTGTTCATATCCTTACATACAAATCGAAGTTCCCTTTTAAAATAGAATATGAAACTCCTGAGACTCTTGGAACTGACAGGATAGCCGCGGTTGCCGGGGCACATAAGTTATTCCCTCACACTGATCTATTGGTTATTGATGCAGGAACAGCAATGACTTTTGATTTCATGTCAGGCTCAATTTATAAAGGTGGCAACATATCACCTGGTGTGGTAATGAGATTCAAGGCTCTGAATAAATTTACCAATCAGTTACCTCTTGTTTCACCAACAGTAAATTATTCATCACCCGGACAAAATACTAAAGATGCAATAATAGCCGGTGTAATTACAGGGGTCTCGTATGAAATAAATGAGTATATTCGCACGTTTGAGAAAAAGCATATTGAATTTAAAATAATTCTTACAGGCGGCGACAGTAAATATCTTAAAGACAAAATCGACTTTCAAGTCATATATATGCCTGATATTGTGACTGATGGTTTAAATTATATTTTAGAATACAATGCGAAATAAACTGATAATACTCCTTACCGTCATATTATTTTCATTAACATTTACAACAAACGGTCAGAAACTTGTCAATTCCCCTTTTTCAAGATTCAATATAGGTTCACTGGACCCATCAGGCTCGTTCAAAAGTCAGGGCATGGGTGGTCTAAGTGTATCAATGAGAGACAACAGCTCAATTTTTTATTCAAATCCGGCTTCTTACAGCAGCTTTGATACACTCTCATTTATATTTGATTTCGGGATTGATTATGCTAAAGCAAAACTTACAGAGGGAGCTTCAAGCTACTCTTCACAAGATATGAATTTTGATCATCTTCTGCTGGGTTTCCCTCTGGCAAAAGGATGGGGATTTGCAGCCGGGATAGTACCTTTAAGTAATGGCTATTACCGGATGAGTGAATCGGTTCTGAAAACAGATCCCGGGTATAATGCACTGGTTGGCGAGTATAATACGCAACATAATGGGGATGGCAGCTTGACAAATGCTTTCCTTGGCACCGGTGTCAAACTGACCAGGAATCTTTCAGTAGGAATTAACATGAAAATTCTGTTCGGTAAGCTTCAAAGGACCAATCAGTTTGAGTTTACCGACTTTAATAATGTTTATAATAATAATACCACTGAGATGCTGCAGTTAGGTGGTATTAATTTTGATTATGGGCTCCAGTACACCATTCCTTTTAAAAACAAGACTTTCATTAATGCCGGAGTATCTCTTACATCCGGTAAAAATTATAAATCAAACTATGAATATCTTCAGTCAAGGTACACCGCTTACACTTCAAAAGATACTATTTCTTATGTTTCTGAAAACTCAAAATCGGCATTCATTCCAGGTACTTTAAGACTTGGGGTCTCCTTTGGTAAATTAAATAAATTTACTGCTGGTTTAGATTTCATTTCCACAAAATGGTCTAAGTCAAAAATCCCGGGATCTTCAGGTTATGCTGCCGATACCAAGTCATTTCTTTTTGGACTTGAATTTATTCCTGATAAATATTCTAATTACAGCTTCTTAAAACGTATGGAGTACCGATTGGGAGGTCATGTGGAAGATAATTATTTAATAGTTAACGGAGAACAGGTTAAAGAAGTCGGAGCAAGTTTCGGTATAGGAATACCCATGAGGCGTACATCTTCAAAGACTAATCTGTTTTTTGACTTTACAAGGAAATCAGGATCTGCTGTTAATAACCTCCATACTGAAAACTACTATACTTTTGGAATAAGCCTGAATCTATATGATAACTGGTTTATTAAACGAAAATATGATTAACAGTATCCTATCTGCTTTTAATTGCCATATTAGTTGTAAGTAATTCTGACGGGCAATGAAAAATTCATCAGTAAAATCCGGCACTCTCTTAATATTCGTACTTGCTTCTGTTATAAGCTTGATTTCAGTATCATGCGAAAATAAAGCTGATTTACCAAAATTTGAATTTCTATCACTTCCTTCGGTCACAGTCAGGGATTTTGAAACTGTCTACGCCGATTCGGGCAAGGTTCAACTTGTTATGACCTCTCCTCTTATGGAACAGTATGATAATAAAGATAAACCTTATACTGAATTCAGATCAGGTATCAAGGTTATTTATGGAAATGGAACGACAGCTCCTTCGGGATCGATAACATCAAAATATGCAAAGTATACCAAGTCTGACAATCTGTGGGAGCTGAAGGATAGTGTGGTTATGATAGATGAGAATAATGTTAAACTCGAAACTGAGCTACTATACTGGGATCAGGAAAAAGACCTTATTTATACCGACAGGTTTGTAAAAATAACCAGTGCAGATGAGATAATGGTGGGATTCGGACTTGAGTCAGACTCTCATCTCAGGCACAGGAGAATTAAAAAAGTAAGTGCAACAATGTATTTAAAGAATGAGGAATAGTTCGCTTCTGGTTCTTGAAATAATCTGGATTGCTACAGGAACCTTAAGCATTTTTGCAGGGATTAAATTCGCGCTGACATCCGGTGGAAGTAAAATTTTTATCTTTGCACTTATGGCTCTTATCTCCTTTGTATTAGCATGGTTAAGGCATAAGCAGAGAAAAAAGAGCTAACTTTGAAGTATGGGTGGAATTCTTATTATACTACTTGCAATTGTCCTTTCTGCATTCTTCTCAGGTATGGAGATAGCTTTTGTAACATCCAACAAGCTCCGCATTGAACTTGACAGGAAACAGGGAGTATTTGGTTCTGATATTATTAAGTTATTTACTGATCACCCGGGGCAGTACATTGCCACAATGCTTATTGGCAACAATTTTTCACTGGTAATTTACGGTCTGGTTTTTTCGAGACTACTCACACCCCTCCTGGCTCCAATCGTTGAATCAGAACTCCTGATACTTATTATCAATACAATAATTTCAACAGCTATTATCCTGTTTGTAGCGGAGTTTCTGCCTAAAACAATCTTTATATTAAGTCCTAATTTTTTTCTTAAGCTTTTTAGTATCCCCACTCTGATATTCTTTTCCCTTTTCTACCCGATAAGTAAATTAACTTTAGCAGCATCGAACCTTTTCATCAGGATTTTTTTCAAATCCAAACCGGGTGAGATGACACAGGAAAATGTGGTATTCAGCAAGGTTGACCTCGACCATTTTCTGACCCATAGTAAACAAAGCGAAGAGGAGTCTGAGCCTGACCATCACAATATCAGAATATTCCAGAATGCCCTCGATTTTTCCAATGTAAAGCTAAGAGAGTGTATGGTTCCAAGGACAGAAATAGAAGCTGTTTCAAGTACAAGTAATGTTGATGATCTTAAAGACAAATTCATTGCCACAAGATTTTCCAGGATACTTGTTTACCAGGGTACAATAGATAATATTATAGGGTATTTTGAACTGAAAGATATATTCAAAAATCCAACTGATATAACAACTCTATTAAGGAAGCTGTCAATTGTACCTGAAACAATGCCTGCAAATAAACTTCTTAAATTGTTTGTTGAGGAGAAGAAGAATATAGCGCTGGTAGTTGATGAATTTGGCGGTACATCCGGGATGGTAACAATTGAAGACATTCTTGAAGAGATAGTCGGAGATATTGAAGATGAACATGATAGCAATGACCTGACTGAAAAGGTTACCGGGCACAATGAATATATATTTTCAGGCCGTATCGAGATCGATTATCTGAATGAGAAATATCATCTTAACCTGCCTGATGAAGATGATTTTGAAACTCTTGCAGGTATGATCATGTTTTTTCATGGCAGTATTCCGGGAAATAATGACATCATCCGAATCGGTAATATCGTCATTAAGGTGCTCCGAGCATCAACAACCAGGCTCGAGCTGGTGAATCTGAAGATAGAGTAAAGACAAAGGGGAGATTGCGATATATAAGTGGAGATTGCTTCGTCGCAAGCTCCTCGCAATGACACAAGATCAACAAGTTCCTCTCCTGGGAGAAGACTAGGGTGAGTTATTTAGAGGCAGATGGCAAAATGCGAATCAGGGTTTTTAACAATGTGAGTCATAATATCTAAAACAGATCGATTGGATTGATTTTTAAAAACTCTTGCCATGAAAGACCTCTATTGGTTATCAGGTACAATTTGTCTGGATTAAATTTATTTTTAAATACTTCAAGCCCTTTAGTATTCTCCGAATCATTACTTTTAACTTCAACAGCAATAATTTTTCCGCGTCTTTCCAAAATAAAATCCACCTCGTTATTTCTTTCTCTCCAGTAATAAACCAAATAATTTTGTGATATTGAATTATTGATCAGATGCGCACCTACAGAAGATTCTATGATGCGCCCCCATTCTGCAGGCTTATGGATAATTTCGTTAAAATATTCGTTCTTCTGTGCGCTCAGAAGTGCATTATTATGAACCTGAAACCGGGGGCTCGATGAACGTTTTCTAATAATGTTTGCCGCGTATTTTTCTATGCCTGATAACAAACCTGCTGTATCAAGCAAATTCAGGTAGTGCGATAAAGTAGTTGTATTGCCTGCATCCTGGAGTTGTCCCTGAATTTTGGTGAATGAAAGAATTTGTCCTGAATAATGGCAACCCAATTCAAACAAACGTTTTAGTAATGCCGGTTTGTCAACCCTAGTTAACATCAAAATATCTTTTGAGACACTGGTTTCGATGAGTGAATTATTGATATAATTCTTCCACCGGTCTTCCTCCTCAATTAATCCAGCCCCTCCGGGATAACCACCAAACCATGCATATTGATAAGCATTCCAGTTAAAAGCCTCTTCCATCTCTCCAAATGACCAATGACCGAGATACATCGTTTCAAAGCGTCCGGCTAACGATTCTGTCAATCCTTTTTGCAATAGCAAACGTGACGATCCTAATAAAACCAGTTTTAGTCCTGTTTCATTTATAGTATCTCTATCCCATAAACGCTTTATAGTTTCGCTCCAGTTCTGAATTTTTTGAATTTCGTCAATAACTAAAATAAATTCTTTAGCTAAAAGAACTTTCATTTTTAACCGGGCTGCTTCCCAAACTTGCTCTATCCAACCTGTATTAACAGCAGTAACAGCATCAGCCGATTCAAAAATATAAGGAATATTAACCTTTCTCAACATTTGTGAAGCCATCGTTGTCTTACCAACCTGACGAGGCCCCATAAGTACCTGAATGAATTTTCTAGGCTCTTGGATTCTATTCGTAATAACCTGTAATTGTGCCCTTTCTATCATCTAATACATTTTACTCAATACATTGAGCAAATTTACTCATTATCTCTATTATATACAAATTTCCCTACGGGCTAATTCGTTTATGACCCTCATTTCTGCTACAATTGAAAGCCTCAACCACGAGGCTCGAGCTGGTGAATCTGAAAGTGGAATAAAGGTAATCCACCTCCGCCAAGGCTACTGTGGACGAAGAAATAGCAAAATTGTGATCATAATAATCAATTATATGAGTATAGGGAATCATGCACATAAATTAATTGATTTTTCTAATAAGCCCCGTCAGAGGGCAGAAGATTTAAAGCAGGGCAACGTCCTGCCTATGCAGACACGGAAGCATAATGAGCCCTGTAGCGGGCGTAATACAAATGGATAATAAAAGGGGGTGCATTAAAACAACTTCTATTAGCAAGATAGTTCGTAAAAATTGATTTCGCCCACTACGGGGCTTGATATTATTGTGGTAGCTCTAACATTGGGCTTTGCCCAACGTTACCATATATAAGGCCTACGGCCTTTTTTCATCACGCAAAGTTTCTTCTGCCCCCTGTGATCATCAAGGGCATTGTCATCCTGAGCGCCAGCGAAGGATCTCCCGATCCCATTATGGTACTCCTGAAAGGTTTGTCATTAGTAGTCCCTATACAAATTTGTACACAAAACAACATGACATTATTTGAGGAGCCAGATATTAAGTTATTTAAAAAGACCTGTCACGACTTGTGGAGATTCCTCGATTACTATGGTTTATCCAAATTTATAACAATAATTTTTTTCATACTCTCTGTCTTGGTTTATACAGGCAAAAATTCTCAACACAAGTTTGTTTCTTATGGCATTTAATACACTCATTTTATTTTTACCTTCAGCTACCTTGCGATTATAATATTCTTGTAAATCTCCTTGCATTTGTATTGTTGACAATGCTGCCATGTGAAGCAATGTTTTAATGTTTTTATTAGCCATTTGCGACACTCTGGTTCTACCTCTTACGCTGGATCCAGAGCTGTGTTCGAACGGGACCACTCCACTGTAGCATGCGTACTTTTTAGGGTTATTTATATTAATAAACTCATTAGTTGTTACTAATATATAAGAAGCTGTTACAAAACCTATTCCATTTACACTGGTGATGATTTTGTACATACGATTCAACTTTTCATCTTCTTTTAATAGCCCCAAAATTTCATTTTCTATGGCTTCTAATTGTTTATCAATAACAACAACTGTCTTAGATGTGTACTTGTTGAGACTACTCATTATATCTTTATCCAGGAACTTTCTTTGTTCCTGATTAGCTGTATTTAGCTGTTTTTTCGCTTTTATAAGCCTCGATCGTTGAGATAATAATGCTGCGATTCTTTCAATCACTTTTCTTGGCGCTTTCCATAATCTGATTTGATGTCGGTTTGTAAAAGCATACATTGCGATTCGGGCACTATCAACCTTATCGTTTTTACCGCGAACCATCCCCAGGGTTTTTCGAATATGAACTCCTGATTCCAACCACATTTTACCTTGTTGACTCTCAAGCCATTTTACCAAAGGAAGATTATACATTCCTGTGTGTTCCATACAAAAGATTGTATCATCAACTGTGGCCCCAAAAGCCTTCATAATCTTGTTTACGGTTGATTTTATCTCTTTAGTAATATTTTTAATACAGTAGCGCTGGATATTTTTCCCATCAACCACTACACTTAAATCTAATGTATCTTTTGATACATCAATACCAATAAAATGTTTAATTTGCATACGCGTTCTTTTTAAATTTAAGAATGAATCAACACTTATTGAACACTTTCAAAGCCTTGATAAAGGGTCTTACCCAAATTACTATTTGAAGCTTGTTCAATAAAACCAGTAGTGGATTATATCGAGGCTTAGGTCGCTACCCTGGCTGCGCTCATAATGCGCCACTACTGGTGTTGATTTATACGCATATTAATACATTTCAATTAAAGAACCAAAAAGATAAAACTTCATCAGCATTTAAACTATAAAATAAATAAAGTGTAAATCTAAAGGCTGGCGCTCGGGATGACATGGAATTTGGGTGGTTACCGGGGTGAAGAAGTGGCGATTCGAGTTACATATTGTTTAAGTAAGCAATTCACCTTCGAATCGCCACTTCTGCCCCCCATAACCACCTAATTACTATGTCATTCCGAGCGAAGCCTTTAGATTTACACTTTATTTATTCTATAGTTTAAATGCTGATGAAGTTTTATCTTTTTGGTTCTTTAATTGAAATGTATTAATATGC
>JANYJP010000025.1 GCA_025358455.1 Bacteroidales bacterium
GTCAAATAGCCCCAGTGGATTAATGTTTTTCATTTTGCTTATATTTATACTGTAAAACTAAGCAAATATATCTATTATATTATTGCTATATTATTAACATTCAGATGATTATATCAACAATGGGTTTTTAGAGATGCCCTTTAATCATATATCAAATTGCAACCTTTAATTGTGACTAATCAATCGAAAGTCGGACGCCGGAATTCTAAATCAAGCGGTCTTCGATATCAGATGAAAATTACTATGGTGCAAAATAAAAAGGACTTACAGTTTAATTTTGTAAGTCCTTGATTATCACGAGCGGGAAAAGGGATTCGAACCCTCGACCCTCAGCTTGGGAAGCTGATGCTCTACCCCTGAGCTACTCCCGCAATTTTTAAAACCTGACAAAAATAATGAATAGATTCATTTCAGCAAATAAATTATTTAACCGATTTATACCTTTTAAGATAATTGATTACTTTTAACCAGATACTTTTCTCAGTTATTCTCACAATAGGATGATGCAACAGAAAAATTTAAAGTTATTTGCCATAGCCTTGTTTTTAATAGGGTTTGCAGGATGCAAGTCAAATTCAGTGAAAAGATATTGAAGGCAATAAATATAAGACTATATCTATCGGAACACAGGTCTGGATGTCAGAGAATTTAAAAACCACCAAATTCAATGACGGTACCGAAATACCAATTGTTACTGGCAATGAAGCCTGGGCAAAACTGGTGACCCCTGCTGTATCATGGTACAATAATGATTCAACAGAAAATAAAAAGCGCTACGGTGCACTTTATAATTTTTATGCAGTAAATACAAATAAGTTATGCCCCGCAGGCTGGCATGTTCCTTCGGATGCGGAATGGTGGACTCTGGTTACCTTTCTGGATGGTTTGCCCAATGCAGGCGGGAAACTGAAAGAAAAAGGCATTGAATACTGGAAAAGTCCTAATGCCGGAGCAACAAACGAGAGTGGCTTCAATGGGCTGCCGGGAGGTTACCGCAGTCTGGCAGGCATATTTAACTATATTGGAATATCTGCTTACTGGTGGACTTCAACAAAATTCAATGAATCAAGCGTACTCTTTTGGAACGTACGTTACAAGCTAAATTTTATATACAGATACCGAAGTGAAAACTATTGTGGCTTTTCAGTCCGGTGCGTTAAGGATAATTAACCTCTTCATACAATCTTCAAAACTTACTTTGTGACCATAAAATTCCTATTCAATTATTCGACTAAACAAAATTCGTTATAAATTGCATTACAATTCATTATAAAGCAAAAAAGATGGCTAAGGATTATTTAAAATATTGAACGTACTCTTCCGGAAGAGATTTCAGGTTCTGGATTTTGATATCCTTATAAAATGCCTCGGCTGCTTCACTTTGTAACTGGATCTTTCCCCTGATCATAGGTATTGTTTTTCCATCCCCGACATATCTCGAATTTCTAAGGATCATAACTACATGACCATTTACAATATGTAAACTTTTATCATTAAAACAGATTAATTCCAGGGTATTCCACTCTTCCGGACCGTTTTCGTAGTTTGCGCTACGAAGGCAAAAACCTGGAATTTCTTCTCCTTTACCCATTGGAAGAAAAGCTTGACTTTTATCAGCAACAGGGTTCATTATTGATTCCGGAATAAATGCTTTTATATCAATTGCAGAATTTGTCTGATTCCAATAATCCCCCATATGTCCTTCCATTACCTGAAATTCCTGAGAAAGCATCCACGATCTCCAATAATCTGTTCCAACAGGTCCTATGGAATTATAGAGTATGCCTGAGTCTTTTAATAATTTTTTTCTGGGATCCCATTTTTTGTCACCCCATTTAACCCTCAGACTGAGGTGAAAGTTTGAATATTCTTCCTTTGAAATTACGCATCCATAAATTTCACCACTGATTCTTAACACTGGTTCATTGTTTTCTTCAATTACAGTGAATACATCATATCCCGGTTTATTTAATCCTACAGGAGGAACAGGTTTCCCGTCTTTGTCTTTTGGAACATCACCGTTATATCCGGTTGGTAGTCTGAAACTCAGATAATTATCCCAATGGGATAGTTTCTTATCCAGTAAATTTGTCCATTGTGGTTCATCTTTAAATGAGCAAATGATCAAAGCGGTTAAAACCAGAAATATCAGTTTCTTCATCAGCGTTATTTTTGTTACTCGAGCCTCCAATGGGACTCGAACCCACGACCTGCTCATTACGAATGAGCTGCTCTACCAACTGAGCTAAGGAGGCAAAATTTTTCGCAAATATAATTAAAAAGGCTTTAAAAGTTATAAATGCTTTGATGAAATGAGAAGTTGTAATGGTTGTAACTGTCCTGCGCCTCTAATTCCTTTAAAGCCTTCTTCATGGTTCTAATTTTTCGAGCCTTCTGAGTAAAGGAGGATGAGAATAATGGAAAAACACGTAAGTGGGATGCGGCATCATATTCGACAGGTTCTTGACAGACAGCTTTTTCAACGCAACAGATAATAAATCCGGGTTATAGTTTTCTTTTACAAATCTGTCAGCCGCGAACTCATTTTTCCTCGATATGAAATTTGTAAGAAGTCCTATTACCAGGGATAATGGACTATAAAGAATTCCGAATACCACCAGACCAAGATGAAAACTGGTGTTCTGTGCTCCTATAGCCTGGGAAAGTTTCGGGCTGTTAACAACTAGTGAGAAAAGGAACAGCATCAGCCCTGTGAGAACTACCGATAAAACCAGCGTAAGTAAAACATGCTTCTTTTTATAATGTCCTATTTCATGAGCCAGAACAGCAACTATTTCTTCTACAGTAAATTCCTTCTGCAATGTATCATAAAGTACAATTCTTTTTTTAGGACCAAATCCGGAAAAATAGGCATTAGCTTTAGTGCTTCTCTTTGAACCATCAATAACATAGATGTTTTTAAGTTTGAATCCTGTTTTTTGTGCAAAAGCTTCAATTGCTGTCCTTAACGAACCTTCCTGCAGGGGTGATTGCTTGTTAAATAGAGGAACAATAAGTTCGGAATAGAACAGATTTATGAATACAGAGAAAACTGTAATTAATCCCCATGCATAGAGCCAGAAATTCATTCCTGTTTTGTAGTAGAACCACGTAATAAGACCAAGTACAGGGACGCCAACAAGCAATGCAATAAACCATGACTTAATATGATCAGTGATGAATGTCCTGATAGACATTGTGTTAAAACCATACTTTTTTTCAATCACAAATGAATCGAAATAGCTGAAGGGGATATTAATAAGGTCAGAGGCCAGTCCGATTATTCCGAAGAAAATAAGCGAAATTAATATCATGTTTACACTGATCGATCTGGCCAGTGTATCGACCATTGCAAAACCTCCGGCAATTATCATAATCAAGATTACAGCCAGGTTGAACGATGATGACCAGAGTGATAGTCTGTCATTATCTTTTTGATAACGTTGTGTTTTCCTGTATTCTTCATCATCGCAAATACCTTTAAGTTTTTCAGGCAGTGTATCTGACCACATACTCTTATTAAGATGGTTAAGGTATCTTTCAATTATAAACCCCGCCACTGGAATTATAATAATCAGGTAGAAAATAAAGTTGTTCATTGATCAGCAGGAATGTTAAAAAAAGAAGCAGGGAGCCCTTTTAAAATAAGTGTGGAATAAATATGTCTCGCTGCATTTCCTCGTGCTAAAAGGATGGGCTCCCTGCGGTACCGTAAATATAATAAATATTTTTAAGTTAACATACCTCCACAGACATGAATTGTTTGTCCGCTTACATATGAAGAGAGATCAGAAGCAAGATATAAAGCTGTATTTGCCACATCCTCAGGGGTTCCACCCCGCCTGAGAGGTATCCTTGCGGCCCATTCAACTTTAACCTCTTCTGATAATTTTTCTGTCATTTCAGTCAGGATAAAACCAGGTGCAATTGCATTGCATCTGATGTTTCTTGAACCAACCTCTTTTGCAACACTCTTTGTAAATCCAATTATTCCGGCTTTTGAAGCTGAGTAATTGCTTTGTCCGGCATTACCAGAAACACCAACAACTGAACTCATATTTATAATCGAACCGCTTTTCTGTTTGAGCATTGTCTGTAGTACAGCTTTGGTGAGATTAAATACAGATTTGAGATTCACTGCAATTACTGAATCCCATTGATCCTCGGTCATTCGCATTAGCAAAGTATCCCGTGTAATGCCAGCGTTATTAACAAGAACATCAATCCTGGTGAAATCTTTTGCAACTTCATTTATAACTCGTTGTGAATCTTCAAAACTGGCTGCATCCGATACATATCCTTTTGCTTTAACTCCAAGACTTTCAATCTCTTTGATAGTAGCTTTAAACTCATCATCATCCGCGATATTAGTAATAGCAATATTTGCTCCTTCCAGCGCGAATCTGTGAGCAATAGCTTTTCCTATTCCCCTCGATGCTCCTGTAATAAGGGCTGTTTTTCCTTCAAGTAATTTCATTTTCTTCCTTTTAAAATATCAACAAATATATAACAATTAGATTTACACTACGAACACTGAAGCTTGCCAAAGTTCCGCTCAATTTGCCATCCAACCCCCCTATAGGTAGGCCTAATACTCGTTGGTCAGGTGTAAATCAGCTAAATCAGAGTACTTTCGCCTCTTTAGGGGAGTTATCAGCGCAGCTGACAGATGGGTCTTTTTTCTCTGAATTAAGTCAACTAAGTGGAAGTGTGGTGTATTTTTAGAGCTTTTGCCACAGTAATTCCGATATCAGCAGGTGATTCCACAACATGGATACCGCATTCTTTCATTATCTGCATTTTTGCTGCAGCTGTATCATTTTTCCCTCCTACTATTGCACCCGCATGACCCATTTTGCGGCCTTTTGGAGCAGTTTGCCCGGCTATAAATCCTATAACTGGTTTAGTTCCGTTTTCTTTAACCCATAAAGCAGCTTCGTTTTCCATATTGCCACCTATTTCTCCTATAATAACAATTGCCTCAGTATCAGGGTCATCCATCATTAATTTTAAAGCATCCAGGGTTGTTGTACCGATTATAGGATCACCACCGATACCAATACCGGTAGACTGTCCAAATCCTTGTTTTGTCACCTGGTCAACTGCTTCATAAGCCAGTGTTCCTGAACGCGAAATAATTCCGATAGTGCCTTTCTTATGAATAAATCCTGGCATTATTCCAACTTTCGATTCCCCTGGTGTAATGATGCCAGGACAATTTGGTCCAATAAGTCTGCAGGGAAAAGATTTGAGATATTCTTTTACCACTACCATGTCAGATACCGGAATTCCCTCTGTAATTGTTACAATTAGTTTAATTCCTGCATTTGCAGCTTCCATTATTGAATCAGCTCCAACTGACGGAGGTACAAAGATAATTGAGACGTCAGCACCGGTATTGGTAACTGCTTCCCTGACAGTATTAAAAACCGGAAGGCCAAGATGCACCTGTCCACCTTTTCCAGGTGTTACACCACCAACTACTTTTGTTCCGTATTCGATCATCTGGGTAGCGTGGAACGTTCCTTCAGTACCAGTGAACCCCTGGACGATCACTTTAGAGTTTCTGTTTAAGAGAATGCTCATAAAAATCGGATATTTAATGATTTATAAAGAAAATCGGTTTCTTTGTAATATTAGTTAATCATGAAATTTAAAATTACCAATTAATTACCGGCTTTTCATTACGCGGGGGTGATAATTATCATCTAAAACAAATGCTATCCCATCCTCTTTTATTACTTTTGTATTATGAATAAAAAACCACAACCGATATTTAACAAACGCATTTTTTGGGATGTAAACTTTGAGCAGATAGATTATGATGCCAAAGCGAATTTTGTTATTGAGCGTGTATTTGAACGTGGCGATGTAGAAGATATCCGAAATTGCCGAAAGTATTATGGCGATGAAAAAGTGACCGCAGCACTATTACATGCAAAATTTCTCCCCGAACATAGGATGCACCTT
>JANYJP010000080.1 GCA_025358455.1 Bacteroidales bacterium
TCCCCTTATCCAACCACTTATTTGCTAAAAATGCCCTTTGGCAGAATAATTTTATTATTGTTTTTAAGCTATCGTATTTTTGATCCAAGCCATGTTTCAAACCATTACGGAAATACATTCAAAATATTCCACAGAGTCTCATATGCTCTTAGTTTTAGGTACTAATTTAACATTGGAACATGGCTTTCTTTTATCTCAATCAAGGCTTATCCAATCACATTGGTAAGGCACACAGAAAAATAGTTGGCGGATTAAATTTTTGCCAGCTCTTTTATAGCTGTTACCTGCTTACTTCTATTTATTTTTACAGCCGGATATATCAGAGCTTCAGCAACAATTTCCGAAATGTCGGCTACTTTTGTTTCTGTAGCTGAAGAGAATGTCTTTTTGCAAAGAGGACATGCAGTAGCAAGCATATCAGGATTAGCTTTTGTTAATTCTGCTGCAGTATCACAGGCTATTTTATGTTTTTTCTGATAACTTATTTTCATATTAGCCAGGCTGCCTCCGCAACAGAGTGAATTTTCATCTTCAAACTTACTTTTTTCAAGCCTCACTACATGACTTAATACATCTTTTGGTTCATCATAAACACCCGATCCTCGTCCCAGTTCGCAGGGCGAATGATACACAACTCTTTTGCGTAAAAAGTTCATTTTTACCGAACCATCATCAATAAGCATTTTAATAAACTGGGTATGATGAAGCACCTCTACATCGAGATAATAACTCTCTTTGAACACTTTATAACAAATCGGACATGAGGTAACAAGAGTGTGTGCACCTGATTTCCAGATCATCTGTGAATTATAATTAATAAGCTCTCTTGCTTCCTTATCCTGCCCGGCCAGCATAAGAGGCCGTCCGCAACATACACCTCCCTGTTCATCAATAAAACTGTAATTTACCCCTGAAGCATCAAGGATTTTTACCATTGAGTTTTTAATGGCCGGTGTCAGGTGAGTCATGCAACCGGCAAAGAACACGACATCAACCTTTTTAGGTTCATTTTCAGGAAGAAAATTATAAGCAGACGGTACATTAACTTCTTCTGCTGTAAAGTTCTGGCGGGTTCTGAAATATCCTTTATAAATGTTCCTTATATCATTTTCAGCTTCTGCACCTCTTCTCTGTATCATCCTGATTGGAGAAAGCTCTATTCCCACCGGACATTTCTGATCGCATCTGCCACACATCAGGCAATTATGAGCAATTTCAGAAACGTCATCATTATTACGGATAGCTTTCATCAGATAAGCCGACTGTATATTATTGACACCAGCTGAAAAATTGAGCTGGCACGCATCTATGCATATACCGCATGATGAACAGGCATAAGTCTGTACTTCAGTATAAGAACCTGCCTTGTCACCTGTTCTGATTCCGGAATTCCTCATAAATATCAGGAATAATTCTGTTGGAATATGCATGTATCTGGTTATCGGAAGAAGAACAAAAAAAGTACCAAGTGAGAGTGAATAAAGCCACCAGAAAGGATAAGCCATCTGCTGGGCCGGAAGGAATGAAGCCAGCCATGAACCTAGTGAACCTGTCAGAAAACTGCCTGTTCCATACGCGCCGCTCGTAAAACTTTCCGCAAGCAACCGACTTGGAAAGATCAGCCATAAGGAAGTAAGTGCGATTTTATCGGTAAGCTTCAAATGTGTTGTTTTTTTCATTCCGACTACTTTGGAATAGAATCTTTTAGTTACGGCAAGAACCAAACCCGACAGTATAAAGGCAAGTATCAGATCCATTAAGAAACCATACGCCGCTTCAAATCCCATTCTTCCATGTTCAGGATTAAAAAACCTGAAGAAGATTGCTTTGTATGGGGCATTCAGATGTTTCGCGCCAAAAATATCGGCCTCAATTGTCCCGAAAAATATAAGTAAGAACCATCCGAATGCGAGACTCATATGCATATAACCAAGTCGTAAATTTGTCTTCAGTATCTTTCTGTGTATGAGGCTTTCAAGAAATATCTCCTTAAGACTGAGTACGAATGGTCTTCCAAAGAATCCTCTTTGCAATCTCAGTTTATCAGGACGTGACAGGTCACGAAACCAGATGAGGCTCCTTATAACAACGTAAATGATTATAAAGTATAATCCTATATCGAAAGGAATTATGAAAGGATCAAATTGCATACCCGTCTGTTAATTGAAAGGCCTTTTTAGCCAGTGATACAATATTTCTTGTATTTACTCCGCGGGGACAAACCAGTGTACATTTTCCACATAGCATACATTTCCCTATACTCTCCCTGACCTGGTCATTTTCACCCCGTTTGATCAATATATTAAGTTCCCTCAGACTAAATTTTGTAAGGTTTCCGGTTGTACATGTTGCGGAACAACCACCACATTCAATACATAATCTGAAGCTTGGTTCTCTTTCAAAAATATAAGCTGCTATGCTCCTGTCGTTGGAATCATAGTCGATCTGACGTCCTTTTGATATTGTAAATCCGAATTTTCCCATTTTACTTTCTGTCGTCTTTCAGATATTCCATCACCTCCGAAACTGCTGCCCTCGCATGCGAGATCGTTTCAGTGATATTCATCGGAGCAGTACAGGTACCTGCATAAAAAACTCCCTCAACATTGCTTACATTGCTACCAAAATGGTGGTCAGCAGCTGCAAAAAACTTATTTTCACCAGTGTTAAGACCTCCCAACGCGGCAATCTTTTTACCACCTTCCGACATTTCCATACCAGCCATCAGCACAAGCATATCCAGTTCCATTTTGAGGGGTCTTCCTGCAAGTGTATCTTCAACTTTGATTACCAGCTTGTTATCAAAAGACTCCCCTGCCTCGGATACTTTGCCCCTGATGAAACTTACCCCCCATTTTTCCTGAGCCTCACGATAAAGTTCTTCATAATAAGCTCCGCCCATTCTCATATCCATATAGAAGCAAAATACTTTTGATTCAGGAAGATATTCCCTGATCTCAATCGCCTGTTTTACTGCAGTAACGCAACATAATTTTGAACAATAAAGATTCCCCACTTTCTCATCACGCGACCCAACGCAATGGACAATTCCTATTTTTTCAGGCTCTTTCCCGTTTACCAGTGCTATATTATTCTTCCAAAACATCTCCTCAAGTTCAGCTGAAGTAATAACATTATCATAGATGCCATATCCATACTCTTCTTTCCTTGAACTTTTAAAAAGATCAAATCCGGTAGCAACAATTACTGCATCAGCAACCAGTTCCTCACCATTATTGGTTAAAATTGTAAGATTTGTTTTATTCCTCGAAAACTTTTCAATTGTAGTATTGGTAAGTAATTTAACCTGACCATTAATAGAAATTCTGTCGAGGTATTCATTTACCTCAGAACTACTCCTCCTGTCGGGAAAAAGCTTATACCAGTTATTCAGATGTCCCCCGGTTTTGTCTTCCTTCTCTAATAAACTAACCTCAAAACCGACCTTCGATAACCTGCCTGCAGCTTCAAGCCCCGCGACACCACCTCCAATTACTACAACATGTTTACTCATTTACAATCAAACATTTATCAAGTTATGGTTTTTTGAGTATTCAACATTAATCTTGGTATTGTACTTATCTTCCGGTGAGTATTCGATACCAATCTTATCGAGTACCGGTTCACAATCGGTCTGATGCATTTGAAGACCTAAATCCCACGGATTATAACCAAGTACCAGGCCTGCCACTTCCTCGTAAGTAAAGACAGGAATGCCTTCGCCATTCTGTCCATATCTCTTACCTTCCATTTCATTTATTACATATTGCCACCTGTCTAGAAACATTGGACAGCCGGGACAGTTAGTAATAATCATATCAGGTTTATAGGGTTTCATTGATTCGAATTTCTCTTTTGAACAGGCAATGGAAAAGCCTCTGTTAGCCTGCACCAGGTATTGCCTGAATCCGAAACCGCAGCAATGACGACGCTCCGGATAATCAATAATTTGTCCACCCCATTCTTCAATCATACCTGTAAGAACAAAAGGATATTCAGCTCCGCCAACACCTTTTGAAGGAAACATCTTGGCATAATGGCAACCAATATGATCAACAACTTTTAATGGTTCACCTGTATTCTTGTTTATAAGCTTGAATTTCGCTTTTGCTGCAATTTCTTTTCTGAATTTATAGATAACATCACTGGCGTGGGCAAGGTTTTTCGGTTTATTAAATTCCCTGCCTGTAGCTTTTTTGAGCTGTACCCTGATTTTTTCTTCGATTTCAGGGAAATGATGCCAGGTGTCGAGGATTTCAGTATACAATCCAAAAGATGTGATACACGATGGAAGAAGGTTTTCATAACCTGCCTCAGTCATAATGGCAAACTGACGGGCAACAATGGTCATGGTAGTCTCAACGGGAACAATATCACTATGGTAGCCTATGCCAGAACAGCTGGTATGGCATGGGTGTTCATAGACATCCTTCTTAAGCTCTTCACGCATAATCTTAAGAAATGCTGTTTCTGAACCGGGAAAGAAATTTTGACGGACGCAGCTTCTTACATAATAGTATTTATCATCAGCTATTTCCTTCTGGTAATCTTTCCAGATTGCCTTTTTCCCTTCGATGTTCATCTATTGAAAATATTATCTTGTATGATTACCGCTATCTGTTTTATAAATATGCCTGAAGTACTCATTATCAATACCTTCGTCCAGCTCCATATTTAACTCTTTAGCTTTCTTCTTTGAAAATTCTTCAATATCTTCAAATCTTTTCATTCCCCCGGTAAGCTCAAAGATTTGCTTTATTTCATCCATTGCTTCTTTCGGGATTTTCCGCAGAATTCCCGGTCCGTCGCCTTTATAATTTGCTCCCATTTTTTTAAATAGAGGGGTCCAGTTATCCTGAATCCAGTCCCAGACCGGTCCCTGTTCGGGATGCAGATCCGTACCGACTCCTTCAAGATAAAGACAGTATCCATGTTCGAGCATCCAATGACCAACTGTTCTCTTAAGAGCAAGTTGTTGCCTCCCTTTCTCAGATTCAACAAAATATCCAAGATCCTGTGAAAGAGATCGTAATGCCATAATAATCAAACCTGGTGCATTTCCGCGCGGACAGCGTGTCTTGCATGACATACATTCCCCGCAATACCAGATTGTATCAGATTTCAAAAGTTCTTCAATATCAGCATCATTCTTTGACTGAACTGTGTCAACTATTTTACGGGGATCGTAGATATAAAATTCAGCAGCAGGACAGATAGCTGTACAGACTCCGCAATTCATGCATGCATTCAGGCCCTCTTCAAATCTGATATCCTTTAAAAGTAAATCGTACAGCTTTTCCATCTACCTGAAAAAATAGAGATGTGTTAAAATATTAACACAAAATTAGGTCTAATGCAGGTGAAGTGAAAGAGGCTTAAAGCCTATTTGTTCAGGGTATTTATACTTATAAGGCGGCAGGTGTGAGGCGTGTGAGAATGTTATTGCCGCTTTTGTTCCATCATTGTGGTAACGCTTCCATACCTTAATACTTTCAGCATGATTTTAATGATCAACATTAACTGCGAAAGTAAAAATAGAAGAAAAACACCGATTCCAGAAACAGGTGTAATACCGGGAAGTATGCTCAGTACTAACCATCCATATAAAAGCTGGAATAGCAATAAAATAAGCATTAATGAGTATGAGAAGAAAAACGTCCTGAAGGTTTGTTTGAATCCGAATCCGATTGCCCTGAAATATCCGCTTTTGTCATTCAATACCTGCCATGCTCTGGCATAATCAGCCACCAGTAACATTACGACCAGTAAAAGAAAAAACACTGAAAAAGTAATTAAGGCGGTCTTCATCATAATTCCCTCTGTTGGCCCGTCTGCCTGACCTACAACTACAAGCGGAATAACAATGATCAGAATCCCAAGAAATAATATAATTGCGCTAATTATTAATAATATTACCAGGAATGACCAGAAATTTTTAGCAGAAGCACTGAAGAACTCCGCTACTGAAAATTTTCCAGCTGAACTTTTTATGGCTGAAAATAATCCTCCCGTAAGAAATACATTTAGGAGAAAACCAATCACAATTGCCATAAATAAACCGGTCTTAAAAAAAGATACCAGACCTTTGAATGTTGTGCCCAGATCAGTAAAGACCTCAAGATTAATCCCTTGTTTCAGTTGTTCTGTTATCATACTATTACCCAATCCTGATTTAAATACACCTTTAATTGGAAGAGCCACCATACTGACAAGAATAAGAGATAATAACCATACGATAAGAACACCCTTCCATGTTTTTAAGGAGCGGAAAGCTGATAGTTTTATTGCGGAAAATATTTTCATATTCGTAACATTATAGCGATAGAAAAGTAATAAAAAACTGCATGAATGAAATCAACTTATTGGTTAAGCGCCGGACTGGAACACGATCTGGCTCATCGGTCAATGAATTGTTAATGTAATTCACATCCATTTTTATTTTGTATTCAGGGTCAATCTTGACCCATTGAATCTTTCTATTGCCGGTATAACTAAAGTCTTTGAATCTGCTTTTCCCATCCCACAACTCATTTACATTATCTCCATTTGAAAAATGGATCAACACCTCTACCGGAAGTATTACCTCTCCTGCCCTTTCGAGTTCAACCACAGATTTATAAACAGAAACAGAATCAGATCCTGATAAAGGTTTTTGAAGTGAGTCATTTCTTACCATTACAGCTTCGGGTAATACAACTTTCCCGTTGAAAAAACCTGATACCTTATAATCACAAATTCCTGTTCCATAGATTGTCTGATCGAAAAACCAGTTCATATCAGGTCCGAATTTATATCCATGAAGCCTTACAACAACATCATTTACAACATTGATAAAATCTCTTCCTGATGGGTGTTTGAAAGCCCATCTTTTGTAATATTCATGAAAAATTTCATTCATTGTCGCTTCACCTACAATGCCCATCAATGTATTTAATATAACAGCTGTTTTATTGTACGACATCATACCGTATGTGCCGTGCGGATAGTTCCATGAGAACTCTGAATTACTTGAGGCCTGCCTGCTTTCGGAGCCGACATATGATAGTCTGGACATTGACTTATCAGAAAGTTTAAACAATTCATTATCAATAAGTCCGGAGTTTATACCATAATAATGGTCGACAATCCTTCCTTCCCAGAAGGTATTTACACCTTCGTCCAGCCAGGGTTCTTCAAATTCATTGCTTGCAAGGATACCCATAAAATAGGCATGTCCGAATTCATGAATTGTTACCATTTCAGGAAGATGAAGGTAGCCGGGAACGCCATAAAATGATTCTGAAGTAAAAAGTGTTGTGTACTCCATGCCACCTGATCCTCCCCCTTTTGCAGGAGGATCTGCAAAAGTCAGATAAGGCCATGGATACGGACCAACATTTGCCTCTAAATATTCAAGGGCATTTTTAACAGCCTGAAATTGTCTGATTACCTGGTTTTTTCGTTCCGGAGGTGAAAGCAGAGTAATTTTTACATGTTTCCATTGATCCTTATAAACAGCATAGCCGGGCCATGCGGTCCATGCAAAATCAACAATATCTTCAGCACGGTAAGTAGAAGATTTGTTGCCGTCTCCATTATCCTTTTCATTAATGAGCATGCCACCAGAGCCAACAACATATTCTTTTGGCAGAGTTATTTTTACATCATAAACGCTATGATTTGAATAGAATTCGGAATTTCTGTGAAACTGATGACAATTCCATCCTCCTTTGGTTGAATAACGCATGCCTGCCGGTTCATAAACTCCAAATTTTGGAAACCACTGGGCCACAAAGAAGTAATCACCGGAATATCCTGTCCGTATTATCCTCGATGGAAGTTTAGATTCAAATTTAATATTCAGATATACGGTATCGCCCGGTCTTGCAGCATTTGGAAGGTTTATGTTCAGAACTGACTTATCTGCAATGTTGTTATCATCGGTACTTATGTACTGCATAAAAGGGATAAGGTCAATCCCATTATTGTCAGTAATATACTTAATATTAATCCATCCGAATTCTGAATCTTTGTTCCCGGGTTTCTCCCCTGATTCTTTATTAAATGTTGTATTGGCGTTACTGAAGGCGTTCAGATAAAGATGCAACTCAACATTCTGCACTATGTCAATTGATCTGTTAACCCAGAATGCTTTCATGTCACCTTTTATCTTTTTTGCAACCGGGTCCAGACTTGCTTCAATGTTGTACCCTGTCTGCCTGCTGCTAAGTGGTTCCTTCAGAACTATCTGTGCTGGGGAATAGGGCAAAAAAACTAAATAGCAAATAAGAACAAATAATAGGTTTTTCATATAATTGGGATGGCACTTAATTTGAGTCGATAATGCATTAATAAATTACAAATTTAAAAATCCATGAATGAATTTTCTTATTGAATTGTAAATATTTTAAAGTTACACTTCCTTTTATAATAGTTAAAAAATCAAATAAATATTTTCGCAAAAAATTCAGTAAATTAGTAACCAATAATTATTAGTGAATATTGCTATACTGACCTAATATTAAAACCTTACCAACCTGAGCTATGGATAAATCAAAATCCTTCCTATCAAAATTACTTTACAATAAATTTCTGTGGCAGCTTATATTTTCATCATTTCTTATCGGGATGGCGGTCTTTTTTATTCGTCATGAGAACCTTGAGCTGTCAAAGATAATAGATCAACTTTCCCAAAGCAATCCATGGTATATAGGGTTGGGAATTCTCCTGACAGTTATCTACATTATTTTTCAGGGACAGATGTATGTTCATAGCTATAAGTCGATGGGTATAGCTATTCCTGTCAAAGTTGCTGTAAGATTGTTTCTGAAACGTAATTTTATAAGCGTATTCCTTCCGGCAGGAGGTTTCTCATCTCTCGCATTTTTTACAAGTGAGGTAGAGAGCAGGGGAGCCAGCAAGTCACAAATACATCTCGCGTCGACTTTTTTTGCATTTTTCAGCATATTGTCAGTTGTTGTAGTTGCCTTTCCGGTATTTGGAATTGCCCTTTTCAGGTATAATATGCAAAAGGCAGAAGTATATGGATTCATTTTCCTGATAATTATGATATCCGCTTTATTCATCTTCCTCTTTTCGGTATCGCAAAAAGGCAAAGCATATCTTTGGTTATCAAAAATACGACCCTCGGTGACTTTAATTCTTGACGAAATGATAAGCCAGAGTGTCAACAGAAAACAACTTTGGATTACCCTTCTCTTCTCTATTGGAATTGAAATACTGGGAGTGGTTCATTTGTATATAGCAATGCTGGCGTTAGGTTTTGAACCGTCATGGCCGGCAGCATTTATCGGATATATTGTTATGGTTCTGATACTTATAGCATCACCTTTTCTTCGCGGACTGGGAGCTATTGAAGTATCACTTACTTTTATTTTAGGACAATTCGGTTTTCCCATTATTGCGGCTGCCTCAATAACTTTATTATATCGCTTCTTTGAATTCTGGCTCCCTCTGATTTCCGGTATTGCAAGTTTCATCTCGCGCAAAAATCATATAATACTGCGTATTTTACCACCACTTATCATTTTTACACTGGGAATGGTGAATATAATTTCAGCTATTACTCCCGCCTTACCGGAAAGATTAAAGTTGGTGCGCGAATTCCTCCCTAAAGGTTTTGCAACCAATAGTAACGAACTCATACTGGTTATAGGTCTTCTATTGATCATTCTAAGTGTATTCCTGTTTCAGGGATCGCGAAGAGCATGGTATATAGGAATTTTTCTTACCGGGATTTCGGCACTGGGCCATATGACAAAAGGGGCTGACTATGAAGAGGCTATCCTTGCTCTGATTGCAGCCATATCGCTTATTTACACCCGGGGTCTATATACCTTAAAACCTCATCGCCGGCTGACCCGGATAAGTTATATCGTTCTTCTCTATAGCATTGCAGCTGTTCTGTTTTATGGCGTTGCCGGCTTCTATTTTATGGATAAACATCATTTTGGTATTGAATTTCGATTTGTTACTTCAGTAAAAGTCATTTTTAAAATGTTCTTTCTGTTTGATGATAGTGGATTGCAACCCCTAACTTCCTTCGGAAGGCATTTCCTCTATTCAATATATATATTCGGAGGACTTGTTCTAAGTTTTATTTTCTTCAGTCTTCTGAAACCATACTTCAGTAAACCGTACAACTCGCAAGATGATATTTTACTGGCAAAAGACCTTTTAAAAAAATATGGCAATTCACCACTTGACTTTTTTAAAACATACCCTGACAAGTTTATTTTCTTATCAGGAGACCGTGATGGTTTCATTTCATTTAAAATGACCCGTTACTTTGCTTTTGTACTTGAAAATCCTGTTTGCAAAGACGATGAATCACTAATAAAACTGATACGGGATTTTGATGACTTTTGTCTTGAAAATGGATTTGTAAGTATTTATTACCGGATCCCGCAACAAACATTACCACTGTTTAAGAGCCTTGGAAAAAAGAGCTTCCCCATAGGTGAAGAAGCCATTGTTGACCTTACTACTTTCACGATGGACGGAGGTAAAATGAAAACTACCCGAAGTGCAATAAACCGGTTGACCTCAGAAGGCTTTGAGATTAAGATTTATCAACCTCCCATAAAAGAAGGATTGCTGCAAAAGCTGGAATTCGTTTCAAACAACTGGCTTGAAGAAATGAATCAGAAAGAAATTGCGTTTACACAGGGAGTTTTTGACAGGGTCATTCTTAAGGAACAAATCATAATCACAGTTGAAGATAAGGAAGAAAAAGTTTATGCATTTCTAAACCTTATTCCCGATTTTGCACCGGGCGAATCTACTTACGATCTTATCAGAAAGGTCAAAGATGCTCCAAATGGGGTACTTGATCTTCTTATGGCAAAGACATTGCTGTACATGAAGGAACAGGGATATAAGTCAGCAAATCTTGGTCTGGCGCCACTGTCAGGAATCGAGGGAACAAATCTGGCTGAGAAGACTATTCATTACGCCTATGAAAACCTTAAAGCTTTCGGACATTTCAAAGGGTTAAGAAATTATAAAGAGAAATTTTTCCCCCGTTGGGAGCAAAAATTTCTCGTTTACAATTATGATTTTCATTTATTGCAGGTTCCGAATGCTCTTAAAAGGGTTTCGGAAGGCAAATAAATAAAATTCTATTTATTTACGGCAACTTCTTTCGTAAGTGTAAGTGGTACTTCTCCTTCCGAGTATACAGCTTTTCCTGACATTTTTGTTTCGTCTTCAATCTTTAAAACGACTTTAACATCCTGTCCTTCAACATATACTGAAAACAATATACTGTCATTAGTCACTGAAACTTTTTCACCCGGAATCTTATAATCGTTTCCTGTAAAGGACATTGTAGTAGTGTGTTTCTCTTTTTCAATACCAATTGATATGGTACCTGAGCCATAACCTTCAGGAGCATAGGGAGCTTCAAACTTCCATGTTCCCACAGGATTAGATTTTTTTACATTATTTTGTCCATTTACAGTTAATACTGATAGTATGGAAATTACAAGAAGTGTCAAAACTTTATTTTTCATAATGAGTTATTTAAAATTGATATCAAATATAGAAATCAATTATTATAAAGCAACCTGTAAAAGCAGAAATCCTGAAAATACTAACAACCACCTGCTGCTTTCCATGTCAGCTACTTCACGACGGCTTAGAGGTATCTGAAATTTTGTACTGGAAAACAACCCGTGAAAAATAAAGTAACATGTCAGCAATACGGCCATAGGTCTTCTTATTGCTCTGCGCTATAAACCTGTGAAAACTTGAAAGACTCTCCCGGCCTACTGATGTAAGAATTTCAAATGCAAAAGTTCCGTTGCTTTTAACCATTGCAGTAAAGACATCAATATCGATATAACAGACTTTCAGATCAGTAAGTGCCGAATAGGAATAATGGTTTATATTGTCACCAAATAATGAGGTCAGACCAAGGTATGAATGGGGCAGAATTATCTGAATGATCTGCTCTTTATTATCCGGCTTGATAAGGTATTCTTTTACCAGCCCAGATCTTAGGTAAATAATATGAGAATTCGGGGAACCAGAATTTAGGATATTAGTCTTGCGCTTTATTTCGCTGCGATACCTGTTGTTCGTAATTAAATCCAACTCTTCGTTTCCAAGCTTTTCAGTAGCACAAGACTTATCAAGACAATCCTGGCACCGGGAATTTTTAGAGTTTGATTCTTTAACCATACTTTACTTTTTCGATACAAAGGTAAAAAATAGAGAATCGCTTTTTTGTGATATTCATCACACTTTATTGTGCCAGTAATCACATAAGTCACATTTTAAGCAGTTTATAAGCGTGCATTTTTACTCGAAAAAGTACTTTAGTATAACGACGGAAATGCTCAAGTAGTGGCTTTAACAAAATAATTATCATAATTATGCACTTAATTACATATATAAATATATATTTGTACTGTGAATAAATTAACAGTATTTTATAAATTATGAAAAAACTATTAATTCTGGGTGCCGGTACGGCAGGAACGATGATGGCAAATAAGATGAGGAAAGATCTGCTTCCCAAAGAATGGAATATTACAGTTATTGAAAAAGAAAAGGATCATTTTTATCAACCCGGATTTTTATTTGTTCCTTTCGGATATTCGAGCCGGAAAGATATTATGAAACCCGGTCAAAAGTTTTTCGCTGGCGGAATTGATATAGTATACAAGGAAATTGACAGGATTGAATCAGATAATAACAGGGTTTTCCTGAAAGATGAAACCTGCTTTGATTATGACATTTTAATAATTGCTACCGGTACACGTATAAGTCCCGAAGACACACCTGGCCTTAAAGGAGAATTGTGGTATAAAAACGTTTTTGATTTTTATACAATTGAAGGTGCTGAAGCGCTTGCACGATTCTTCTCTACCTGGGAAGGAGGTAATCTGGTAGTTAATATTGCTGATAATCCTATCAAGTGCCCTGTTGCGCCTCTCGAATTTGCATTTTATGCTGACGATTATTTTACAAAAAAAGGAATTCGGGATAAGGTAAATATTACATATGTTACCCCGATGTCAGGAGCATTTACAAAGCCAAAAGCCTCAAAGATGCTAGGCTCTCTGCTGCAAAGAAAAAATGTAAATATTGTAACAGATTTTTTCCTTGGAGAAGTTGATAATGTTAATAAAAAGATTCTTGATTTCGGAGGACGTGAAGTACCATTCGATTGTTTAATAACAATTCCGCTTCATTCAGGCGATCCTGTTATTTCAAAAAGCGGATTGGGAGATGAATTTGGATTTGTCAGAGCCGATAAGAATACCCTCCAGTCGACCAGTAAACAGAATATTTTCGTTATTGGTGATGCTGGTAATTTTCCATCATCAAAGGCTGGTTCCGTTGCTCATTTTCAGGCAGAGGTACTGCATGCAAATCTGCTAAGTTTTATAAATAACAGGCCACTTGAAGCTAAGTTTGACGGGCATTCAAATTGCTATATTGAAACAGGATACGGAAAAGGAATTCTCATTGACTTCAACTATACCACCGAACCTTTACCCGGGATGTTCCCATTAGCTTTATTTGGGCCGTTTGCTTTGCTTAAGGAAACCAGACTCAATCACATTGGTAAACTTTTCTTTAAATGGATCTATTGGAATATATTGTTAAAGGGAAGAAAATTACCGGTAAGTAACCAAATGTCTATGTCAGGAAAAATCACAGATTAAAACCAATTAACACTCTAATTATACAAATTAATTAATCTTTTAATTTTCAATATTATGTCACAAAAAACTTATGCAGGTATTACAGTAGATGTAAATGAGGAAGGTTATTTTACAAACTCTTCCCAGTGGTCCAAGGAAATTGCACTTGAGATTGCAAAAGAAGAAGGTGTTGTTCTGACTGATCAGCATTATGCTATTATGGAATTTCTTCGCAACAGGTTCAAGAGTGGAGAACCGCTTTCGATCAGAAGTATTAACCATTCCAATGTTATAGATGTCAAAACTTTCTATCAGCTTTTCCCAGGTGCCCCTCTTAAAAAGGCCACCAAAATAGCAGGTATTCCAAAACCGGCAAGTTGTATCTAACCAATAATTAATCAGCCATATGACCACTGAACAAAATTACCCGATCAAAAAAGTCAATCTCATTTGTGCCAAAGGTGCAATTGAAGATGTTTATGCAACACTCGTCATGGGAAACGGTGCAGTTATGGAAGGTATAGAGACCAACATTTTCTTTACTTTTTTCGGACTCGACGCCATTGTTAAAAGCAGAATGGACAAACTGCATACCGCCATTGTGGGAAATGCGGCTTTGAGGCTCCCGGGCGGTTTAAGAATGCCTACGCTTCTTGGAGTTATTCCGGGAATGGAGTCATTCACGTCCTGGATGATGAAAAGCCAGATGGAAAAACTTGATATACCACCTGTAAGCGAATTCCTTGACCTTATAAAAGCCGGAGGAGGAAATATCTATGCATGCAAACTAGCCATGGATATGTTCAAGTTCAGGAAAGAAGATCTGTCAGAGCATGTAAGCGGTGTTCTTACCATTGGCGAGTTTTATGAACACGCGGGAGGAGAAGGTTCTCAGATTATATTTACCTAGAATATATTTTAGAGTATTGTTTAATAAAAAAATAAAAGGCCGGAAATATCCGGCCTTTTATTTTTATTCCTTCTTTCTGGTACTAAGTCCAAACGGAAAATATAGCGGACAAAAACTTAAAAAGCTTGTTACGATAAATATGCCTGAAATTATCAGGAGTATTATCGCCAGCGTTCCGGAAACTACGTGACTAAAATAGAGTACAACAACTACGACTGCAATCAGTATCCTGATTACTTTGTCGATTGTTCCCATGTTCTTCTTCATTTGAAAAGAGATTAATTTTGAAAATATCTGAAATTTTAATTTAATTTCCTGGCTATTGCCATTGCAGCTATTGTACCATCGCACGGTTGACATTCTGAAGAATAAAAATCCATAACAACTTTGCCGGCTGCTAAAACGAATAGTGGGGTAAAGTTAAATAATATATTTGTAAATCGCAATAGCATCACTAATAAATCGTAATAATATCACTAATATTTTTTCTACCTTTGCAGAATAAACCCATTGATTATGAATGCGATTTTCAATAAAGAATTAAGTAAAGAAAAGCTGGATGAACTATTTAATAGTGATGAAAAATGTTTGGAGTTTTTAGCCGAATTAAAATGGAATGACGGGTTTGTATGCAGGAAATGTGGCAATGACAATCATTGTCCGGGTAAGACACCATACTCAAGAAGATGTACTAAATGCAAGTCAGAAGAATCGGCGACTACCGGCACCATTTTTCATAACTGTAAATTTCCTGTAAGTAAGGCATTCTATATTGCATACAATGTTTGTAAAGGCAAAGAGGATCTGTCAACTTATGAATTTGCCCGCCGGTTATCCTTGCGACAAATGACCTGCTGGAACTTTAAAACTAAAATTCAGCATGCTTTGCAGGAAATGGATTCGCTGAGTGAAAGAGAAAAATCATCCATCAATAAGATCCTCACAAGTTAAAAATAAATTAAATCAGGGAAAAGTTCTAAATAACGAGTAACTTGAATCCCAGCACATTAACCAGCCTATTCCCCGGACAAAATATTTTATAAGCAGTCGGCCAGACTTTGGCCATATATCTGTCCTGTTTTTCCCGAATAATTACTATCAGTTCATCCATGGCAGGTATGCTGGCACTATCAGGATATTTATACCCAAGTGCCTTTATCAGTTGTGAAAGATCATTTACCCTGCCCAGGTTCTGGGTCATAATATCGAGTTTCTTTTCAAGTGCTTTTACCACCTGAATATTTAATGGTCTGAAAAAATAAAGCTGGTAAAGAAAATCCTTTGATCTCTTCCTGAAGTCATGAACATTAACTGGTCGGGGATTATTCCTGCAGATCATATAAATTTCCACAACCTTCGAATAGGAAAATTCAAGTTCTTTTATGAGAAGCCGGGGATCAATCTTACTCATGTCCTCAAACCTGATTCTGTATCCGGTCCTGTTCAGGAGATTTTCAATTTGTTCCATTCCGGATACTATATCAGCCGGCGGTTCCTGTCCCGGATCAGGCTTTTTTAAAAGAGCAGTAATCTTCTCATTATCATGAAGCTGAGAAAAGATTCCCAGGTATTCTTTTCTTAGTTCCTTAAGAACTCTCCTGTGAACTGAAGTTTCCCTCCATTTACACATGATCCGTCCTACTTCTCTTAATGTATATATATCTTTGTCAAAATATTCTTTATCAAGCTGGGGTACTATAAGTCGTAACGCTGCACGGGATTTCTTCATAAGCACCCTAACATCGTGAGTCACGTTTTCGTCCGGTACAATGGATTTCTTCAGCAAAGTTTGTGATTCTCTGATATACCCTGCAAGGGCGGGCTTAATCTCTTTTAATTTCACATAATCCAGTTCCATTTATCATTTCTGGTTTAAACCTTGAATTGTATAAAGTTAAACAATAAAAATCGGGAAAATAAACCTAAAATATTTTTCTTTATATCCATGTTATTTGAAAATCTGCTATTTAGTCTCTATGCAGACCTGCAAAAAATAAAAAGAAAACGCTAAATTTGTTTATAATTAATTAAAAGGCTTAAAATGGGTAAGATAACCATGGGACAAAGGATCGGGATTCTGACTGCAGGGGGCGACTGCCCTGGGATAAATGCAGCTATCCGTGGGGTTGGAAAAACAGCAATTGTTAAGTACGGGATGAAACTGGTTGGTATCAGCGATGGTTTTACCGGCATGATAAACAAGGAGTACAGGGACCTTACAGAATCTGATCTTTCAGGAATACTAACTCTTGGAGGAACAATTCTGGGAACCTCAAGAGAAAAACCTTTTAAAAGCAGCGGAAAGGGTAAAAATGAAATAAGTAAACCTGTCCTTATAAAAGAACATTATGAACAGATGGGCCTCGATTGTCTGGTTTGTATCGGAGGAAATGGCACTCTTAAAACTGCCTACCTGCTCTCACAGGAAGGACTTAACGTTGTTGGTATTCCAAAAACCATTGATAATGATGTTTGGGGTACCGATGTTACATTCGGATTCGATTCAGCAGTAAACATAGCCACTGAAGCTATCGACCGTCTGCATTCCACAGCAAACTCCCATAAACGAATAATGATAATTGAACTCATGGGCCACAATGCCGGATGGATAGCTTTGTATTCAGGCATTGCAGGCGGTGGTGATGTTATCCTTATTCCCGAGATTCAATATAATGAAAATAAAATAGCAGAATATCTCATGCATCGGGTTGAGGATAATAAACCATATTCTATAGTTGTGGTTGCAGAAGGAATTAAAAATCCAATTAAGGATAGCTGTTCTGCTGCTCAGTCATTAAGCAAAAGAATTAATGAACTTACCGGACTCGAAACCAGGGAAACAGTTTTGGGTTATCTTCAGAGAGGCGGTACGCCCTCTCCCATGGACCGTGTACTGGCTACCAGATATGGAGCCGCCGCGGCTGATATGATAGCACAGCGTGACTTTGGAAAGATGGTTGCTCTGAAGGATAATAAGATCGAGTCTGTTCCTCTTTCAGAGGTATCCGGTAAATTGAAATTGGTAGAACCAAATAATCGTCTCGTGATACAGGCCCAGAATATGGGAACTAACTTTGGAACCTGAATCATAATCCTGAATTCATAATAAATATTCATAGCCAAGAGAAATATGAAAAAGCTAATTTTTGTACGTCATGGCAGAGCTGAAGACCCGGCTCCTGAATTTTCTGACTTTGAACGATCCCTGACAACAAAAGGGAAAGCAATAGCCAGAAGGATATCGCTCGAACTCCTGGAAAAAGAAACTACTCCGGGGATTATGATAACAAGCCCTGCTTTCAGAGCCCTGGAAACAGCAATAATCTTCGCACTTGAATTCAGGGTAAATCCTGAAAATATTGTACTCGACAGTAATATCTATCATAAAATGAATTTCAAGTATCTCATTGAAATACTTTCAGATGTAAGTAAAGATACTGATACAATTACATTGTTCGGACATAACCCTTCGTTCTCGGAGATAACCAATAGCCTGTGCAAAAATGGTTGTGATTCTATGCCAAAATGCGGTGTGGCAACAATTTCATTCGATATAAAAAAATGGTCTGATATAAAACGTAACACGGGAAACCTGGAATATTTTCTTAAACCTGAGAAAACACTATGAGCAAGACATTTATTCCAAAGGAAATCAGCTGGTTATCGTTTAATGAAAGGGTGTTACAGGAAGCTGAAAACAAGTGCGTTCCCCTGATTGAGCGATTTAAGTTTCTTGGTATCTATTCCAATAATCTCGATGAATATTTCAGGGTAAGAGTTGCCACATTACGACGGCTTTCTCAGTTTGGTTCAAAATCCAAGAATATACTTGGTTACAGCCCTAAATCAACATTAAAACGGATACACGAAATAGTACTATCTCAGAACGTAAGATTTGAGAAAATATATTCCGCTTTAATACAGGAACTTGACGGGCATAAGATTCATATTATCAATGAAAAACAGCTTAACCCCGAACAGATAGAATTTGTAAAAAACTATTTTCATACAGAGGTGCGTACCAGATTGATGCCATTTCTGATAGAGAAGGATTCGGAACTTCCAAACCTTACCGACGATGCTATTTATCTTGCAATATATCTTAAGAACAAGGAACCGGAAAAAAACAAATATTCATTGCTTGAAATACCAACGAATGTACTACCCCGTTTCGTGATATTGCCTGAAAAAGATGATGACAAATATGTGATATTCATTGATGATATAATCAGATTCGGTCTGAAAGAAATTTTTTTCATTTTTGATTTTGACGAAATTTCAGCATATACAATTAAACTTACAAAGGATGCGGAACTTGAATTAGTCGATGATATTTCAGAGAGCTTTATCGATAAAATGTCACGCAGTCTTCAA
Source organism: Bacteroidales bacterium (assembly GCA_025358455.1). Lineage (GTDB taxonomy): Bacteria > Bacteroidota > Bacteroidia > Bacteroidales > VadinHA17 > LD21. Next base: position 18,940 of record JANYJP010000080.1, read on the forward strand.
CAACGCAAGTGGGGGTCACCGGTCCGATTCATTTATGACAGGGAAATGCCTCATGAGCTTTTAAAGATGCTTACAAAAAAACTCAATTTCGGGCCTGACGATGTTGTGATGCCTGGTAACAGGTATCATAATTTCAAGGATTTCATAAAGTTCCCGAAACTTGGTAAGAAAAAATTCTATTATGAACCGATTGTCCCGGTATATCATAAAGACATACAACCGGGAAGGAGCATTTTATCATCAATAAAGAAGAAGGATATTATGCTTTTCTTTCCATATCAACCCTTTGATTATTTCATTGATCTTTTGCGGGAAGCATCCATCGATCCCTACGTAACAACTATACAAATTACGCTTTACCGGCTTGCCAGGAACTCAAGCGTAATAAATGCCCTTCTCAATGCTGTACGTAACGGCAAGAGCGTGACTACTATTGTTGAGTTGCAGGCTCGGTTCGATGAAGAAGCCAATATTACCTGGGGTAACAAACTTATGGAAGAAGGAGTTAAGGTCATATATGGAGTGCCCGGACTTAAAGTACATTCCAAGTTATGTCTGATCTCCCGTGAGAAGAACAAAATAATTGAAAGGTATGCCGCAGTGGGAACAGGTAATTTTAATGAAGATACTGCAAGAATATATACTGATCATCTGCTCCTGACAACAAATAAAAAAATCACTTACGAGGTTTATAAAGCATTCGGATTTTTCAATGTAAACTACCGGAAAGATAATTTCTATCACCTTGTATTGTCTCCATTTTTCCTAAGGAACAAAGTAACTCTCCTGATCGATAATGAAATAAAGAATGCCAAAGCAGGAAAAAAGGCTTTCATCTACTTAAAACTTAACAATATAACTGATAGTGAAATAATAAATCATCTTTATGAGGCAAGCAAAGCCGGAGTAACTATACGGCTTATTATCAGAGGAATGATCTCACTTGTTCCGGGACTAAAGGATTTAAGTGAGAATATTAAGGCAATAGGAATAGTTGACCGGTTTCTCGAACACACCCGGTTTATGATTTTTTGTAACGGGGGAAATGAGGAATGTTATATTTCTTCCGCCGATCTGATGACCCGAAACATTGAGCACCGCATCGAAGTAACATGTCCTGTCTTCGATAAAAGTATCCGTAATGAGATGAAAGAGATATTTGAAATCCAGTGGAGTGATAATGTCAAAGCCAGAAAGTTAGATGCTGCTCTTTCAAATGAATATGTGAAACCAGGGAAGAATGCAATTCAGTCGCAGATAGAGGTTTATAATTACATTAAAAAGGTTAATGAAAAAACTCCGGACAAATGAACTTATCAGACTTAATTTAGAATCATATGTTCATAAAACATATTAATTCAAAATCGAAATGAGTCTTGCAATCTTGCGGACCTACTGTCTTTCTCAAGTATTTAAACACTACAGGGATGTACTGTTGAGTTATAAAAAGAAAGAGGCTGCTTCATTCATTTGTTATGAAACAGCCTCAAAAAATCTGATATTAAATAAACAAAAGTATTGACTATTTTGAAGAAATCCACGCAATTACTTTATCAGATGTTGGCTTGTCTTTTGAATAAATAACATCTACCAGTTTCCCGTTTTCATCAATGAGATATTTCTGGAAATTCCATTTAACTTCTGAATCCATTACTCCGTTTTTCTCTTTTGAGGTCAGCCACTTATAAATCGGCGCCATGTCGTCTCCTTTAACTGAAATTTTTGCCATCATTGGAAATTTAATTCCATAATTCTCTGTGCAAAATTTTCTGATCTCAGCAGATGTTCCTGGTTCCTGGCTTGCAAAGTTATTGGCAGGAAACCCTATAATTATAAGATTATCCTGGTATTTTTCATAAACCTCTTCCAGATCTTTATATTGTGGAGTAAAACCACATTTGGAAGCAGTATTCACAATCATTATCTTCTTTCCCTTAAGAGTGCTGAAATCAAAATCTCCACCCTCAAGTGTTTTAACCTTAAAATCATAGATACTGCCAGTCTGGCTAAAGCTTGTAAGTGAAATTGCCATGAATAAAAATATTAAGCTCAGTTTATTTGTTTTCATTTCGAATAATTTACATTTACACTTTAAAACAATTCATAAAGAGTTATGTTCAGGAAAACATGGAAACATATAAAGATATTTTTAATAATAATTATCATATTAGTATGTTTACCTCATTCAATATTACCTCATCAATCATCAGACTCATCAAAAGATGATCTTGAAAACCTTATTAAACTTAATGACGGTGAACAAAGACTTATTGAATTTAAGGATAACGAAGATGCTCTTAAACTGAAGCTTATACAGCTTGATATTATTAATTTAAGCAGAAAAAAATTTAACGCTCAACCAGTCCGGCTTGATATACTTGCATCGAGAGTTGCAAATAAGATGTGCCGTGAGGCAGCCGAAAATAATTTTGTGGGGCACTGGAATATGGCCGGGGAGAAACCTTATCACAGGTATGGCATTGCCGGAGGGAATGACCACGTATCGGAAAATGCTTTTGGTGAATGGTCAACTGCTAAATATGAGGTTACTAATGCAAATATCAGCGCTATGATGAAATCCGGACATGAATCATTCATGTCAGAAAGGGCACCAAACGACGGACATAAGAAGAACATAATTGACAAAACACACAATTTTGCAGGGCTTGGGTACTATCTTTCCGGAAAGCAGTTCAGATACTACGAAGAGTTTATCGACAGGTATCTCGAATTTGAGAATATTCCAAAAGAGGTAAAAGTAAATGACCCCACAAGCATTACAATAAAAACTGATGGTAAAAATTTCCTGTATTTCCTCATCGTCTACTTCGACAAGAATCCGCAACCTCTTTCACCATCCCAGATAACAAGGAAAGGAAGTTATGCGGATTTCAGCAATGAGGAATATCAGAAGATATTTGCCTGGGATCTTTCGAAATACAGGAATGGGTCAATATATAAAATACCCCTTAGTTTTTCAAAGGAAGGGCTATATTATATTCAGGTTTATACAGACAAAAAAGAGATCATTAAACCTACTTCCCTCAGTACAAAAGACAAATCGCCTTTTAGCGGAATTGTTATTAAAGTGAATTAATAAAATTTTTCTCCCGGTTCTCTGCCTGAGATATTTCATAACCCCGTGAAATACATTTCATTATTTAAAATTAACATTAGCACTTGCTTTCATATGAAATCAATTTTGCTTTTATATAAAGTTTAGATATCTTTAAAAAAATCACATTCATGCACTTTCAGATAATAACCTCCAGCATATGATCTTCAACATACAGCGATTTTCTACTCACGATGGTCAGGGAATTAGAACGATGATTTTTTTTAAAGGGTGTCCGCTGCATTGTCTTTGGTGCTGTAATCCGGAGAGTCAGTCTTTCGGATATAGTCTTATGTATGACCGCAGTTTATGCAAAAACTTCAGAGATTGTCTTCTGCCCGGAGGCAAAGGTATCACCAGCGGAACAACCGGGATTAATATTGAACCTTCAGAAATTCAGCATCCGGAAAAATTCAGAAATGTCTGCGCATCCAGAGCTCTAACAGTTTCAGGTGAAGAAAAGAGTGTAGATGATATCCTGACCGAAATTGAAAAAGATATGCCTTTTTACCTGGAATCTGAAGGAGGGATTACTCTGTCAGGAGGAGAGCCTCTTTCGCAGGGAGCAGAACTGAAAACCCTTTTAATGGAGATCAAACGTAGAAACATTAATATCTCAATTGAGACTTCGCTACATGTTCCCTGGGGAATGATAATAAGATGTCTTGATTTTACCGACACTTTCCTTGTTGACCTTAAACATACAGATAACGGGAAATTCAAGAGTTACACAGGAGGTAAGGCTGATCTTGTGCTTACGAATATCCAAAAACTGGCGCTACGTCATAAAAATGTCATCATCCGGGTCCCTGTGATACCTGATTTCAACCATTCAGAGCAGGAAATGAAAAAGATAATAGACTTTACGGTCTCACTGAAAACTGTGAGGGAGATACATCTTCTCCCCTTCCATACTCTTGGTACTCTAAAGTACAATATGCTTGGGATGGAATATACCTATAAAGGCAAAAGGAAAGTGGATAATTGTGAGCTTACAGGTTATAAGGAATATGCTGAACAGATGGGATTAATTGCAAAAACAGGAGGATGAAATGTTACAAAAGATAAAAACAGGTGAAGTATCGGAAAGGATTTCTATTTTACGCGAAAAAGTATTAACTACAAAGCCTTCAATTTGTACCGAACGAGCCAGGTTCTATACCCAAGCCTATTCTGAGAATGAGGACCAGCCTGTAATTATTAAACGAGCCCTTGCACTCGAAAAAACACTTAAGGGGATGACCATTTTTATCGATGATGGTGAACTTATAGTCGGAAACCAATCCTCACAACACAGAGCAGCCCCAATATTTCCTGAATATGCAGTTGACTGGCTGCCTGAGGAGATGAATGAACTGGATAAACGCCCGGGTGATGCATTTTTTCTAACTGATCAGCATAAGGAAGATCTGGTTGACATTGCAGCTTGGTGGAAAGGCAAAGTGCTATACGATAAGGGACGTGCATTGATGTCGCAGGAGCTCAGGGATATCCAGGATGCATCTATTATTAAGGCCACCGGAAACCTCACATCCGGTGACGCTCATATAGCAGTTGACTTTTACAAAATTCTTGCAACAGGGCTTAACGGATACCTTGATGAAATAAGCCATCACCACAGGAAGGTTAAATTATTTGAACAGGAAGGTATCAGAAAAGATCATTTTTACAAGGCGTTAACCATAAGCATTAAATCATTTCAGGCATTCATCCTCAGATATCAGGTACTATCCATAGCTTTGAGCAAAACGATTAAAGACCCTGTTAGAAGTGAGGAACTGATCACCATCAGCAACAACTGTAAAGTGATAGCAGAACAGCCACCCGAAAATTTCTACCAGGCCTTACAGCTGGTATATTTTGTTCAACTTATACTTCAGATCGAGAGTAATGGTCATTCTGTCTCCCTCGGTCGGATGGACCAGTATCTTTACCCTTTCTATAAAGAAGATATTTTAAAAGGCAAAATAACCAATGAGTTTGTCGCGGAATTGCTGGAGAATACATGGATCAAGCTACTTTCAATTAATAAGATACGTCCATGGTCGCACACGCGATTCTCTGCCGGAGGGCCTCTTTACCAGAATGTTACAATCGGTGGCCAAACAGTGGATGGACTTGATGCTGTAAATGAGCTGAGTTTTCTGATACTACAATCGGTAGGCAGGATGAAGTTAACTCAGCCAAATCTTTCTGTGAGGTTTCATAAAAATATAAGTGATAAGTTTTTGAATGAATGCATCAGAATTATAGAAAAAGGTTTTGGCATGCCTGCCTTTAACAACGATGAAATTGTAATACCAGAACTGATAAAGCTGGGCGTTGAAAAAGAAGACGCCTATAATTACTCTGCAATTGGATGCATTGAGATCGCTGTTCCGGGAAAATGGGGTTACCGATGCACAGGAATGAGCTTCCTGAACATGATGCGGGTTCTATTGGCATCAATGTACGACGGTCTCGATAAATATTCCGGAAAGACATTTCATAAGGGTCTTGGAAATTTTGTTGATTTCAATTCGTATGATGATCTATTCAGGGCCTGGCAGCAACAGATAAAATTCTATGCACAAAAAACTATTGAAATCGATACAGTTATTGATACAGCCATTGAAGAATATGTACCTGATATTCTTTGTTCAGCATTTGTAGATAGTTGTATAAGCCGTGGAAAAACTATAAAAGAAGGTGGCTCAAAATATGACTTTGTTTCAGGATTGCAGGTAGGTATTGCCAATCTGGGTAATTCCCTGGCCGCAATTAAGAAGCTGGTTTTTGAAGAAAATAAAATCACTAAAGAGCAGCTTATACATGCTATTGAATCTGATTTTGAGGGAAGAGAGGACGAAAAAATACGATATATGCTTCTGAATTTTGCGCCTAAATACGGTAATGACGATGACTATGTTGACATTCTACTCAGGGATGCCTACCTGGAATTTATCAAAGAACTCGATAATTATCATACCACCCGCTACAACCGTGGCCCTATTGGCTGTAAATATTATGCCGGCACTTCAAGTATATCTGCCAATGTACCCAACGGGTCAGTAGTTCCCGCTACACCTGATGGACGAAAAGCTTTTACCCCTGTTGCGGAAGGTAGTTCGCCATCATCCGGTACCGATGTTCTCGGACCAACTGCCGTTTTCAAATCAGTCGCAAAACTTCCAACCGACAAAATCATGGGAGGAGTACTTCTTAACCAGAAGCTCTCACCTGCTGCAATAAGCAGCGATTCAGATAAAAGGAAACTTATCTCAATTCTGCGGACTTTTTTTACGGACCTGAAAGGCTGGCATGTTCAATACAATATAGTTTCAAGAGAAACACTTCTTGCTGCTAAAAAAGATCCTGAAAATTATAGGGACCTTATTGTGAGGGTGGCAGGATATTGTGCCTTTTTTACTAGCTTGTCACCTGATACACAAGATGATATTATTGCCCGTACTGAACAAACATTATAAAGTTTTAATATGGAAAAAATTCTCTGCGGAGTTGATATAGGTGGTACTAAACTATCTGTTGCCCTGATGACAACTTCAGGGAAAATAATTGACAAATGTATCGATTGTGATCACGCAGAAAAAACTGAGTGTGGTTTGACTGACCAGGTTAAAGCCAATATCATAAAGTTACTCCACAGGAACAACTTTAAGGAATCTGACCTGCTGGGTATCGGAATTGGTTGTACAGGACATATCCGGTTTAAAGACGGTATTATTATAACCATCTCTAATCTTAAGGGATATAAGTGTTATCCCCTTCGCGATGCCATACAATCAAGTTTCAAAATACCGGTAATTCTTGACAACGATGCCAATGCCCAGGCCTTAGGAGAATTTAAGTTTGGTGCAGGAAAGGGATTTAATGATATGATTTTTCTAACAATTAGCACTGGTATTGGTGCAGGTATCATTATAAATAAAAGGTTACACCGTGGGATGACAGGAACGGCAGGAGAATTTGGTCATACCATCATAGAACCTGATAGTGACCTGATCTGTACATGCGGTAACAAAGGTTGCCTGATGGCAGTTGCATGCGGAATGGCTCTGCCTCATCTTTTTCAAAAGAAGATGAAAGAAGGGAAAGTCTCAAAGCTTAGATTACCTTCCGACTTTGATTATACAAGGATTGACGGTAAGCTGCTTAAACAGGGTCTGGATATAGATGACCCGGTATCAAAAGAAATTATTCTCGACAGCGGACGTTATGTGGGCATTGGTATTTATAACATCTTCCAGGCATTGAATCCGTCCCTGATAGTTCTGGGAGGTGGTCTTCTGAGCTGGGGCGATTTTTACCTTGGCCAGATCCGAAAGACTTTTTACGAACTTGCCCGCGATATGATGTATGATCCTATTGAGATAAAAGTTTCCGATATAGGACCCGATGCAGGAGTTATAGGCGCAGCCTCATTACCTATTGAATTATGCTGAATGAACGACAGACTAAAATACTGAAGCTCCTGGGCCGCGATGATGTTACTTCAGTAAATGATCTTTCCACCGGGCTCAGGGTCTCAGCCGTTACAATACGACAGGATCTCACTTTTCTTGAGTCTGAGGGACTATTGAGACGGGTTCATGGTGGAGCTGTCCTCGGGGATGCAGACAATCTTTCAAACCGCATGGGGGTTAACTATGATAAAAAACTATTGATTGCCCGTAAAGCTGCCTCGCTGGTGAATGAAGGTGAAACAATTCTGATTGAATCCGGATCTACAAATGCCCTGCTGGCACGTGAATTAATTAATAAAAGGAATGTAACCCTTATCACTACAAATGTTTTTATTGCACGGCAGTTCCGTAAAAATGAACAGTCCAGCATTATTTTACTAGGTGGCATTTATCAGCATGGAAGTGAAAGTGTTGTCGGCAAGATTACCAAGGGTTGTCTCGATCAGATCAACTTCGACAAAGCCTTTATTGGGATTGACGGATATACCACTAAAGCAGGTTTCACTTTACGTGATCTCTTCAGAGCTGAGATTTCAAGCTACATTATTAAAAAGTCATGCGAAGCCATAATAGTATCGGATTCCAGCAAATTCGGCAAAACAGAACTTACAAACATTTGTTATCCTGCTGATATAAAATATATTGCCACTGATAGTGATCTTGCCCCCCGGTATAAAGATGAATTTGCCCTGGCCGGCATAAGTCTGATCCTGGCCTGATGCCTTTTTTCCTGTTATCGGGATCGCCTTCTCCATGAATATTTACGCTTACAGTCAAACAATCCGGTAAAGTAGCAGTATCAATCCATTTTTGATGCAAGTATTTTAACTACAAAAATAAATGCAAGATATGGCTGACCATTATAAAATTCTTAAATACCTCAATATTGTCAATATCACTGCTGATCATAAGCCATTTGCAAAGTTTTAATGTCAAGCTTTTTCATCTGAAGCATTGCCTGCATAACTCTTCCTGATTTTAAAGGATCAGTTCCGCCCAGCAATTCACCCAATGGTGCCGGAACTATCTGCCACGATACACCATACCTGTCCTGAAGCCAACCACATTGTTGTGCTCCTTCGAACCCACCATCGGTTAATTTTTCCCAGTAAAAATCAACTTCTTTCTGTGTTTTGCAATTCACAACGAAGGATATGGCAGGACTAATCTTAAAAACAGGACCGCCGTTTATAGCTGTGAAATCCTGACCTTCGATCTGAAAAGCCACAGTCATTACAGTTCCTTTTTGTCTTCCTGAGACTTTTGCTCCTTCTTCTGAATAACGGGTAACGAATTCAATACTGGAATTTTTAAATATCGATGAATAAAATGTAACCGCTTCTTCCGCATTATCATTGAACCATAGAAACGGAGTGATTTTTTGATTATCGGTTCTTTTTATTCTTACTTCAGGGGTTGCTATTATTTGTGTTTTCATAATTTAAGTTTTTTAGTTTTGCTTCCGTTCTTTGTTATAAGTCACCATCCGCTCTTAAAAAGTGTAAAACATTTACCTTTTTTTATTGTTCAATTGGTTAACTAAAAAAGCTAGTGCCAGGTAGATAGCTGAACACAAAAAGACGGTTAGTAAAGAAGCTTCAGGGGGAAACAAATCGAAAAAGCCCTTCCGTTTTGCGAAAAGGCTTTTCATTTGTCGGGGTGGCCAGGCTCGAACTGACGACCCTCTGGTCCCAAACCAGATACGCTACCAACTGCGCCACACCCCGAAATCGAAGCGCAAAAGTATCATAATTTTTTTGATTTCATCAATATATCATAAGTATTTTGATAATTTTCCTTGCAACATCCTTCAATATGGTTGGAAGCAATTATTTATTACATATTTACTTTATACTTTATAACTGAAAGAAATATCAATTAATATAATGCATAGACACTTCCATCTGTACTTCCAAAATAAATCAAACCCTGGGAAACTGCAGGCGATGACAGGATGGATCCAAGAGAATAAAGTATATCCATCGACTTTATCATGCCTGAGTAACTGTTCTCCTTAAATATTTTCGGAGAATCGAATTCCCCTTTACTCGTAATAAGTGAATCTTTATTAAGCCTGGCACCCGGTGTTTTAAATTCCCAGACAGGATTTCCGTTTTTCGTATTGAAGGCCATTAAACTCCCACCGAAATTTCCAAGGTACACGATTCCCCCAGTTATTACAGGCGATGAAAAACCAAAGGTCTTGCAATCGCCAATATACAACTCCTTCCCGTCTCCAGCGTTTAAGGCAATAAATTTGTGTGTGTCAGAAGTTGTAAAATAAAGTGTGTCATTGCTTATGGCAGGAGTAACTATAACCCATGAACCGTTATTATAATATTTCCATTTCAGCTCGCCTGTTTTTGCATTAATTGCCCAGACATTTGCATCACGACAACCAGAATACACAATCCCCTTATAAACTACCGGAGAAGATTGAAATCCAACCTGATTATAGTAAACTGTATCAGTTCCTGTCTTAAACATCCATTTCAAAGATCCGTTAACTGAATTTAAGGCATATAAGTAACTGTCCCAACTTCCGAAAAACACTGTACTGTCAGAATAAGCAGGAGAAGAATGTATTACTCCATTGGTTGGGAACTCCCACATCTTCTTTCCTGAATTGCAATCAACGGCATAAAATATTCCTGATCCGCTACCAAAATATATTTTCCCATCTGCTATTACAGGTGAAGAAAGGAACATGTCCCATGGATCATTCAGCGGCCTGTCTTTTTCAGGGATTCCATGTATACCGGGTGCGGAAAAAACACGCTCTCCGGCAGTCTCAAATTTCCATAGCAATACTCCGGAATCCTCTCCCAGACAATAAAGATACCCATCAAAACTTACAAAAAATACTTTACCGTCGGACACTGCTGTCGAAGAGCTTACTCTGCCTCCTGTTTTGAATTTCCAGTATAAATTACCGTCCTTAGCATTCAGTGCATAAACTGAACTGTCATCACTGCCAATAAATACTTTGTCATTGCAAATCACAGGAGATGAAAATACTCTTCCGCCAGTCTTAAAGCTCCATTTTACTCCATGAAGCTGATCGACGCCTGCAGTATTGTAATAGCCTGAATGACTGGCATCTGCGTGAAAGAAAGCGGATTCTATCTTTGTTTTGCTTTTACAGGCAGATAGCAATACGATAGAAATACATAAAGCAATAGAGCTTAATTTTATCATAAGTCAGGTTTTAGGTTTATTATAAGACCGGGCATGATAATTTTTACCTATGCTAAATTAAGAAATTCGTAATCTTTTTTATTAGAAACGCGAAACTGAAATCGCGTAACACCTTTAATATAAGCTGTTCCTTCGCTCAGTTAGATTCTCATCCGAAATGTAATCATCATACTCCATCTGTTTATCAATCATCCCTTTGGGTCCTATCTCGATAACCCGGTTGCAAACAGTCTGAATAAACTCATGGTCATGGGATGACATAAGTATATTCCCTTTAAATCTGATAAGGGTATTATTAAACGCCTGAATTGACTCCAGATCAAGATGGTTAGTTGGACTGTCGAGAAGCATAACATTGGCGTTCCTTATCATCATACGGGCAATCATGCAACGAACCCTTTCTCCGCCGGAAAGAACATTTACTTTCTTATTAGCTTCCTCTCCTGAAAAAAGCATCTTTCCAAGAAAGCCTCTCAAATACATTTCACTGGTATCGTCTGAATATTGTGCCAGCCAATCGATAAGACTTATATTCTTTTCGAAGAACTTTTCATTTACCAGAGGAAGATAAGCTTTTACAATTGTCTGACCCCACTCGAATGAACCATGGTCAGGGTTATCATGTCCTTTCAGGATTTCGAATAATGCTGTCATTGCCCTTGAATCCCTTGACAAAAAGGCAATTTTATCATTCTTATTGACGGTAAAATTGAGGTCTTTGAATAGGATCTGTCCCTCAACAGTTTCACTCAGTCCCTTCACTGTAAGGATAGCATTACCAGGTTCGCGACCCGGGGTAAAAATTATACCTGGATATTTGCGAGTGGAAGGTTTTATCTCCTCAATATTCAGTTTTTCGATCATTTTTTTCCGACTGGTAGTCTGCTTTGATTTTTTTACATTGGCCCTGAAGCGTGCAATAAATTCCTGCAGTTCCTTTTTCTTTTCTTCTGCCTTCTTATTCTGAGTAAGCTGTTGCCGGAGAGCCAATTGACTTGACTCGTACCAGAAACTATAATTCCCTGAAAATTGCTGAACCCTGCTGAAATCGATATCGATTATCTGTGTGCATATTGAATCAAGAAAATGCCGGTCATGCGAAACTACCAAAACTGTATTTTCAAATTCGGAGAGGTAATTCTCCAACCAGTTTACTGTATCAAGGTCAAGGTCATTTGTTGGTTCATCAAGCAACAGATTATCTGGTTTCCCAAACAGGGCCTGGGCAAGAAGTACTTTTACCTTCTCTTTTCCGGAGAGCTCTTTCAGCAGTTTATAATGCTGGTTCTCTTTTATTCCAAGTCCGCTGAGTAAACTGGCTGCATTGCTATCCGCATTCCATCCATCCAGCTCATTAAATTTCTCCTCTAATACTGATGCTCTTAATCCGTCTTTATCAGAAAAATCTGTTTTTGCGTAGAGACTCTCCTTTTCTTTTATGATACTCCACAACGTGGTATGACCCATCATAACAGTATTAAGTACAACACATTCATCAAATTCAAAGTGATCCTGTTTAAGAACAGATAACCTCTCTCCCTGGCCAAATGACACTGTTCCGGTGCGGGCATCCACGCCACCGTAAAGCATCTTCAGAAATGTTGATTTTCCGGCACCATTAGCTCCGATTATCCCATAACAATTTCCCGGGGTAAAAACAAGATTAACATCCTGAAATAAAATACGTTTTCCAAACTGAATACTAAGATTTGATGCTGTAATCATAAACAAAAATATCTGTTACCAAAATTGAACCCAACCGGTGTCTCCTGTTAAAGGGCTGCAAAAATAAACAATTATTAATAAGAACAATAGAATATAACAACATAACCAGATCGCTGATTAATAACTATTGTTAAAATTAGCCTTTTAAATGGAACCAATCAAGGAGAAACAGTAGTCGGTTTAGAAATTACAGCTGATCAATTTTTGCAGCTAAAATGAAATCGTTTTCTGACAATCCGTCAATTGCATGAGTCCACAATTCAACCTCAATCCTTCCATAGTATACATGCATAACAGGGTGATGGCCTTCCTTCTCAGCCAGTTCTGCAACTTTGTTCACAAAATCTATGGTATGAAGATAATTGACGAATGAAAATTCTTTGAAGATTTTATTATTGTCTATGACTTTCCAGTCACTCCCAATATGCTTTTTTAATTCCTCAATCTCTTTTTGACCTAAAGCCGAAACACCCCCTTCGCATGGTTTGCATTTCTTTTTGGTTAAGTCCATAACTTTATATTTTAAAGTTAATTTAAACCACAATTTTTATCATACTAACCTGATTACACGGAATAACTTCCAACACTAGAAACAATTTAATCCCTCTCTTGTTCTTTAATTCATGAAATATACTTTTGGGAGTTTGTTTTACTTTTCAAAGGGTTATAATAAACATATGTGCATACTGTTTGTTTATATTCTGAACTAATTTTTGCACATCATGAGTGGAGTAGAAAGGCTGCATAAATCAATTTCAACACCCCTGGGTAAGTTCAGTTACTTTTCAATTAAGGAATTAAATAAAGAGGGAAATAATGTGGGTGAACTTCCATTCTCAATAAGGGTGCTTCTGGAAAATATAATCAGGAATTTTAACAATAGTAGCTTTAATAAAACTCACCTTGACAATATCTTAACATGGAATTCGAAGAAGGATTCCAGCGAAATACCATATTTACCCTCCAGAGTGTTAATGCAGGATTTTACAGGAGTCCCTTCTGTTGTTGATATAGCCTCTATCCGTTCAGAAGTAGCACGCAGAAATAAAAATCCCCGGCTGATAAATCCCCAGGTTCCTGTTGACCTTATCATTGATCATTCTGTACAGGTAGATTTTTTTGGTACCGATTACGCGTATGAACGGAATGTCGATCTGGAATATAAACGGAATAGCGAAAGGTATTCGCTTCTTAAATGGGCAAAATCATCGTTCGAAAACTTTAATGTACTACCGCCCGGTATGGGGATATGCCACCAGGTAAATCTTGAATATCTGGCAACTGTAGTCACCACAAGAAATGGAGTAATATTCCCTGATACGCTGGTAGGAACAGATTCCCATACTCCAATGATAAATGGAATTGGTGTAATTGGATGGGGTGTTGGCGGTATTGAAGCTGAAGCTGTAATGTTGGGCCAGCCAATTTATATAATGCTACCTGAAGTAATCGGATTAAAACTAAGCGGAAAATTGAAAGAAGGCACAACATCTACCGATTTAGTATTATCGGTGGCTGATCTTTTAAGGAAGAAAGGCGTAGTAGATAAATTCGTAGAAGTATTCGGGAATGGGTTAGATTCACTATCAGTCCCCGACAGGGCAACAATTTCAAATATGTCGCCTGAATTTGGCTGCACTGTAACATACTTTCCTCCTGATAATAAAACACTTGAATATTTAAAGGTTACGGGAAGAGAGGAAAAACAGATTGAGACCGTTGAGAAATATCTGAAAACGAACCTTTTATGGCGGGAAAATGAAGATAAAATAAAATTTACTGAGGTCATCAGTTTGAATTTAAATGAGATCGAACCATCAGTTGCCGGACCGAAACGACCACAGGACAAAATTGAACTTGTAAAGGTAAAAAGTAAGTTTGTCGAAATTTTGAAAAGCACTTATGAACGGGATTATGTTGATGTGAACAAGGCTGAAGGAGAATGGTCTGATGAGGGAGGACATCCGGCAGAAAATATCGGGCTAACGGCACAAAAACAAAAGAAAATAAGTGAAGCCGGAATTGAGATTGAACCAAAACCTGAAAAGGTTAATGGTCTGAAAAGTGTAAGAATAAAAACCGGCAATTCCGAATATGCACTAAGAGACGGATCGGTCGTTATCGCAGCAATAACCAGTTGCACGAACACTTCAAATCCAAGTGTTATGATAGGAGCCGGACTCCTTGCAAAAAAAGCAGTGGAAAAAGGATTGGTAACAAAACCCTGGGTTAAAACAAGCCTTGCTCCCGGATCAAGAGTTGTAACAGAATATCTTGAAAAGGCCAACCTGCTTCCATATCTTGAGGCATTGGGTTTCCACACAGTCGGATATGGTTGTACAACCTGCATCGGTAACAGTGGACCATTACCTCTGCACATAAACAAAGCCGTTACCGATAATAATCTGGTTGTTGCCTCTGTACTTTCCGGTAACAGGAACTTTGAAGCAAGGATACATCCTTTGATAAAAATGAATTTCTTGGCATCTCCCCCGCTTGTAGTAGCTTATGCAATACCCGGCAGAGTAGATATAAATTTTCAGGATGAACCGCTGGGATATGATCCAAATCTTGAACCGGTATATCTGAAGGACATATGGCCAACTACGGAAGAGATCAGAAGTGTAATGAACGAAGTACTTGATTCAAAAGATTTCGTGTCGAATTACAAAAAGATATTCCTTGGTGATGAAAAATGGAATATCCTTAAAACACCTGATAGTGATAATTATATGTGGGACAAAAATTCCTCATACCTGAGAGAAGCCCCGTTTTTTAAGAATATATCAGAAGAGCCCGAAAAAATTAAGGATATCAGGTCAGCCCGCGTACTTCTGAAACTTGGTGATTCGATAACCACAGATCATATCTCACCGGCCGGATCTATTGGAGAAAGCTCCCCGGCCGGTTTATATCTTAAAAGTCAGGGAGTCAAAAAAGAAGATTTTAATTCCTATGGATCCCGCAGAGGCAATCACGAGGTAATGATGCGTGGCACATTTGCAAACGTGCGGCTTAAGAATGAATTAACCGACAAAGAAGGAGGAGTAACAATATACTTTCCGCAAGATAAATTGATGACAATATTCGATGCTTCTGAAAAGTATAATGAGGATAAAGTGCCCCTTATAATACTTGCAGGTAAAGAATATGGCAGCGGTTCATCGCGCGACTGGGCAGCAAAAGGAGTATCGTTATTAGGAGTACGGGCTATAATCGCCGAAAGTTTTGAAAGGATACACAGAAGTAATCTGGTGGGAATGGGTGTATTACCGCTGCAGTTATTAAAAGGAGATACTATCTCTTCATTGGGTTTAAAAGGAGATGAAAAATTTGATATTTTGATATCAGATGATTTAGCTCCCAAAAAATTGATAAAAGTACTTGCTACCGGACCATCAGGGGAAAAATCTGAGTTTTTCACACTCGCCAGGCTTGATTCAAATATAGAGGAGACCTATTTTCGTAATGGGGGGATACTCCAGTATGTACTGAGAGCTTTTCTCAGAAAAGATGACCCAGATAAAGGATAACAACAGGGTAATTAACATATGAACTTTTTGAACTTCCTTTTGTTAGGATAGTTAAATGTTTTGTCATTTAAATATCTGTAAATTATGAAAACAATAATAAAAACAGCACTTGGTATAAAGCTTCTGCTTATTTGCATTGTATTGTTCACTGCAGCAACAGGTATGAGGTCAAAAGGTCTGACTGCATCAATAAAAGAAGAATCCGTGTCATATACTGCAGATGGCGTTACTATGAAAGGTTTTGTAGCCTATGATGAAAATATAAAGGGAAAAAGACCGGCGGTTGTCATTGTTCATGAATGGTGGGGCTTGAACGATTATATAAGAATGCGCACCCGTAAACTGGCAGAACTCGGTTACATAGCATTTGCCGCTGATTTGTATGGCGATGGCAAAGTTGCTGCTAACCCAACTGATGCCCAGAATTTTACTGCACCATTTTATAAAAATCCGGGGCTTGCCAAAACGAGACTGGAAGCTGCAATAAAAAAGATGAAGGAATACCCGCAGACAGATCAGGCCAACATCGCTGCCATAGGTTACTGCTTTGGTGGTTTTGTTGTACTAAATTCTGCAAAATTGGGCACCGAAGTAAAGGGAGTGGTAAGTTTCCATGGTGGACTGGGAGGTGCGCCGGTGGATAAGAGCCTTTTGAAAGCCAGGGTTCTGGTATGCCATGGAGCAAGCGACAAATTTGTTTCGCAGCATGATGTAGATCTGTTTAAACATCAGCTTGACTCTATTGGAGCTGACTATGCTTTTAAAATATATGCAAACGCCACCCACGCGTTTACAAATCCTGATGCAACAAAAATCGGTAAGGAATTTAATATGCCAATTGAGTATAACGCTGATGCTGACAGAGATTCATGGAATGACATGAAAACGTTCTTCAGCAGGATATTTAAAAATTAAGACAGTTTCTTTTTTATCTTAAAATCCGATGTTTCATGAAATGTAATGGAGGGGAAATTTTCTCTAGCTAATTTAAGCATCCATTCACTCTCTGCAAAAAACACCGGGTTATTCTCTTTATCGTATGCAATTGCTCCGGATTTTCTTAAAAGGAATGCATCGAGTTCTTTCTTGTTATCCGTGGTGATCCAGCATGCTTTAACATATTGCAGACTGGCAAAGTTACATTTTGCCCCATACTCATGTTCCAATCTGAATTTTATAACTTCATATTGCAGTTCACCTACTGTACCAATTATTTTTCTATTTCCGGGTTGTTGCATAAATAACTGGGCAACACCCTCGTCAGTCATCTGCCTGACACCTTTGTCAAGCTGTTTGGTTTTCATTGGATCGAGGTTAACTACTTCGCGGAGTATTTCAGGTGAAAAGCTGGGTACCCCTTTAAAATGCAGGGATTCTCCTTCTGAAAGGGTATCTCCTATCTTAAAATTACCACTATCGTACAGCCCCACTACATCACCGGGAAAAGCTTCTTCTACAATACTCTTATTATTTGCCATAAAGCTTGTTGGCGAGGAGAACCTTATTTTCTTTTCTGAACGTGTATGAAAATAAAATTTGTTTCTTTCAAATCTTCCTGAACAGATGCGCATGAATGCTATCCTGTCACGATGATTTGGATCGAGATTAGCATGGATTTTAAAGACAAAACCAGTAAGTTGATCTTCTGCGGGATCTACGCTCCGTTCTGATGCCTGAATAATACCAGGACAGGGAGCTATCTGGAGGAATGTCTCAAGTAATTCAAGAACACCAAAATTATTCAAAGCACTACCAAAAAACAAAGGAGCAAGATATCCTTCACGGTAAAGTGGCATATTAAAGGACTCAAACATAGTGTGAACAAAATCAATCTCTTCCCATAACTTACTTATGTTTTTAAGTCCCACATATTCTATTAGTTTAGGATCTTTAATATCCTTTGTACTTATAAGGTTTTCAGAGACACTGCTTTTTTCAGGAGTATAGATCTGCACCTCTTCTTTAAATAAATTATATACTCCTTTAAACTGTTTGCCATTTCCAATTGGCCATGTATATGGACAGACTGCTATTTTCAGTTCTTTCTCAAGCTCATCCAGCAAATCATAAGGATGGATACCTTCCCTGTCCATCTTGTTTATGAAGATCATTACCGGTGTATTTCGCATCCGGCACACCTCCATAAGTTTACGGGTTTGTTCCTCTACTCCTTTAACCGAGTCAACAACAAGAATTACGCTGTCAACTGCTGAAAGAGTCCTGTAAGTATCCTCTGCAAAATCTTTATGTCCCGGGGTATCAAGAATATTAACCCTTACGTTATTATAATCGAAAGCCATTACCGAAGTTGATACTGAAATGCCGCGCTGTTTTTCGATTTCCATGAAATCGGAAGTGGTAGTTTTCCGAATTTTATTGCTTCGGACTGCACCGGCAGTCTGTATAGCTCCCCCAAAAAGAAGAAGCTTTTCGGTAAGGGTTGTTTTGCCGGCATCAGGATGGCTTATGATAGCAAATGTCCTTCTTTTCTTTATTTCGCTTATTAAATCCATTTTCTAAAAGTTGGACAAAAGTAGTAAAAAATGAGAAATTGAAACTATCAGAGGAGCACTTTGACTTTATTGGGGTGAATAGCATTCACCCCTCTTGTTTGGCATTTGTCACTCACTTCCCCATTTATCCCATATTAAGCCATGATTAATCCCTTCTGGTTGCAAAGGATATTAATGGAATATTCAAAGATGTTAAATCAATTATTTTGTTTAGGACATTTAAGGCATTGAATCTTGGCCTATGGGACGAAGCCAACAGGAGGATGATTAGTTTTAAAAGCCTTAGCAGGTTCCGGATGAACTATAATAGTGTTGTATAAAAGGATTTCGATCTTTAATTAATTTAACATCTAATCTAAAAATTTTAAGGTCATCAGTAGTTATATCAATAGTTATTGCTGCAATTACTTAAGGGCAGGATTCAAGTAAACATCGAGCTGCCTTACATATCCGTTCCTGCTAAAAATCGCGTTGCAGGTCGAGGCATTCAGAGTAAGACCATCTGTTTCAGTATTTCCCTCCTCAGTGGTGATCCTTATGAAATTCCTTGATGAGATGTGGTATATTACAGGCACCTGACAGATTGTAAATGCAAGACTGTCAATTCCTATATATATCTTATTCTCAATATTTCCGGGAGACATATAATGAAAATTATCAGGAGAACGAAGGAATTCGGAACGACGCAAAAGTCCGGGATTAAATGAAATCTTACCCAATTCTACAATAACACCCAGTTCGCCGAACCTGGAAATTATATCCTCTTTAACCTGGCCGGTCATTCCAGGTTGCTTTGCGCCTCCATTTCCCGGAGTATGTGAATAGGCATCAGTAGGAAAAGCGCCATATTCCTGAGGTTCTTTGTTTAAGCCTAATCCCGCACGTATATCATAATAATGCTGAACCATCTTTATTAACTCATCATCATCTGCTTCGGACCTGAGAGCCAGGAAATAGTTTTCATATACTGCCAGCATCAACTTAGAAACCATATGCCAGTATATACAGCCAAGCCCTTCAAAACCATAAAACGTTCCTGAACGACCAGTAAAAGACTGGTGATCAAATATTTTTTCATAGAGATCAATTATATACTCTTTTTGGATTTGTGTAATAGCATATTTATGTTCGATAATATCCAGAGCTTTTTTCAGATATGACACATTTCTGAAGCCACTGTTAAAGTGAAACAGACCATCCATATCTTTATATAGGATGCCTGAGTCTTCGTTCCTGATCAATTCTGTCAGCACAATTGATTTAGTTACAGATTCAGAAGGAATGATATTCTTTTCCATAAACCGCAGAAGCTGCCTGTCGGGGTAGAGCATATAGCTGTATTGATCTTTACGAAACATAGCGCTTCCTTTTAAAGCATCCAGCACCGCATTAACTTCCCGGGGTTCTAAAAAACCAGAAGTTAATACAGCTACCTGTCCTTCAAGCATTTCGTAAAGACGGCGAATTGTCACACCATCGCTATTAAACGAGATCAGATTGTAAGAATGATAGAGATTGTCATTGCGCTTATTTCTTTGAATCGATGTATCGATAAATTTCATGGATAAGTTAAGAAACGCTACCAGCTCTTTAGCTGAAACGAAACTCCTTATTCCTGAAAAACCATCTTTATAAAGATTCTCCCGGTAATAACTGCCAGCCGTACCAAGTTCATCAACGATTGATTTCCGTTCCTTGTCAGATAATGCTCGTCCCAATAATGGTTCGTATTGAATGAACGTATCATAGATTGATTTGAGAAATAAGTTAACCTCCTCTGAAACTTCATACTCTCCATCAGGGGTTTCACTGAACAACTCAATTAAAAAATGTTGGAGTCTTCTTAAATAGCACAATGTAACCATCGAAGAACCAAATCCAACAAGTGCATTATTTGCGTCGTTCCATTCAGGACGCTGTGTATTCATCCATATCCCTGCCTCAGGTATAAAATTTGAAAGTTTTGTAAGAATGCTGATTAGAATTTTTTCGGTAAAGTTGACAAGTTTAATCTCATCATTTTTATCATTAATGAGCCTACCATCGCTTCCTATTGAAGCCACTCTTACAAGTGCTGCTTTTTCAGCCGGATAATCAAAGTCTATAGTTTCAAAGGGATTTTTTACCAGTTCATTGTATGGTTTAATTC
Source organism: Bacteroidales bacterium (assembly GCA_025358455.1). Classification (GTDB taxonomy): domain Bacteria; phylum Bacteroidota; class Bacteroidia; order Bacteroidales; family VadinHA17; genus LD21. The sequence goes on from JANYJP010000080.1 coordinate 39,636, forward strand.
TGTATGGTACATCGGCAAATGCGAAAATATTCTCTGAAAGCATTTTATTAAGCTTCCCCGGATGGTAGTTTCTTGAAATCTCAAGCAACTTGAGCAAATAAATTACCTGGTGATCTCCCCAGTACCCTATACTTGCCCATGGATCGGTAGGATCCGGGGACTCCCAGTCAATTCCACCCCGGGTTATGCGATATGGATTATAGCCATCGGCTGTTGATGCATTAAGAAATTTGTGAATCATACTCTCAACAAAAGCTGGATACGATACAGCCAGGGCCTCCCAGTTCTGGAATATATCTCTCCAGTTACCCTGGTAATTCAGACTTTTTGAGCCATTTTCTTTTTTTAAATCAATAGAAAATATATTCCAGGGACGGGAAGGGTCCCCATGTCTTCTGCTTAAAGCAAGTGGCAGATATTCATAGCATAGTCTTTGTAACTGTGAATCATTTTCTAAGGCAGCTTTTTCCAGTAAAGTTTGTAAGCTGATAGGATGATCGATTGATTCAAGAAAGTACCTTTTCCTTAAATAAACAGTTGAATTGGCTCCTTTAAAAAAATCAATAAGGTCGTCTTTTGATATCCAGTAATTATTATCAAAAATACCACCCCTCATAACATTGAAAAAAACATTTGACAAATGCCTGTTTATACTTAACTTATCTTCTGTAAGCTGTAATCCGTCAGCAGCGGCAATTATATTAAACAGATCTTTTGTACATGCTGCCACATCTCTTTTCAGAAGTTCTTCAATACTTTCATTCCCCTTCAAAAGATGGCCTAGAGTGACAATCTGTCCTGCATCTTTATTCACATCGGCAATTATGTACCAGGTCCTCTCATTACCTGCATCAAGATTAATATCTGCATTTAATAAATAGGCTCCCCTTTCTGCCCGCACATCTATCACTTCTTTAACCTGCTGTCCCTTTCTGAAATTATCAATATGGCGCGCTGATAAAAGTATTTTTGCGTCCGGAATACCTGTTGACCATACCACGTTTGCGTTTAAAGCTTCACTGGGTTCAGCTCTGTCGACAAGTATTGAACTCAGCATGTAGAGGGCAATATTGGTATTTCTCAAAAGCTCATTCTTTTTATACGCATCGACCAGATTGCTAAACGAGAGCTGAAGAGTTCTGTTAAGACCTGCCGGCAAAATATTTTGTATCCCATCAAGCATTGAGACACGACATGCAGATTCCCCTGAATTCAATAACACCGACTTTCTTATTATACCAAATCTTTCACTGTTCATCCAGGAATATGTGAATGATATCCTTAGATCCTGATTTATCTCTTCAAAGATGATTTTATTGCCATATATGCTTTTATACAAATTCCTTTGAATGTTATAAACCCCTGAGTATCTGTCTGAAAATGGCTCCCACAGAAAAGTATTTTTCTCCCTGGTAATAAGAAATATTGATTTACTTCCGGTGATTTCTCCAGAATCCTGAATTTTGTCAACAGTATAATATGGGAATAAAGCGTTATCAGGATTTTTTCTGCCCGCAGTAATGCCACCGGTACTTGAGAGAAACATCCACAGGTCAGAGCTACTGGCGATGGTAATAAAAAACGGATCCATCTCGTTGTAACCGGTAATTTTGTAAAAAGTCTCACCCTCAATTTTTACGAACCCTCCGGATAATCCTTTCATTTCATTGTTAAGCATACAATTGCCTAGCAAAATTCTCTTTTCTGCCTTTTCTGACATTGTTGATAGTTGTTATATTTCTTTTTAATTGAGTTCGTAAACTCTTACGTAGTCAATAATAAACTTAGCTGACTTCATTTCAGGATCCATTCCTTTTGCTCCTCCCCAACCGCCGCCCATGGCAAGATTGAGAATCAGGTTTTGTGGTTTATTAAATGGCCAGGTTAAATTAGTTGACGTATCGTGATAATCAAAATATTTCCTGCCATCAATTAAAATAGAAATGCCGCCACTAAGCCATTCGATAGAATAAACATGGTATTCATTCGTCATATTATTGACATCAACTATTGAAGTTGGCTGGTTACCCAGTTTAAAATAGTAAGCACCGCAATGTATTGAGGCATGTGTTTTTCCGTTCCCTGTTTTTGGGTCCATTTCAAAGCCAACATTTTCCAGCACATCGATCTCACCGCAATATGGCCACGACAATTCATCCCTGTATTCATCCCCCAGTAACCATCCCGCTGCCCAGGTGCCTCTTCCTGCCGGCACTTTTGCCCTGAACTCGATTTTGCCATACAGAAAACTTTCTTTTCCGCGGGTTGTCAGACGGGCAGAACTCCATGGGTAAACTCCATCATCTCTTCTTGCTTCAATAATCAGGTTGCCGTCTTCCTGTCTTGCATTTTCCACTCTGTTTGCAGTATAGTACTGTAATTCGTTATTTCCCCAGCCCCAGTTTCCGATATCAAAAGTCCACTTTAAAGTGTCGGGCAAACCTGTTCCGTTAAATTCATCACTCCAAACCAACTTCCATTCTTTTCCCGAGGTCTTTTGTTTTAATACAACCGGTGAGCTTTTGTGCTTTCTGATCAGATCAAAACAGATCTTATTAAATACAACAGTGCCCGTATCATAATGAAGACGCATAACATGGAGACCTGAATCAAGTGGTGCTCCATCTTTCTCAATCATATTAATAATTCCACTAACAGAAGGTTTCTTAAGCCTCATATTTCCGGTTATATTGTATGTCCTTCCATCTCTATTATATACATTATCTTCAATCCAGCAAACAACATCTGATGAGTCTGATTCTGATCCTGTTAACCGGATCTTGTACCTGCCAGTTTCAGGCACCCGTATTTTGTACTCGAGCCAGCCTTTTGAGTTGTCTTTTACATAGTCCTTTAGCTGTATGGTAATGGAACATGAATCATACTTGCCTGCGGCATCCTGATTTTTCTTATTGCTTTGATTGGAAGTACAACTCACAGAAAACATTAAGATCAAAATTATTGCTGTGACATTTTTTATTCTGATAAGTGATATCATAATTATTGATTTTAGGGATAATACATTAAATTAATACTATTGCGAAAAGGATTTTAATACTCTTTATCGCATTGATTTGGATTTTTGTCCTGTCTGTTAATTACTTATTTTTTACAAGAATTGCTTCCAGCTCTTCCAGGGATCTTCCTTTAGTCTCAGGCACCAATTTCCAGATAAAAGCAAGACCGATCAGAGCAAATATTCCATAAAACAAAAATGTTCCACTGCTGCCCAGCGTAGCTAATTCCCATGGGAAAACGAGTTGAACAAGAAAGCTTATTGCTGAATTTATAAACCCCACAAAGGAGATTGCCGTACCTCGTATTGCATTGGGAAACAGTTCAGAGAATAAGACCCACATTACAGGTCCGAGTGATACTGCAAAAGCAGCAACAAATCCAAGTATTCCAATTAATATCAGAGTCGGATTCATAGTTATTGAAGCCGAAATAAACTCAGATTCATACTTCTTTTCAACATCTTCACCCATCACTTTTTTAATCTCATTTTTAAATTCAGTATCACTTTTATAAGTTTTGTTTATTACCGGAACAAGCTGACCCTTGTTTATTTCCAAAGGTAGCTTTGAAACTGAGGCTTCTGTAAGTTCATATTTAGCAGAATGAAAACCATACGCGAGCAGAAACATACTGATTATGATGAAAGTGACACCGGCAATAAGTAGTGGTTTCCTTCCAAGTTTATCTATCAAAACCATAGCTACAATTGTAAATACAACATTCGTAAGACCAACCAGAATGGCCTGGATAAAAGCTGCATCAGTTCCAATTCCTGATTGCTCGAAGATCATAGGTGCATAAAAGAATACTGAATTTATCCCTGTTATTTGCTGGAGAATTGCAATTACTATTCCTATTGTCAAAACAAGCTTCATTGAAGGAAGAAAAAGGTTTTTAAGCGGAGTCTTTTGTTTTGGGACTGTTTCTTTTGAAACATTAAGCTTTATTTCGCTTATAACTTTTTCTGCATTTTCATCATCGTCAAACTTCTTCATGACCTTCAGAGCTTCATCATATCTACCTTTCATTACAAGCCATCTGGGACTCTGGGGAATAAAGAGCAGAAGGAAAAAATAAATGATTGCAGGAAAAAATTCAATTCCGAGCATCCATCTCCATATATATTCTTTCATTTTCAATGATTCAACCCATGATGCATCTGATTTTGAAAGAAGAACAATAAGGTAGTTGGTAAAAAAAGCAACAGAAATACCAACAACAATATTTAACTGATTAAATGATACCAGTTTACCACGCTTATCTGAAGGTGATATCTCTGCAATATACATTGGTGCAAGTATTAATGAAGCGCCGACACCAACACCAGCAAGCATCCTTGCCATTACCAATATGGTGAACGAAGGAGCGAATGCTGAAAGAAAAGCTGAAAATGCATAAAGCAGTGCAGATGCCTTCAGGACACTTGTTCTTCCAAACCTGTCACTTAATGGTCCTGCAAAAGCCATTGCTGCAGTGGCTGCAAGAGAAAGAGAAGCAACTGCCCATCCCAGCTCAATCTTCGACAAATTAAATTCTGGTTCGATAAATTTTATTACACCGGAAATAACAGAAGCGTCGAATCCCATTAAAAAACCGCCAAGAGCTACAATCAGGGCGGTAAGTACGACAGAACTTTTTTGTTTTTTCATAAAGATCAATTTAAAAATATTAATTTGTACGAATGCAAAATCCAATACTGAAATATACAAATAAATAGAATCCGCAATACAATGAAGAGAAAAATAATAACCTGAAAATTAATGGCAACGAGTAAATCAGTAACGGCAATCATTATAAAAGATTGATTTATCCATTATCCGGTATTGATCACATCTTTAAAAACATCTTATCAAATAAGAAAACCTTTTTCGATTCATGTTGTTTAAGAAGAAGCCATCTCTGAAGTAAGTAGACCAAAAGACTACATGACTGCATAACAACCAATTAAGTATTCATCTGAGTAAAAATTATTATAACATGGCAGATCTTAAAACACATTATATGGGATTGGAATTAAAAAGTCCAATAATAGTCGGTGCAAGTAATCTGGTTACCAACCCCGATAATCTCAAGAGAATTGAAAAAGCTGGTGCCGGGGCAATAGTATATAAAACACTATTCGAAGAGCAGGTACAACTTGAAAACCTGGAACTCTCCGAACGTAAATCTGAGTATGAAGAACGTAATGCCGAAATGATAAAACTCTTTCCTGACATAAACACAGATTCTTCTGAGATTCAGGATCATCTTACGGCTTTGAAAAGAGCAAAAGAAGCGGTATCAATTCCGGTTATAGCGAGTCTCAATGCAGTAGTCCGGTCAACATGGGTTGAATATGCAAAAAAAATCCAGGAGACCGGTGTTGATGGAATTGAGCTAAACTTTTATACAGTTCCGGAAAAGTACGATAAGGAACATGAGGATATTGAATCCAGTCAAATCGAAATTCTCAGGAATGTCAAAGCAGCAATAAGCATTCCGGTGTCGGTAAAACTCAGTCCGTTTTATACTAATCCTTTAAACCTGATTTCCGATCTGGACAAAGCAGGAGCTGATGCATTTGTTCTATTTAACCGGCTTTTTCAACCTGATATTGATATTCAAACTGAAGAGCACATTTTTCCATATACTCTAAGCAACAAGGAGGACTGCAGGCTACCTTTAAGATTTGCAGGACTTTTATACGGGAACACTAAGGCTTCAGTATGTTCAAGTTCAGGTATAATCAGTGGAACCGATGTCATAAAAATGTTATTGGCCGGAGCTGATTGCGTACAGGTTGTGAGTACCGTATATTTAAACCAGATAGAGGTTATTGACAATATGTTAAAGGAAGTGGATAAATGGATGGATTCTAAAGGCTATAATAACATAGAAAGTTTCAGAGGTAAGCTTTCGAAAAAAAATACAAAAAACAAACTCCCATATCATCGTGCCCAGTATATGGATTTCATGATGACAACAACGGAGATAATGAAGAAATACAAAATAATACATTAACTGATTTAATAAATAGTTTTAATCTAACTGTATTAATGCTCATTTCTTTGATCCAAAGTTTAATTTAACTTTGGATCAAAGAAAAAAATCAGGTATGAAATACTACAGGTTGTTATTATTCCCGGCTTTGCTTCTGGCATTGATCAGTTGCAAACTAACTCCGGATTATAATAAACTATTAAATCTGATAGAGCAGGATATTGAATCGGGAAATAATAAATCTGCGGTCCATCTGGCTGATTCCCTGAAAAGTAAATATGCAGATAACATTCCGTTTTTTAGAAAAGCCGACTCACTTTCACAGATTGCGGAGAGGATTAATCTCGATTTTTCAGTAACGGATGATCAGATAATTGCGCAGATTGAAAAGAGATCTGGCGCATTTACCCATGAAGATATGGAAGCCTGGGAAAATAAAGGATGGCTTGAGTATAAGCTTATTGACGGGAAGAAAATGTATTTCAACAGAGCAGCATCCAATCTGATGCTTATCAGAAAATTCTATGAGCAGAAAGAACAACGACTTCTTGATATTGCCGGTGACCCGGCGATGATATTCCGATTAGGACATACAGAAAATGTTTTGAAAACAGCTCACAATCAAAACAATCCGGTTGTACCTGTTAATATGAAAATAATTTATACGATAACTGTGCATCCCGACGTAGTCCCTGATGGCAATGTCATTCGTTGCTGGATGCCGTGGCCTGAAAAAGGCAATCCGCGTCAGCAAAAAGTTGAACTAATAAATACTTCCAACCCGGAATACATCATAGCGCCAGACTCAGCAATACATTCCACAATATATATGGAAAGCAAAGCAAAAAATGGTCAGCCTGCTGTTTTCCAGACATCATTCAGTTATCAGTCTTCTGCCCAGCATTTTAATCAGGAAGCTATTAAACCGATACCTTATGATAAAACCACTGAAATTTATAAGAAATATACTTCCGAGCAGCTCCCGCAGATCTGTTTTTCCCCGCACATAAAAAGATTGGCTGACAGTATTGCCGGAGAGGGCGATAATCCGCTTACAGTTGTGAAAAAGATTTATTACTGGTTTAAAGAAAATATTCCATGGACCGGAGCTCTTGAATATTCGATAATACCTGACATACCGGAATATGTTTACATGAACAGAAGAGGCGATTGCGGGATGCAGACATTCTTATTTATTTCAATGCTCAGATATAAAGGGATACCGGTAAGGTGGCAAAGTGGATGGATGGTACCTCCTGGTTCTGAGAATCTCCATGACTGGTGTGAAGTATACTTTGAAGGAACCGGATGGGTGCCTGTTGATGTTTCATATGATCTTCAGAAATCGAAGAACATGGCAATAATGGAATTTTATCTTTCAGGGATAGATTCATACCGGCTGGTTCTGAATAATGGAGTAGCCGGACCTCTTCACCCGCTGAAACTATTCATGAGAAGTGAACCGTATGACTTTCAGAGAGGAGAGGTTGAATGGAAAGGCGGAAATCTCTACTTCGACAAGTGGGATTATGATATGAAAATCGAATACATGAAATAACAGCACAATATCTCATTAATGAGACGTGGTGAAAGGGAGATTTATTATCTAAAGAAACTTCCCACCTGAAATACGGTAAATGAAAGGAGCCAGGCAATTCCTGTAGTATATACTACTGTAAAGGCAGCCCATTTCCAGCTTCCCGATTCACGTTTTATTGCAGCAATAACGCCTATGCACGGGAAGTAAGTAAGAATAAAGAGCATAAAAGAGAAGGCAATCAATGGAGTGAACAGTATTTTACCGGAAGTATCTTTCTGGGTTTGAATTTTTTCAACAAGCGATTTTTTACTGGTATGGGAATCAGCCTGGAAGATAACACCCAGTGTACTTACTACAACCTCTTTTGCTGCCAGTCCGGACAGAATACTTACACTAAGTCTCCAATCGAAACCCAAAGGTTTCATGATCGGTTCGATCGAATGTCCGATCAACCCGATAAATGATTTACTCTGTTTCTCGCTTCTCTGTTCCATTAATAGGTTATTTACCGATTCGCGTTTTAGCTGGTCAGGTGCCTGATTTTTTTCAATTGTGGAAATTTCAGAAGAATAATCTCTTGAATATGATACATTCCTGGGAAAATTACTTAATATCCATACAATTATGGAGGCAATAAGGATCACTCCTCCAATTTTTCTAAAGTATAATCCTGTCCTGAACCAGACATGTTTAAAGATACTTCTTACAGTAGGTATCCTGTAGGGTGGTAGCTCCATAACGAATGGTATTTCAGCTGATTTGAAAAATACCTGTTTTAAAAATAGCGCTGAAAGGATGGCAAAAATCATACCCAGAACATATAACAAAAACAGAACTGAACCCTGATTCTTTGCAAAGAAAGCACTGATAAACAGTATATAAACCGGCAACCTTGCACTGCACGACATAAATGGAGTAATAAGCATTGTAATAAGGCGATCCCTGCGGCTTTCAATTATTCTGGTTGCCATTATTGCCGGGACATTACATCCGAATCCCATAAAAAGAGGAATAAACGATTTACCATGAAGACCAATCTTATGCATAAGCTTATCCATAATAAATACAGCCCTGGCCATATAACCGGTATCTTCCATAAATGAGATAAACAGGAAAAGAATAATAATATTGGGGAGGAACACGATTACACCTCCTACCCCTCCGATAATACCCTCAACAAAAAAATCTCTGACAATTCCTGCAGGTAAAATGTTGGTAAATATTTCAGATAATTTACCGGTTCCGATTTCCATCCAATGCTTCGGATACCCGCCCAGCTTAAATGTTGTAAAAAAGGTCAGCCACATAAAAAAAACAAAAATAGGAATCCCCAGATACTTATTTGTCAGATAGTTATCAATGATTTTTGTTTTCCGGAGCCTTTCAACTTTATTCAGAGTAAGCGTTTCTTTTAAAGCTCCTGAAATGAATCCGTACCTGAGGTCAGTGATTACTGTCTCAACGGGATCTGAAAATAGTTTTTCGAGCCTGTTATATTCTTTTTTTGCTTCCTGAATAATTTCCGAAGAGTTTACACAGCGGGTGATGCTTTTTGAATACTCATTATCATTCTCAAGTAACTCAATAGCGAGATAACGCGCAGAAATAATGTTCGTAAAAGCCCTGTTCTCCTCAATCTTTATTTTTGATTGTAATGCACAAATGGAATTTTCAATTTCAGACCCATAATTGACATGAATATGTCGCACAACCGGCTCCTTATTCTCATAAACTTCAATTAATTTCTCAAACAGATCTTTAATTCCTTTCCCTTTTGAGCTGACTGTTGGAATTATTGGTACTCCTAATAACTTCCCGAGGGAAACATAATCGAGAATATCACCTTTCTTTTCCAGCTCATCAAACATGTTCATGGCTATAACAACCTGAACACCCATATCTATTAACTGTGTGGTCAGATACAGATTTCTCTCCAGGTTTGAGGCATCTACAATATTAACGACAACATCCGGCTTGTTATCGAAGATATAATTTCTGAGGTAAATCTCTTCCGGGGAATAGCTCTTCAGTGAATACGTCCCAGGCAGATCTACAATTGAAAAAGTGTAACCTGACTGTTTATACCTTGCTTCTTTAGAGTCGACAGTAACACCGGCATAATTCCCGACTTTCTCTTTGGAACCGGAGGCATAGTTAAAAAGCGTAGTCTTCCCTGAATTGGGATTTCCGACTAAAGCTACCTGTATATGTTTTGTCTTCTCTAACCACGAACTGTTTTCATCTTCACTCTGAAGGGTGCCATTCGACGATTGAAATTCTTTGAATTTACTTTCAGCGTCAACCTCAATAAGTTGTGCTTCACTGTTTCTCAGCGAGATATGATAGCCCATTATCATATATTCAACAGGATCTCTAAGGGGTGCTTTTTTAATGACTGATACCTTTTTCCCAACAACAAATCCCATTTCTGAAAGTCGTTGTCTGAACTGACCTCTTCCTTTGATCTTCAGAATTATCCCCTCTTCTCCCTCATTGAGATCATATAGTGTAATCATCCCTATTTCCATTCTAAAGATAAACCATTAAATAATTGGATTGTTCAAAACCCAGATTGACTAAAGTGATTGATATATGCTCACAATATAGTGATTAAGGGCTCCAGCCATCTGGCTATAAGATTCTAATAAATTGAGCTGACTACCACAGCCTGCCTCCTGCAGCCTATTAATCAACCTTCACTTTTACGACGATCTTCCTGACCTGTGAGTTTTCCTCAACTTTTACACCTGGTCTGTGGATATCTGAAGGAAAGAATACAAAGAATCTTTCTGATGTGGCTTTATAATCTTTACTCTGTTTAACAGTCATGAATTCAATATCCTTTGTAGAATCATAGACGGTAATAACCTCTTTTCTTTCTGACATCGGAGCAACACTCATTAGTTCAACACCCTGAATAACATACTGAATATCAATGTATTTTTTATGCGCTTCATATTTGGCGTCACCTTCGTTTTTCGAAAGATATTCACTTACCGGAGCGTATACATTATCGCCATCTATATCATATCTTTTAATTTCAAGTTTTGATAAGTCATTGGTTTTAAGAAATGTGAATGCCTTATCCCACCTGGATTTGTTTTTAAAATAAGAAATAGCAAGTTCTCTTCTGTTAATTGATCCGTCAGGCTTAATTTTCCATCCATTGAGCCACTCTCCTTTTTCAAACCATTTGTTAATCTTTTGAGAACTCCAGCTGGAAGGATCATTAGAACCAGAGAATCCAAAAATCCCAAAAAAACTTATCAATACCATAGTTTTTACAATTAATTTTTTCATATTTCTTATTTATCAAGAACTTGTGAATCGCCAATGATGCAAAGATCCTTTAGATGAACTCTTTCAGGGTATCTAAAAGTTCTTTTCTGTCAAATGGTTTAGATATAAAACCATTGCATCCGCATTCTATTGCCTTTTCCATGTCATCTGCATAAGCTGTCTGCGCAATAATCGGAATATCTGGCAATGTTTCTCTGATTAACCTGACAGCAGTATGTCCATCCATAACAGGCATCTTAACGTCCATCAGAATAAGATCAATATTCTTTTCTGAATGGCATTTGTCAACAGCTTCCTGCCCGTTAACTGCTCTGATTATCTCAGTATTGGTTCCTTCCAGGAAATATTTTAACAGTTTAAAGTTGCTTTCAACATCTTCCGCTATCAGAATCTTTTTTCTTACCGGAAACACAAAATTATCAGGCGGCACATTTTCTCTGATTGTTGGTTTATGTACAACCTGCTTATCGTAAGGAACTGTAAAATAGAATGCTGTTCCTTTCCCTGGTTCCGATTTAAGCCAGATTTTTCCACCCATAAGCTCGATGTAAGCTTTCGATATGGAAAGCCCCAGCCCTGTTCCTTCATGTATATCTGATAACAAGTTATTCACCTGATAGAAACGATCAAATATCTTATTTTGATATTCTTCATGTATTCCAATACCGGTATCTGATACACAAAATTCCAGCAAACTGTCTTTTACCTGATATTCAAGTTTTATATATCCCGAATCAGTGAACTTGAGCGCGTTATTTACAAGATTTGATAATATCTGTACCAGTTTTGTTCCATCTGTCAGAATAATTGCCTCATTATCCCGTAATCCCGTTTCACATATTATCGACAATTTTTTTTCATTTGCTCTCAGAGCGAACTGATCACAGATCGTTTTGAGTTTCGCGTTTATGTTTATCTCATTCTTATCTATTCTTACCAGATTGGCCTCAATGTTTGAAATATCAACAATATCGGTTATAATTGAAAGCAGATGATTACTGCTTTGCATAATTATATCAACATAAGATTGACGCGACCTGGCATCCAGGTCGGGTTCGGACAGGAGAGTTGAGAATCCGACTATTGCATTCATGGGAGTTCTGATTTCATGCGAGATATTATGAAGAAAAGCAGTTTTTAATTTATCACTTTCCTCAGCCTTCTCTTTGGCTTTTATTATTTCTTCCTCAGCAAGTTTTCTTTCAGATATATCCTGAATTACACCAACCACCATGATCCGGTTACTTTCCCGATCCTGAATAAATTCGGCTTTTGAGTAAATAAACCTTATTGCGCCATCATTAACCCGTCTGATCTTAAATTCAACCTCGTATGGTTCATTATATTTTAAAAGACGGTCAATTGCCTCATTTAGAATTGGTCTGTATTCCGGAAGTGGAATCTTTTGTATCATTTCCAGAGGAAATTCATTTTTCAGAGTGTCCACTCCGTATATTACTGTTGCTTCTTCCGAACACCAGATTGACTTTGAGGAAAGATCGAGTTCCCAATTTCCAACAAGAGCTATTGATTGTGCTCTCTGAAGCCTTCTTTCGCTCTTTTGAAGCTCCTCTTCAGCGCTTCTTTTCTCTTTTAATAAATTGATTTTATAAATTGAATTAACTATTGATGGAACCAGGCGCGAAAGATTTTCTTTCAGAATGTAATCATCTGCTCCTGCTTTCATACATTCAACTGCAACCTCCTCATTCAGAGAACCTGTAACAAGAATAAACGGAGTCATAGGTACAAGTTCATTTCTGATCTTAAGTGCAGTCATCCCATCAAATTGTGGAAGTGAGTAATCAGAAATAATAAGATCGGGTTCAAAGGATTTAATACCTTCTATAAAACTATCCCTGTTATCAACCAGCAATCTTTCAAAATTCAATTTGTTTTTTTCAATTTCCCTCCAGATCAACTCAGCATCCAACTTGGCATCTTCCACAAACAATATTTTCAATATCTTATCCATACACATTTGTATTAAGATCTCAAAGTTCAGGTCAATTTACTATCGGATTACTTACTCATAGATTAATTCTCAGCAATTTATAATCTTTTTTTGGATTTCAGTTTATTAAAATTAAAATTCACAGGTTTTGTGGTGCGAACCTTCTTAGCTGAAGTTTCGCAGGTTGAAATGTGTGAGGTAATATTAATGAATAATTACCAGATCTTCTCCATAAGAAGAATATTCCTCAGGTCATTAGCAGTAATGTTTTCTCTTATTTCGCCTGTATCAACAACTGATATAAAGCCCGACTCTTCTGAGACCACCACAACTATGGCATCTGAATGTTCTGACATTCCAACCGCTGCCCTGTGACGCATACCATATCGTGGAGGCAACGCTACCTGCTCGGTAATTGGTAAGGGGCATCTGGCAGCAAGTATCACGCCACCTTCGATCAATACTGCGCCATCGTGTAACGGTGAATTTTTAAAGAATATTGTTTCCAGAAGCTCCGCACTTATCCTGGCTCTGAGTATCTCACCCCCTTCGGAAAAGATATCAAGACTACTTTTTCTTCCGATAACAATAAGAGCACCAGTTTTATTTGAAGCCATTGATTCACATGCCCTTACAATCTCCTCCGCTTCCTTTATACTCCCGGTATCTTCTCTGCCAGGTGAAAACAATCGTCCAATCGGAAAACGATTACCTTTGATATACTTGTTTCCAATAGCAAGCAGGAATCTCCTCACTTCCTGTTGAAATACAATTATCAGTGCGAGTACCCCGACGCCAATAACCTGCCCGAGTAAAGCGCTTATAAGTTCCATATTAAGCGCTTTTACCAGGATCCAGAAAAGATAGATAAAAAATATTGCTATGAAGATGCTGAAAGCTGCAGTACCTCTTATTAACTTGTATATCTGAAAGAGAATAATTGCTACCAGGAAAATATCAATTATATCAAATACGGTTATATGAAATGGCATATTATTAAAAATTGTATGTCGTAAAATTAATTAAACATTAAAATTAAACTGTACTTAAAGTGCCTAAAGTGAACTAACGTGCCACAAGTTAAAATATTTTCATCAGGAATTAAATAATGGTTTGAGAAAGCAAATGCCTGAGAATGTCTATTTCCCAATCTTTTGCAGCAAGCGGACTGCCTGAACAGCTTCTTTTACATCATGAACCCGCAGAATATCAGCACCATTTGCAAGCGCTAATGCATTTAAAACTGAAGTGCCGTTAAGGGCTTCATCAGCAGTTACCTCCAATGTCTTCCAGATCATCCCTTTACGAGATAACCCGACTAACAAAGGCAATCCGGCTACTGAAAAATCACTCAGCCGTCTTAACATTTCAAAATTATGTTCAGTTGTTTTCCCGAATCCAAAACCAGGATCTATAATTATGTCTTTTACTCCTGCTGACTGAAGCCTGAAGATCCTTTCTCCAAACCATTTCAGAATATCGGCAACTACATCGTCATAAACTGGATTATTCTGCATATTACCTGGAGCTCCCTTCATATGCATAAGAATATACGGAACCTTTAGTTTTTCCACAAGGGGGAACATTTCGGTATCAGCTTCACCGCCTGAGATATCATTTATAATATGAGCGCCACATTCCAAAATGGCAGCCCGGGCAATGTCAGCCCTGAAAGTATCTATTGATATTATCGCATCAGGAAATTCCGAACTTATAAGTTTTATTGACTTAAGAACCCGGATACTCTCCTCCTCTTTTGAAATATCAGTCGCTCCCGGACGAGAGGAATAACCACCAACATCCAGAATATCAGCTCCCTCAGATAGCATCCTGTCTGCAGCTTTCAGAATATCTTCATCTGAATTATAACGACTCCCTTTATAAAAGGAATCGGTGGTTATGTTCAGGATACCCATAACCTTTGGTGTCTCAAGGTCAAGTAGTTTACCCCCTGCATTTATGTATCTCGGTTTTCCAGTCAAAGCGTAATTTATTTATACCCGAATTTAATGAATTTATTAAAACAGGCAATCCATTTTTATCTTTGAACAGTGGTTATTACATTTGTATTGAAAGAAACCAGACTTAAAATGAAGCTTTTCGTAATTGAGGGTGTTGATGGAGCAGGCAAATCGACACAGATAAAAATGTTACAGGCCTTCTTTAAAAATAAAGGATATAGCTGTGAATATCTGCACTTTCCAAGAACCAATGCTCCATATTTCGGAGAGCTTGTTGCCCGGTTTTTAAGGGGTGAATTTGGTTCACTCAAAGATGTTGATCCTTACCTTGTAGCAATGCTATACGCCGGCGACAGGAAAGATGCATCTGAAATAATCGGCAATTGGTTAAAAGAAGGGAAAATAGTGCTCCTCGATAGATATACCTATTCAAATATTGCCTATCAGTGTGCAAAACTTCATGACGTTCAATCTCAGGATGAACTTATGAAATGGATACTTTCACTTGAATTCAGCCATTTTGCTATTCCTAAACCCGATCTTAATATTTTTCTTGATGTGCCATTTGCGTTTACCGAAAAAAAGCTATCATCAGAGAGGAAAGGCGATGACCGAAATTACCTTAACGGGACAAGGGATATTCATGAAGAAAGCCTTACATTTCAGAAAAATGTCAGAGATATTTATGTCAGGGTTGCAAAAAGTGATGACCGTCTGGCATTAATAAACTGCAGTAATAAAAAAGGAGCCATGCTTACACCTTCAGAAATTTTTGACTTAATAGTTAAAATATTTATCGACCGAAAGCTCATTTAGGATGAAGATATTAAGATCTGTCTGCAGAATAGTAATTGGTCTTGTCTTTATTTTCTCGGGCACTGTCAAAGCTATTGATCCATTAGGGTCATCATACAAATTCCATGACTATTTTCACGCTTTTAATCTAGGCGTTTTGAACTGGCTAAGTCTTCCACTGGCGATTATCCTGTGCACTGCCGAGTTCATTTCCGGATTTTCTGTCCTTACAGGATTAAGGCTAAAAACCGGAATATGGGGCGTTATGATTCTCATGGTAATTTTCACCCCTCTCACATTCATACTTGCATTGACAAATCCGGTTTCTGACTGTGGTTGTTTTGGCGATGCAATTCATCTTACCAATTGGCAGACATTCGGTAAAAACATAATATTGATTGCACTGGCTGCAATCCTTTTTTTCAACCGTAAACAGATAAAGAATTTATTCAGCACTTTTACGGAATGGGTTATAATTTCCGTTACAATACTTCTTTTTATTCTTTTTTCCTTTTACAACCTGAGATATCTCCCTGTATTAGACTTTCTACCATATAAAACCGATGTAAAAATTGCTGACAAAATGATTGTTCCGGAGGGTGTTATGGTTGACGAATATAAAACAACTTTTACTTACGAAAAATCAGGTGTCAGGAAGGAATTTGATCTGAATAACTATCCGGCCAATGATACAGCATGGAAATTTGTTGATCAGAAATCTGTTATTATTAAAAAAGGATATCAGCCTCCCATACACGATTTTATTATAACTTCGGTTGATGGAGAAGACATCACTCAAAAGGTACTATCTAATCCTGGATTATCATTATTTATGGTCTCCGGAAAGTTGACAGATGCAGGTAAAAAAATGATGTTGACTGGTTTTGAATTAGGAAAGTATTGTAAAGAAAATGGAATTGATTTTTACATACTTACAGCTTCCGGGGCTGAAGAAGTTAAAAGATATGATAACGGTCTCCTGTTCTGTACAGTTGACGAAACGACACTTAAAACTATGATAAGAGCGAATCCTGGTTATATTCTCCTTAAAGATGGAAGTATCATCGGAAAATGGTCATGGGCAAATGTTCCGGAAAGGGAGTGGTTTAAACAACAGGTCGAAGCGGTTTTGCCGAAATGATTACTATAAATATTAAATGATTTTAACTATAAATTTTATTACCATTTTAAAAATTAAATTATATGAGAAAAAAGATTGTTGCCGGGAACTGGAAAATGAACATGAATCTGGCAGAAGGCCTGAAATTTGCAGGTTCAGTTGATAAACACTTCAAAGAAAATCCCACCGGAAAAGCATTGGTTATCTTGTGCACCCCATTTATTCATCTGGCTGGTGTATCAGAAATTCTGAAGCATGGCAAATTAGCGCTGGGTGCACAGAACTGCGCTTCTGAGGCCTCCGGCGCCTTTACAGGTGAAGTATCAGCTTATATGGTAAAAAGTACTGGCGCTGAATACGTGATTATAGGTCATTCCGAAAGAAGATCCTACTATCATGAGGACGATAAGCTCCTGAATAAAAAGACATTACTGGCAATTAACAGTGGTTTGAAAGTGATCTTCTGCTGTGGTGAAGTATTGAGCGAGAGAGAAGCAGAAAAACACTTTCTTATTGTAAGAAGACAACTGGAAGAAGGATTATTTACACTGACTCCGGAACAGATGGATATGATAATTGTGGCATATGAACCTGTTTGGGCCATAGGGACAGGTCTCACCGCCTCACCGGATCAGGCTCAGGAGATGCATAAATACATCCGCGACCTGGTAAAAGAGAAATATGGAAACGATTGTGCTAAAAAACTGCCCATTCTATATGGTGGTAGCTGTAAACCATCAAATGCAGCCGAGATATTCTCAAAACCCGATGTTGATGGCGGTTTGATAGGAGGTGCAGCACTTAAGAAGGAGGATTTTGCCGGGATCGTTGATGCAATAAAATAAACTTTTCTTCCCCTCTGCTTTTCTTTGCCGAAGCTGCTATGCAAAAGCAAAGAAGGGGGGCAAAAGAACATACAAAAATGTTAAGAAAACTTGTTATTCTGTGTCTCATTTTGCAGGTATTAATTCCTGTCTCTTTGTATTCACAGACAAAATCGGCATTTTCAGGAGATCCTCTAAAATTCAGGGAAGAGCTAAAGACTTTTATGGGACCTAATCTGAGTGATGAACAGATAGCCAACCTGAATACTTTCTCTGCCAGATGGGACAGTGCAGCCTTCTCAAAAGAGAATATGGTTAAGATAATAGACATCTCCAGCCAGCTCTCTTCCAGATATATGAGACCAGCACCACATTTTCATGATTTTCTCCTGACACTTAACTATTTTATTGACTTCAAACGCGAGGACACTTTTTTTAAAAACTGGCTCACGGGGCTAAGTGAATTAGCATTCAGCCGCAAGTTTACAAATGATAACATTGACACTTATTTCAGGAACTCGGGGTCAATGATAAAAAGTAATGTCTTGTTTGAATCAAGTAGTGTTAAATGGAAAGTAAAAAACAGTACAACTAAATTTTTACATGACACTACGTTTTATATTGCCATCTCAAATGCAACCCTAACATGTTATTCTCAAAAGGACAGCACAGAAATCTATAATGTATCTGGCTCGTATTATCCTGAATTGCAATTATTTAAAGGACAAAAAGGGCTAGTTACCTTCGAGAAAGCGGGTTATTCCAGAAATGATGTATTTGTTGAGCTTAACGATTATATAATTAACACAACCACTAGTAGTTACACAATTGATTCCGTAAAACTTACACATAAAACCTATTTTAAAAACCCCGTATCAGGTACCCTGACTGATAAGGCTGTAAGTTTCGTTAACTGGGAAAAAGCAAATTTCCCCAGGTTCACCACATATACCAAATCATTCCAGATAAAGAACATGTATGAGGGAGTTAATTATGAAGGCGGGCTCTTATTTGAAGGCGCTAATGTAAAAGGTTCCGGAGAAAATTACCTGCCTGCAAAAATATTGCTATTCAGGCATGATACTCTTTATCTTAAAATCAAGTCGAAGGAGTTTCTTTTCTCAAAAGCGGGGTTGAACAGCCAGGAAACATCAATATCTCTTTATCTCGGCAAAGATTCAATATACCATTCAAACCTCGGGTTTTCATATTTTGCCAATACCAGACAGGTAAACCTGTTCAGGACAAACAATCCAATATCAAAGAGCCCATATTTTGATTCTTTTCACAGTATTGACATGTATTTTGAATACCTGTCGTGGAATATGAAAGAATCAAAAATTATTCTTTCACGGGCAAGAGGAGCATCAATGGGACAGGCCCGGTTTGAATCATCATCATTTTTTAACTCAGATTACTTCATGCAGCTAATGGGTATGGATGAGTACCATCCGTTAAGCCGGCTGATGAAGTTTGCAGAATGGTTCTATTCAGAAACCTTCCCCGTGGCTGAATTTGCCAAATGGATGAACAGACCTAAGGAAGCAGTTATCGGGTTATGTATTGATATGGCTAATAAGGGTTTTGTATTCTATGACCGGACAAATAACGAAATAACAATTAAGAAAAAAACAAAGGATTTTCTCGATTTCTATTCCAGAAGAAAGGATTACGATATTTTAAATATTCTCAGTGAAACAAAAGCCCCGACCGACAATGCGATACTTGATCTTAAAAACTTCAGACTAACCGTCAATGGAGTAAGCGGGGTTTTTCTCAGCGACTCACAAAGGGTTGCAATTTATCCTTACAACAAACAGCTGGTTATCGGTAAAAACAGAAATTTGCAATTTGACGGGGTTGTTGAAGCAGGTCTGTTTACTGTTTTTGGCCATAATTTCTCCTTCAGTTATGATACATTTAAGATAAGGCTTCAAAAGATCGATTCAATTAGAATATCTGTGGAAACTGATAAAAAAGATGTTTATGGTAATCCCTTAATAAAAAGTGTCGATAATCTTATTCAGTTAGGCACAGCAGAGTTATATATCGATAAACCTGATAATAAATCAGGGTTAAAAAGCCTTAAACAATACCCGATAATTAATGCTATAACTTACTCATATATTTTTTACGATAAAATCCCCGGGTTAGAGGGTGTATATCCCCAGAAAGATTTTTATTTCAAGGCTGATCCTTTCACCTATGAAAATATTGACCATTATTCCAATAAGGATATGAACCTTTCAGGAGAATTTGTCGGAGGGAATATCCTTAAACCAATGCGACAATTCCTTACTATACAGGAAAATAATTCACTTGGTTTTAATATGGCTATTCCCGAAGAAGGGGTTGATATATATGGAAACAAAGGAAGGCTGTACGATAATCTTAATATGAGTAATAAAGGATTAATTGGCGATGGTACAATAAAACATCTGACGTCAACAACAAAGTCGGATGAATACAAATTCTTCCCTGATTCAATGATTACCCGGGCCACAACCTTTGTGATTGACAAAGATGCTTCCGGAATTTTCCCGGCGCTTAACAGCCAGGATGTTGCAATCAAATGGCTTACTCAAAAAGATGAGTGGCTGGCAACAAATGCTACCGGAAAATATTTTGATATGTTTGGGAACGGAACAACGCTTGATGGCTCATTAAAACTTACACCGTCGATACTTAATGGTTCTGGTATTATAAATATGACCAATTCAAGAGTTACTTCTAACCTTTTCAGTTTTGCTCCAAATGCAATAAAAGCAGACACTGCTGACTATAATCTCAAATCGTCCACCACAAGCGGTTATTCCTTTATTGCTGAGAATGCTAATACAGATATTAATTTTGATCAGAAAATGTCGCGTTTCCATCTGAACACTGACTCCTCGATGGTGAAATTTCCCGAAATCCAATACATATGTACGATGACTGATTTTACATATGATATGGATGCAAGAGTTCTGGAGATGGAGCAAAAAGGAAAGTTAAATTCACCTCTGTTAACATCTGATAAGTTGCTCAGTTTAGATATTAAGCACCTTGATAAACCAACATTCTTTGCGACAAATAACAATTCTGACACTGTTGCTTTTTCCTCCTGGAAAGGAAGTTATCACCTCGACCAGGAATATATTGAAGCAGAAAACATAAATTATATACATATAGCAGATGCTCTGATACAACCTGAAAACGGGAAAATAACCATAAACAGGAGAGCAAAGATCCAGCAGATGCAAAATGCTGTTATCGCACTGAATAACAAGTATATTCTGCACGATGCAAAGATTGATATTGAGTCTACCAAACGATACACCGGCAGTGCAATTTATGATTACGTTGATGAAAACAAGAATATTCAACCGGTCAATTTCCCTGAACTTGCTGTTGATACGCTGACAACAAGTGCCAAAGGATATATACCTGTAACTCAGAAATTCATGCTCAGTCCGGCATTTTCTTTCGCGGGGGATGTGAAACTCTATGCCAGGGATGATCTTTTAACATTTACCGGATCAGCAGGAATTGTAAATGACTGCAGTAAAATCACAAGTTATAATGTCAGGTTTAAATCCAGAATCGACCCGAAAAATGTTATGATCCCGATTATTGATAAGCCAAGGGATATGAATGATAATCTTGTATTTTCAGGTTCATTTATCAATACAGATTCAACCCATATTTATCCTGCATTTCTATCTGCCCAAAAATCCTGGACTGATGTGGCCCTGGTAAATTCCAGTGGTTATCTATATTATGAAAAAGCTAAGGGAAGATATTTGATTGCTTCACTTGAGAAGCTGGCTGATCTGACACTTCCGGGTAATCTGTTAGCTTTCGACAGAAACTTTTGCATTCTGTCGGGTGAAGGAAATATAAACTTCGGAGCTAAATACGACCTGTTTAAATTTAACAGTGCAGGCAAGGTAATACATGCAATAGATTCAGGGAAAGTCAATATACAGGCAATTCTTACTCTCGATTTTCACTTTTCAGCAGAGGCTCTTAAGTTAATGGCTGATGAACTGAGGTTGATGCCTTCGCTTAAACCGGTTAATCTGAACACTGAACTGAATAATAAGGCGATGAAAGATCTGCTGGGCGTATCGGCCGCGACACAGGTAAAAGAAGAAATGGATCTTTTTGGTACCTCAAAAAACCTTCCTAAGGAGTTTGTTTATGAACTGCTTCTTAACGATGTGAATCTCTTCTGGAATGAAGCGTCATCTTCGTTCCGTTCAAATGGGAAAATTGGTATTGGATTCGTCGGGCAACAACCTATTAATGTATATGTTGACGGATATATAGAAATTCAGCGGAGAAGATCAGGTGATATGATTGATGTATATCTTAAGGCTGATGAATCTACATGGTATTACTTTTCGTATTTCAGAGGTGTAATGATGGCCCAGGCAGGAAATAACAATTTTAATACAATCATTTCAAATGCCAAACTGAACGACAGGAAACACCCTGAATCATCAGTAAGAGTACCTTATACATATATGATTGCAGCTGAGGACAGACTTGCCCGTTTCCTGAGAAGAATGGCCAGTAATAATGCTGAGGAGGATTCTGTTACAAAATAGCTGCTTTGCCCCTTTCGCCCAGTTCGATCAGTTCCATATCGTGTATATTTTTGCCATTTATCTGAAACCTTATCGCTGTCATAAATTTATGAAAACCATAATATCCTGCTGCACCCGGATTAATATATAAAAATCCTGTTTTCTTGTCGTGCATTACTTTTGCAATATGTGAATGTCCACAGATAAAAATGTCTGGAGGATTCTCGTATACTGCAGGTCTGACTCTTTGATCATAATGCCCCGGAGTACCTCCGATATGGGTAAGCCAGACCTTTATATCATCTATCTGAAACATCAGATGTTCTTTATAAACCGTTCTTACCAGTGCATCATCAATATTTCCATAAACAGCCCTTAGCGGTTTGAAAGCTGCAAGTTTATCTGCTGTTTCAATATTCCCGATATCGCCTGCATGCCATATTTCATCACATCCTGCAAAATGGGTATAAAGCCTCGGGTGAATCCATCCATGCGTATCTGAAAGAAGGCCGATTTTCATAATTTGATTATCATATAATATTTTAAAAAAGGATTTCCCAATAGCTCTTAAAGGTAAGGCCAAATTATCTATTTTTGTATAAACTGATTGCAATGCAGATATTTTATGCTCCTGAGATCAACGGAGATTTGTACACCCTGGACGAAAATGAGTCGAGGCATGTCATTAGAGTATTACGGATGACTACAGGAGCAGCCGTAAGGCTTATTGACGGAAAAGGCAATCTTTATGATGGGATAATTACCAACCCGGATCAGAAAAAATGCAGCATCTCAATAACCGGTATAACAAGGGATTT
>JANYJP010000083.1 GCA_025358455.1 Bacteroidales bacterium
AAGGTGATCGGGTGGCTATTTATATGAATAACTCCTGGCAAAGTATAGTTTCCATTTACGGTATAACCCTTGCCGGCGCAGCATTTCTGGTAATTAATCCCCAGACGAAAGCTGATAAACTACAATACATATTAAAGGACAGTGGCGCTAAAATATTATTCTCTGAAGGAATACTAAATAATGAATTATCTCAGGCATTAGGTGGTTCAACAGATATTGAGGAGGTTATAATTGCCGGAGATTTTAACAAAATAACCAGGTTTCCGGCTATTAAATCTGTAGATTTTGAAGAAACAATTTCAGGTAAAAATCCCTCATCAATTGTTTTACCTAAAATCATACCAAATGATCTGGCTGCATTAATATACACTTCAGGTAGTACAGGATTTCCTAAAGGAGTAATGATGACTCATCAATCAATGGTCTTTACTTCATGGAGCCTCATTGAATATCTGAGATTGTCGGAGGACGATCGTATTCTATTGGTTTTGCCACTTGCATTTGATTATGGATTATATCAGCTACTGATGGCAGTTACCGTTGGCGGCTCACTGATTGTTGAGCAGTCTTTTACCTTTCAAACATCTATCTACAAACAAATTGAGATGTTTAAACCGACTGTTTTCCCCGGAGTACCCACGATCTATGCAATGATGATTGCTACTAATAAGAAAACCGGTTTGTCATTCGATTGCATCGGGAAAGTTACGAATACCGCGGCAGCATTGCCCGCGGAGTTCATTCCAGATCTTAAAAAAATATTCCCCCAGGCATTGATATTTAAAATGTATGGTTTGACCGAATGTAAAAGGGTGTGCTATCTGGAACCTGAACTGGTTGATATTAAATCCGGGTCGGTTGGTAAGGCAATACCCGGGACCGAAGTCTTTTTATTATCCCCTGAAGGTAATCCGGTACCAACCGGGGAAAGAGGAATTTTACATATCCGTGGCCCGCATGTTATGCTGGGATATTGGCATAAGGAAGAACTCAGTAAGGTAATGTTGCGGGAAGGCAATCTGCCCGGGGAAAGAATTTTATGCTCAAATGACTGGTTTAAAATGGATGAAGAAGGATTCCTTTATTTTCTTGGGAGAACAGATGATATTATAAAAACCAGAGGAGAAAAAGTCAGCCCGGTTGAGATTGAGAATATTATTTATAATATAGTTGGCATAAAAGAAGTTGCAGTACTGGGAATGCCTGATGAAATAATGGGAGAGGCAATAATTGCATTTATTACAACTCATGGCAATAACCAACTGGAAGCAAAGGATATACTAAAAGAATGCACATCTAAATTGGAATCATTCATGATCCCCAAAGAAGTTATTTTTCTAAATGAGATGCCAAAAAGTTCTAATGGGAAAATTGATAAAAAGGAGCTCGTGAAAATGAAAATAAAAAATGGATAAGGAAGAACTATTCAAAAAAATTAGTGATGAGTTAGAAGACAAACTGCACTTTCTGGACGATAAGCCTGAAGAAACTATCATATCTACAATAAATGCATTATGGTTTAAAGCTGCCGGGATTCCAATTTCTGCCGAAAGAGCCGTTAATTTGTCATTACCCGATCTTACTGAAAATCAGATAATCTATTTATCCGAACTTATTCAAATGAGGATTGAAAACACCCCTCTTGCATATATCACCGGTCGGCAGAATTTCATGGAAGTTGAATTATTAACTGACAGAAGAGCATTAATCCCAAGGAAGGAAACTGAATTGCTGGGTAAAAAAGCTTTGCAGCTTTCAAGGGAGCTATCTGATCCGGATAAGAAAATTTATGTTATGGATGTTTGTTGCGGATCAGGCAATTTGGGAATAACTGTTGCATATTACAATCCAAATTGTATTGTTTTCGCATCTGACATATCGCAGGAAGCTGTTGATCTTACAAGGGAAAATATCAACTTCTTGAACTTGAATGAACGTGTTTCTGCAAATCAGGGCGATATGATGGAAGCTTATGATAAAGATGAGTATCGGGGAAAATTTGACCTTATCATTTGTAACCCTCCCTATATTAGTAGTTCAAAAGTTCAAAAAATGGATGTGGAAATATCGATGAACGAACCAATGGCTGCTTTTGACGGTGGGATGCTGGGAATAAAAATCATTCAAAAACTTGTTCATGACGGGCCAAAATTCCTGAGAAATGCAGGATGGATGGTTTTTGAAGTTGGCCTTGGGCAGGGACAACTGATTCATCAATTATGCGAAAGAACCCAACTATTCAGTCAGATTAAAACTGTATCGGATGGTTCAGATAATATCAGAGTCATATCGGTACAAAAATCATAAGCTTATAAACAATTCTAAACAATTTGATTCTTACTCTTCAGCAACCATGGCTTAGCCTGCCAGAAAAAAAAAGCTACCATTGATATGGTAGCTTTTTTCATTTATATTACAAAATATAAAAACATTTATACTTGTATCACGCTGGCATCCTGATTACTACTTTAGGCAGCGTACAGAAACGCCGGACGCATAAAAGTAGCCGCCGCGGAGTAATACTCCGTTAGCGTTACTCATTTTCTGGCCCCAAGCTAATGCAGGATCATTAGTATTGGAACTCCATATGTAACTACTCACACCAAGGCTTACATATCCTCCAGAAGGTTGACGATAGCCTGAAGGGAGGGCTGTAAAACCTGTTGAGTTGGTTGCTCCAGTGTTCGGAGTAGTCCAATGGCTTACTCCAGCTTCTTTGAGTTTTCCTCCTGCAACGGCGTCACCTCCAAGAGTTGTTTTCAGATCTTCTAACTCTGTATCTGTAGGTACATGCCAGCCTGTGGGGCATACGTTACGGCTGTCAGTAGCGGCATACCATGTATATAATCTGCCATAGATAGCTACATTACTCTCAAGACCATCAACAGGCCATTGGTATGATGGTGTTACCACTGCTGATATATCTGTACCTGGAAGAGCCGTTGTACCTATAAGATCACTATTACTGTATTTAGTGCTTTTCAGGTTTTCTCCCATCCAGAGCTGTGTACCAATCAGGACAGTACTATAAATATTTCCATCTGCGTCCGCAATTTTAGTAGAAAAGCTAACCTCGCTTCCATAAGAAGTTCCGGCACTGTTAGTTGCATACGCACGTAAATAGTAAACTTTACCTGGTAATAAACCTGTCAGACTGCTTGTAAAAATACCTGCACCTGTTGCATCAGTAGTTATAAAATCAGTAATCACAGGCGATGGAATTATCGCCCAACATACACCCCTAGAAGTGGTTCCACCTCCAGTATTAGTAACATTTCCACCTGAAGATGCAGTACTTACACCAATTGCTGAAATAGCGGTAGTAGTGACAGTCGGGAGGATGACAGCGTTTGTTGAGAAAGGCACATCAGTCCCATAAGCTGTACCAGCACTATTTGTAGCGAACGCACGTACATGATAAGTAGTCCCTGGTTGTAAGGATATGAGATTGCTTATGAAAGATCCGGTTCCGATCCCGCTTGTTGCTTTGAAATCGCTTACAAGAGGGTTTGTTGTTGTTGCCCAACAAATTCCCCTTGCTGTTACTGCTCCACCACCATCAAGGGTAATATTCCCGCCTGATACAGCAGTCGTATAGGTAATTGTAGTTACTGCATTTGTGGTAAGCGTAGGAAGAAGAATCGCGTTTGTTGTAAATGAAATATCTTGTCCATATGCGGTCCCCACACTGTTGATAGCGTAGGCACGTACATGATAGATTGTCCCTGGCAATAATCCTGTAAGACTGCTCGTAAAAATACCCGTTCCGGTCCCGTCTGATGTTAAACTATTGCTAATAGTCGGGTTTTGTGAGATTGCCCAGCAGACACCTTTTGCGGTGACTGCCATACCACCATCAGCAGCAATATTTCCTCCCGAAGAGGCTGTTGTATAAGTGATTGCACTAACATTTGTTGTTGTAAGAGTAGGAACCAGTGTCTGGCCTGAGGTAAATGAGATCTCATTTCCGTAAGCAGTACCCGCACTGTTGGTAGCATATGCGCGAACATAATATGTCGTAGCTGATGAAAGTCCTGTCATATTGCTCATGAAACTTCCTGTTCCCGTTCCGGTTGTTGTTTTATTATTACTGATTGTTGGGACAGTAGTTGTTGCCCAACAAATTCCACTTGCTGTAACAGATCCACCATTATCGGCAATTACATTTCCACCAGAAACAGCGGAAGTTAAAGTGATTGATGTAACTGCATTAGTTGTTAGAGCAGGAGCTGTTATAGGCGCCGATGTAAATGTGATCTCATTTCCATATGCAGTTCCAGCGCTGTTAGTAGCATACGCACGAACATAATAGATAGTACCAGGTAATAATCCTGTGAGGTTACTAATAAAACTTCCTGTTCCGGTAGCCTCTGATGTTTTTGATTTAGCTATAGTCGGAGCTGGTGTTGTCGCCCAACAAGTACCTCTTGCTGTTATTGCTCCACCACCATCAGTTGTGATATTTCCCCCTGAAATTGCTGTTGTCAAAGTGAATGCAGTTATTCCGGCAGTTGTAAGAGTTGGAACAACTACAGCAATTGTTGTAAATGTTATCTCATTTCCATAAGAGGTACCTGCACTGTTTGTAGCATAAGCACGTAAAAAATAGGGTATCCCTGGCTGCAATCCTGAAAGATTGCTTACAAAACT
>JANYJP010000137.1 GCA_025358455.1 Bacteroidales bacterium
TGAAACTGAGCGCAGGAAAGCACTTGATGAGCTGTTCTCATTTGTTAAAAAAGATATGAAAGCCACTATGGCTGCTATGGATGGGCTGCCTGTAACTTTCAGACTTCTCGATCCGCCACTCCACGAGTTTGTACCACAGGGTGCAGAAAAACAGGAAGAGCTTGCAAAAGCTCTTGGTATCAAGAAAGAAGATGTTGCGAAACGAGGTGAGGCTTTACACGAATCAAACCCGATGATGGGACACCGTGGAGTACGTCTTGGTGTAACATTCCCGGAAGTAACTGAGATGCAGATCAGAGCTATGCTTGAGTCATCAATTGAACTTATTAACGAAGGAAAGAAACCTTATCCTGAATTAATGGTTCCTGTTACCTGCGAAGTTGCAGAGCTTGACTTTACCAAAAAAGTATACGACAAAGTATATGAGGAAGTTTGCAAAAAATTCAATGTAAAAGCAATCTCCTGCAAATATGGAACAATGATTGAAATTCCACGCGCCTGTCTTCTCGCTGACCGTATGGCTAAGAGTGCTGAGTTCTTTTCATTCGGAACAAACGATCTTACGCAGATGACCTTCGGGTTTAGCCGTGATGATACAGGTGGTTTCCTTCACGATTACCTTGATAAGAAGATTCTTGCATCAGACCCATTCCAGACAATTGATCAGGATGGTGTTGGCCAGCTCATCAAAATGGCTGTTGAGAAAGGTCGTGCAACCAGACCAGACCTGAAAGTTGGTATCTGTGGTGAACAGGGTGGTGACCCGGC
Organism: Bacteroidales bacterium; assembly: GCA_025358455.1. Classification (GTDB taxonomy): domain Bacteria; phylum Bacteroidota; class Bacteroidia; order Bacteroidales; family VadinHA17; genus LD21. Next base: position 769 of record JANYJP010000137.1, read on the forward strand.
TTCAGTTGAGTTCTGCTTCAAAGCAGGTTTAACCTATGTAAGTTGTTCTCCTTTCAGAGTTCCGATCGCAAGACTTGCTGCTGCTCAGGCTTCAATTAAATATGGTAAATAACCAAAATAATGTAATATGAGAAAAGGGTTCCGTAAAAAACGGAACCCTTTTCTTTTCATGAATGCCCGGTATTATCCTGGCTATATAGACCCCTAAATCCCTCTGACACTATTATGACCCCTGATCTGAGAAATACCCTATTCGTTTATTCTATTTAAATTATAAAATAGAGCTAAATTTCAGTATATTCACGCTTAATTGTTTAATATCTTTATAACTTTTAATTTCAAAATAAAATTTTCTGAAGATGGTTACACAACAGGACTTATTACAATATGGTATTAAAGACGTAAAGGAAATCCTATATAATCCTTCTTATAATCAATTATTTGCTGAAGAAACAAAACCGGGATTAAGTAAATATGAAAAAGGTATTATCACCCGCACCGGTGCTGTTTCAGTTGATACAGGGATATTTACAGGTCGTTCACCAAAAGATAAATACGTTGTTCTTGATAATAAAACCAGGAATACAGTCTGGTGGAAATCCGACATGGCAAAAGTTTCTGATAATAAACCTATTCCATTTGAAATATGGAACTATTGTAAAAGCTTATCAGTAAAGCAATTATCAGAAAAGAGATTGTTTGTGGTAGATTGTTTCTGTGGCGCAAATGAAAATACAAGGCTTAGTGTCAGATTCATTCTTGAGGTAGCCTGGCAGGCACACTTTGTAAAAAATATGTTTATCAGGCCTGAACAGGAAGAGCTTGATAACTTTAAACCTGAATTTGTCGTTCTCAATGCTTCAAAAACAACTAACCCTGAATGGAAGAAACAGGGACTGAATTCTGAAAATTTTGTCATGTTCAATCTTACTGAAGGAATGGCAGTTATTGGAGGAACATGGTATGGTGGAGAGATGAAGAAAGGTATTTTTGCGGTCATGAATTATTACCTGCCCCTCAAGGGAATTGCTTCAATGCATTGCTCTGCGAATGTGGGTAAGAATGGAGACACCGCAATCTTCTTCGGTCTATCAGGAACCGGCAAGACTACTCTTTCAACTGATCCCGAAAGGGCGCTGGTTGGCGACGATGAGCATGGCTGGGATGATGAAGGAGTGTTCAATTTTGAAGGTGGCTGCTATGCAAAATGCATTAACCTTAGTAAAAAGAACGAACCGGATATTTATGACGCGATAAAACGCGACGCGCTTCTTGAAAACCTGGTTGTTTTATCTGATGGTACTATAGATTACAATGATGGGTCAAAAACAGAGAATACAAGGGTTTCATATCCGATTTATCACATTCATAATGTTGTTAAACCTGTTTCGAAAGCGGGTCATGCTAAAAAAGTTATCTTTCTGTCAGCAGATTCATTTGGTGTTTTACCTCCGGTAAGCAGGCTGACCGAAGAACAAACAAGGTATTATTTCCTAAGCGGTTATACAGCAAAAGTTGCCGGAACAGAAAGAGGAATAGTAGAGCCTGTCCCTTCGTTTTCCGCATGTTTTGGCGCTGCGTTCCTGATGCTCGATCCAATTACCTATGCAAATGAACTTACAAGAAAAATGAAAATGAATAATGCAGAGGCATGGCTTGTAAATACAGGTTGGATGGGTGGTCCTTTCGGAACCGGTAACAGGATAGACTTACCTTCAACACGCAGAATAATTAACGCTATTCTTGATGACTCAATAAGTAAAGGTGATTTTATTACTCTTCCCATTTTCAATTTAAATGTCCCCCTGGAAATAGAGGGAGTTGACTGTAACATTCTTCATCCGGGAAAATCATGGGACTCTCCTGCCAAATGGCATATTGCAGCAACTGATCTGGCTTTAAAATTCATTAACAATTTCAGTAAATTTACAGCGAATAAAGAGACAGCCAGGCTGGTCGGGCACGGACCTAAAGTTTGATCTGCAGAATTTCTTATTATTGTTATATTTGACTTTTCAATTTTATTTTAAAGTATGAATCTACTTATTTCAGTACTCGTTTTTGTACTGGCATTTCTGCTCGGATCGATTCCGGCAGCAGTCTGGATAGGAAAGCGGTTTCACAATATTGATGTACGAGAGCATGGTAGCGGAAACGCAGGTACCACGAACGTAATCAGGGTACTTGGTTGGAAAACCGGTATACCGGTTTTACTTATCGATATTGGCAAGGGATGGCTTGCCGCAATGTTACCGGTATTCTTCAACCTGGCGGAGCCCGGAAATGCACTTATTACTAACATCCAGATATTGACCGGAATAACTGCAATTATCGGGCATATCTTTCCCATATTTGCCGGATTTCGCGGAGGAAAGGGAGTTGCCACTGTTTTCGGTGTATTGCTTGCAATACAAACCCCTCTGACTTTAAGCTGTTTTGGTGTTTTCCTGGGTATACTCTTCATTACCGGCATTGTTTCGGTATCATCAATGAGTGCAGGTCTGGCGTTCCCCATTCTGCTCTTTTCAGTATTCGATACACCTTCATTGATATTCAAAATATTTTCAGTACTGGTAGCCATTGCGCTACTTATAACACACCGGAAGAATATTGGCAGACTTTTTAGGGGAGAGGAAGCGAAACTGATAAAACCAGGCAGGAAATCAAAGGAAGAACTCTAAAGGCATTAAACCTATAAATGCCATACCCGTCTTAAAAACCAATAAGGAATTTATAACCTTTAAAGCTTCTTTTGCCTTCACCTAGAACTGTTCGAGAATCTGAATCCGTTTTGCTATAGGCGGATGAGTGGCAAATAATGAAGAGATGGAGAAGGATGATTTTTCCTCTTTTTGAGGATTCTCAATAAACATCTGTGCCACATCCTTTCTTTTTACGGCCTCTATTGTCGGATCTTCAGAAATTTTCCTGAGCGCTGATGCCAGGGCAAGTGGCCGGTGTGTAAGCTCAGCAGAACCAGCATCGGCCAGGTACTCACGTTTCCGGGATAAAGCAAACCTGAAAAGTGTTGAAACAAGAAGGCCGACCAGGGCAAGTACCATCGCTATTAATATCCCGGCACCTCCCTTTTTGCCTCTTCCAACCCTGCCGAATTGAATCGTTCTGAAGAGCGCCTGAGAAATAAATGCAAAGATACCGACAAAGACAATTGAAATAATAAGTAATCGCACATCCCGGTTTCTGATGTGAGTCAGTTCATGAGCTATAACTGCCTCCAGCTCTTCGTCGTTAAGTTTGATTATTATTCCCCTTGACAATGAAATTGAAAAAGTCCCTGAACTTATTCCGCTGGCAAATGCATTTAAAGAATCATCTTCAATTATATAGATTTTCGGAACTGTCATTCCTGTTGAAATACACAGGTTTTCTACAAGATTATAAACTCTTTTATTTTCAGCCCGGGCAAGAGGCTTTGAATCAGTTGCAGAATTAATCATCACTGTATGAAAGAAATATGCAATTATGAACCATACAGTAACACCCAGAATAATAAATGGAACTGTTGAAAAAAAGCTCTGGTTTACCTGGTTTAATGATATCGGTTCATTCTGGCTAAACGATAACAAAAAGAAGAAAAGCCAGGTTAATCCGAAAAATATAACCGGAAACATAATCAAAAGCAATACTGAATTAGTATTGTTTTTCCATATCTGGCTTTGTAACCCAAAATACTGCATAAGTTCAGAACTGGATTTTCGGAGGTTGTTCTGCTTCAGTGCGCTGAGTACCAAGTTCAAACATCGGTTCACGCTTAAAATTAAACAATGTAGCAATCAGGTTTGAAGGGAAAAGTTCAGTTGCAACATTGAGCTCTTTGGTTGCTGAGTTAAAGAATCTGCGGGCAGCAGCAATTTTATTTTCAATATCTGAGATCTCATTCTGAAGATCCATAAAGTTCTGACTTGCCTTCAGATCAGGATATGCTTCAACTGAAACTTTGAGGCCATCAAGAGCAGTCGACAGTTTGGTTTCTGCAGCAATCTTTTCATTTATTGTGGTGGCTTTCATTGCATTAGAGCGGGCTTCTGTGATTTCAGTCAGCACTCCCCTCTCATGTCCCATATACCCTTTCACTGAATCAACAAGCTGTGGTATAAGGTCATGCCTCTGTTTAAGCTGAACATCAATGTCAGCAAAGGCCTGCTCCCTGTTGTTTCTAAACCTGACAAGCCTGTTATAAATGGAAACTACCATCAAAACCAGGAGGAAAATTATCCCCAGAAATAATAATACAATAATCATCTTCTTAAGTTTTAATTATTTTTTTGAAAATTTTTATATAATTTATTCAAAAATAAAGATAGATAATTTTAGTATATTTATATCGTATAGATTATATAACTAATTATTTATTGCAATAAATCTATAATTCATTAAACCTAAATGAGATGGAAAAGAGTATAAAAGGAACACAGACTGAAAAAAACCTTTTGAAGGCTTTTGCCGGAGAATCACAGGCAAAGAACAGATACGAGTTTGCAGCCAAGGTTGCAAAAGAAGAGGGTTATGAACAGATTTCGGGAATATTTCTTGAGACAGCCCTGCAGGAACAACAACATGCCAAAAGATTCTTTAAGTTTCTTGAAGGCGGGATGGTTGAGATAACTGCATCTTATCCAGGAGGCAGGATCGATACTACAAAAACAAATCTGACAGCAGCTGCAGAAGGAGAACATGAAGAATGGTCAGACCTGTACCCTTCATTCGCAAAGATTGCAGCAGATGAGGGCTTTATGAATATTTCAGCAGCCTTCAAGGCAATCTCTATGGCTGAAAAGGGTCATGAAGAGAGATACAGGAAGCTGCTTGAGAATGTAATGCAGGATAAGGTATTCCAGCGTGATGAAAAAGTATTCTGGTATTGCAGAAAATGCGGATATATTCACTTCGGAAACAAGCCACTGAAGAACTGTCCGGCTTGTCTTCACCCAGAGAGCTATTTCGAGCTATTACCAAATAATTTCTGATTATGAGCGATGGAGTCAAAATACTGGAACTTATTAATAGCCGCCAGAGTGACAGAAAGTACAGTGATAAAAAGATTGAAAAGGATAAACTTGACAGGATAATTGAAGCTGGAAGGATGGCTCCCTCGGCCTGTAATGCACAGCCATGGAAATTCATTATAGTAACAGAACCCGGGCTTCTTCTGAAAATTGCTGATGCAGCCTCGGCAAAACTGATTGGCATGAACGGTTTCGTAAGTCAGGCGCCTGTTCTATTGGTCGTGATCAGGGAAGAGCCAAACATTACTTCCAAAATAGGTGGAACAATCAAGAATAAGGATTATTCGCTTATAGATATAGGAATTGCTTCGGAAAACATATGCCTGCAGGCAAAAGCCGAAGGCATTGGTTCATGTATGATTGGCTGGTTTGATGAAAAGCTGGTCAGAAAAATCCTTGACATTCCAAAGGCAAAAAGAGTTGAGCTTATTATCACGTTGGGATACTCATTAAGTGATGAGAGAGAGAAGAAGCGGAAACCGGCTGAGGTGACGGTTTCGTATAATAAATATTGAATCTGTAGCCCCCCTGCTCCACTTAATACAGGGGTTAATCACCTGCATCTGGTTGTAATTCAAATAAATACCTTAGTATCAGCCCTCATTTGAAGGGTGTGGGGGCATCAAAGAAAATAGTCTATTTCAGTTTTTCCAGCGCTCCTTTTATTCTTTTGACGGCTTCAATAAGCAGTTCATCTGAAGTTGCGTATGATATTCTGAAACAGTCAGGAGCACCGAACGCATCACCTCCCACTATAGCAACCTGAGCCTTATCAAGAAGGTAGAGAGCAAAATCGTCTGAATTATTGATTTTTGTTACTCCATCTGTCTTACCCAGAAAATAACTAATGTCAGGCATAACATAAAAAGCTCCCTGGGGGATATTGACCTTCATTCCCTTTATCTCTTTCAAAAGACCGCAGATAAGATTACGGCGGCGAAGAAATGCTTCTTTCATTTTCTTTTGCGACTCACCGGTACCCTGAATTGCGGCCAAAGCTGCCCGCTGGGCGATTGAACAAACACCTGAAGTGAATTGACCCTGTAACTTATTGCATGCCTTAGCTATCCACAAAGGGGCTCCTATGTACCCGATCCTCCAGCCTGTCATTGCATACCCTTTCGATACACCATTCACAGTTATTACCCTGTCGTAAATAAAATCAAATGAGGCCATACTTACATGCTCGCCTTCGAATATAATATGCTCATATATTTCATCGGAAATAATGAACAAACCTTCATGCTTTTCAATGATCCTGGCAATTTTCTCCATTTCATTCCGGTTGTAAACCATTCCTGTCGGATTCGATGGGGAATTAAAAATGATAAGTCTTGTTTTGCTGGTTATAGCAGACTCAAGTTGTTCCGGCTTAATTTTAAAATCATTCTCAAGCTTCCCTTCGATTACAACCGGTTTGCCTTCAGCAAATATTATCTGATCGTAATAGCTTACCCAGTAAGGAGCTAAAATAATAACTTCATCGCCCGGATTAACAATAGATAAAATCACGTTTATCAGGGAGTGCTTTGCTCCGGCTGATACAACAATCTGGTCCGGAGAATAATTTATACCGTTTTCTTTTTTGAATTTCAATGAGATTGCTTCCCTGAAATCATCATAACCCGGTACAGGAGGATACTTGGAATAATTGTCGTCAATAGCCTTTTTAGCAGCCTCCTTAATGTAATCAGGAGTATTGAAGTCAGGTTCTCCTAAACTAAGACTAATTATATCAAATCCTTTTGCTTTCAATTCCCGGCTTTTCTGAGCCATGGCAAGTGTCTGAGAAACCGATAAAGATTTAATTCTGTCTGATAAATATTCCATACTGCTAGTTATATGATAAATAATGTTAAAAAGGAATCAACCAAATGTAGGAACAATTTTTAATTACCTTTGAATAAAAAAGAGAACAAAATCAATTATTAATCCTAAGAATATTACCCATGGAAAACATTTATGATATACTGAAAATTACAATCCCTGCACTTATAGTCTTTTTTACTTCATGGATACTGCTGAAAAATATGATCAAAAATTCTGAGGATAAGAGAAGATATGAACTGATTCTTCAGAACAGCAGGACGGTTACTCCGATAAAGCTTCAGGCTTATGAAAGGATTGTACTTTTCCTGGAAAGAATTTCCCTGGAGTCTCTCATAGTAAGAGTAAGCTTATCTGACATGAACGCATCACAGCTTCATACGGCCCTTATAACTACTATCAGAAGTGAGTTTGAACATAACCTCTCCCAGCAGATCTACATGAGCCGGCAGGCTTGGGAAGTAGTCAGAAATGCACGTTCCAACATGATAAAATTAATTAACAGTGAATTTGAAAAGCTGCCTGCTAATTCTTCGTCATTGACCCTTAGCAAACAGCTCCTCGAAAAGATAATGGAATTGGAACAGGAACCCACCCGTGCCGCAATCGACTATGTCAAAACCGAAGTAGGTAGAATAATCTGATTAAAGCAGTTCCACACTCCTCTTCACGAAAATACTGAGTTCTTCACCTCTAAGCATATTATTAGCAAGTAAAGCAAGATCAATTAATTGCTTAACCAGATTATTTGAAGCTCCATATGATTCAAGTAAATCTTTCCTCGTATTTTCAACCGTAGTAAGCTCTTTACGCAGTTTTTCGAGATCATCTTTTTCAAGCTGACTGATTTCATCAGCCTTCTTTTTCTTATGCTCCTGCTCCATAAAAGCGATCTCCTCTTTAATCTTTGTCCTTTCAGAATTGTTTTCTGTGAGTTTAACGCCTTCCTCAGCTTTAAGATCGTCAGATATTTTTATAACAAGCTGATGATTCGGATTAACTACCAGGTTATAACTATCGGGCAATTCGCCATAAAAGTTCATCCCCCCTCCCATCTGAGCCATCTCCTTCATTCTGCGCATAAATTCAGACTGTGTAATGATCACCGGAGCCTCCTTTTCATCGAGTGTTTCGAAAACAACATTATAGACCTCCTTTGATTTAACCCTGACACTAAAGACACTCTTCAGATCATCCTGCTGTTCAACTGATAATTTCGATTCGCGTGTTTCCTCTTTAAGTATCAGCTTGTCAACTACATCGGAATCTACTCTGACAAATCTGGTATCTTTAAGTTTCGATTCAAGCTGGTTAATAAGGTGAACATCAAGCTGTCCATCGAGAATCAGAACATCATAACCTTTGTTCTTTGCTTTTTCAATATAAGTAAACTGGTCTGTTTTATTTGTCGAATAAAGATAGATCAGAGTATTGTTTTTGTCAGTCTGATTCTCCTTTATGATCTTTTCATACTCTTCAAATGTAAAATATTTTTCTTCGGTGTTTTTCAGAAGTGCAAACTTGGAAGCCTTCTCGTAAAACTTTTCTTCCGTCATCATTCCGTATTCGATGAAAAGTTTCAGGTTATCCCACTTCTTCTCAAACTCTTCACGGTTATTTTTAAATATGTCATTCAGTCTGTCGGCAACTTTTTTAGTTATATGTGCAGATATTTTTTTGACATTTGAATCACTCTGAAGGTAGCTTCTTGATACATTAAGAGGTATGTCGGGTGAATCGATAACCCCATGAAGCAGTGTAAGAAATTCAGGTACGATACCTTCGACGGAATCAGTTACAAATACCTGATTGCAATAAAGTTGAATCTTATTCTTCTGAATCTCAATGTTACTCTTAATCTTTGGGAAATAAAGAATTCCGGTCAGTTTAAAAGGATAATCAACATTCAGGTGGATATGAAACAATGGTTCATCTCCGGCCGGATAGAGCTCCCTGTAAAAACTGAGATAATCTTCTTCTTTGAGGTCGGCAGGCTTGAGGGTCCAGGCAGGTTTTGTATTATTAATTATTTTGTCTTTACCTGTTTCAACCATTTTCCCGTCTTTCCACTCTTTTTCCACACCGAAGGCAATTTCAACAGGCAGGAACTTGCAATACTTCTTCAGAAGTTGTTCAATTTTGCTCTCTTCAAGAAAATCTTTTGACTCCTTATCAATATATAAAATTACATCAGTACCGATTGTTTCCTTTTCAACATCATCCATTGAAAACTCGGGACTTCCGTCGCAGCTCCATTTAACGGCCTGCGCACCCTCCTGGTATGATTTTGTTATAACTTCAACTTTATCCGATACCATGAAAGCGGAGTAAAATCCGAGTCCGAAATGTCCGATAATTGAGTTAATCTGGTCCTTATATTTATCAAGGAAATCGTTCGCGCTTGAAAAAGCTATCTGGTTAAGGTATTTATCGAGTTCCTCTTTTGTCATTCCGATGCCCTTATCAGAGACTGTAATTGTTTTCTTCTTTTTATCAAATGATACATGGATCGTTGTATCGGTGATAACTCCTTTATAATCACCTGCTAAAGCCATCGTTTTCAGTTTCTGGGTTGCGTCAACAGCATTAGAAATCAGTTCACGGAGGAAAATCTCATGATCAGAATAAAGGAATTTTTTAATAATCGGGAATATGTTCTCAGTTGTTACTCCAATCTTTCCGGTTTGCATATCAGATAATTTTAAAGTTTAACATGAATAATCTGCCGTCCTCTTTCAAAAGATGTGCCGTTGATCTCCGACTGACAAATAGTCACACTTCTGAATATTCCTTCGAAAATCTGCCCGATCAGCGGGAAAAGCAAAAATTGCTGGCAAATTTACGCGGATAGTATTATATCTATTTTCAGAAGTATCGCGGAAATCTAAAATACGAAATCAGTATCAGAAGTGCAGACAGAACTACAAAAGCTAACAGGACATATAGTGAGATATTCCTTCTTATTTTGAATACCCCTATACTATGCTCGCTTATCAGCTTTTTCACTGTATTGTGAATACGAAGAATTGAATTGGCATTTTTTGGGATATAATTATCAATATTATATTTCACTGTTTTCTTTATCTCCTCCATCTTATCAGCCGGACCAAAAAGAATCAACCCCGTTCTCTGGTCTATTTTCTTAATGTCAGTTGTAAGGTGGTCGATCATCTCAAACTGTTCCTTTGTGTCATGTAATCCCAGTATTGCAATTTTGCAGAAATTGTTTTCCTTCTCTTCCTCAAGCTTATGGATAAACTCTTCCCTGGTTTGAAATGATAAAACTGTATATCTCGAACTATCAGTAAATCTTTTTCTGACATCCTCAGCGAATCCCCTGTGGTCGTCGTAACAATAAAGGTGTGTTTTTATGTTCTTTGGCATGATTTAAAGTTAATAAAGATACTGACTCTTTTACCTATTCTTTATTCCTGGCATCAATATTCAGGGAGAATTTCCAGATTCCATTTTCAAATTTATAGGCATCAAAAGAATAATCGGGACCATAGTATTGACGATCATCTTTCTGTGACGGAGAGAAAGGAACAAGATGGTCAAATACGATTAACCTCTCAGAAGCAAATCGTAATGTCATCATCGCGTTTGCTGCATATTCAAAGACAGCCCTGAAGCTTATCTTATCATCCGATTCAAACCATTTTTTACCAAATAATAAAGAGTCATCAGAAGTAAAACTCATGACGTCGATGATTTTCCTTGAAACCGATGGATTGCCATAGTCAATACCCAATAATATCCAGCAAGGCTTATCATTAATTGTAAAGGGTTTCAGATCATAATACAATGCCCCATACCAGTCTGATTCAGAATAAGTTGAATCAGTGCGTACCGGATTTTCATTATAATCGGTTGTCAAATTGTAAACTATATCAGGCTTTCCCGCATCATTTTTTCTGATGAAATAGCAAAAATACCTGCTTGTACTATTTCCGAGAACCAGGTTCCATGTGACTATCTTAAGCATTGAATCCGGAGATGTTATCTGGCCAAGGTGCCTCAGATGACTGAATTTATAACTAAATACCGAATCGGACCTGACATATCCGTCTACAATCAATCTGACAGAATCATTTATGTGGATACGGTCGGCGTCATCATAATTATTTGTGAGTCTGTCGAAAAGATTCTCAAGCAATTCAGGTGTTTCCGCTGAGGTGCCCTGGCCTTTTAAAATACAGGTAGAGACTAAAACAAAAATTATAATGAATAGAATGAATTGTCTCATTTCTTTGTAGCATAATTCATTGCATCATCAAGAAGCAATTTAATCTGAATGCAAGCCTTCGATATCTCATCTTCACTAATTATAAGCGGAGGAGCAATTCTGAAGGCATCGCTGCAAAATAGAAAATAATCAAGAATCAGGCCATAATCCGGTGCATGGGCGATTACATAATGGATATATTCGGGATCAATAAGCTTTACTGCCAATAACAGACCTTCTCCTCTTACTTCTGAAATCAGAGGATGTTTGAGTTTAGTCTTAAGTAGTTCTGATTTATGGTTAGATTTCTCTACCAGCTTCTCTGCTATAATTACATTCAGAGATGCCAGTCCTGCTGCACAACAAACCGGGTGACCTCCGAAAGTGGTGATATGTCCGAGAGTCGGATTCGAAACAAGCGATGACATTTTCTCTTTTGAGGAGATAAATGCCCCCAGAGGCATTCCGCCACCCAGCGCTTTCGCCAGAAGCAGAATATCAGGTGCAACTCCGAATCTGTCAATAGCAAACATCCGGCCTGTACGACCAAAGCCTGTCTGAATCTCATCAAAAATCAGCAACGCACCGGTATCGTTGCATCTTGTCCGGACCTTTTCAAGAAAAGAATTTTCAGGCCATATTACACCGGCTTCACCCTGTACCGGTTCAATTATAACACAAGCTGTTTTGTTGTTAATTGAATCGAGTGATTCTTCATCGTTAAACTTTGCCAGAAAAGTATCGGGCAGTAGTGGTCTGAAAGAATTTCTGTACACTTCACTCCCCTGGATACTAAGAGCCCCGTGAGTACTTCCGTGATATGAATTTATAAATGAAATAATCCGGCTTTTGCCTGTTATTCTTTTTGCAAGTTTTAATGCACCCTCAACCGCTTCACTCCCTGAGTTTACAAAATAGCAACTGCTCAGATCAGCAGGAAGAACTCCGGCAAGTCGCTCAGCATATTTAACCTGAGGATTCTGTACCATCTCACCATATACCATTAGATGCATATATAAATCGACCTGGTTCTTTACTGCTTCAACGACCATGGGGTGGCCGTGACCTGTATTACTTACTGAAACGCCTGAAATAAGATCCATATATTCTTTCCCATCAGGTCCGTACATATATACTCCTTTGGCTCTGACAATTTCGAGCATCATTGGTGATGCAGAAGTTTGTCCAAGATGGAGAAGAAATAGTTGACGGTTGGTAAGCATTTGAGGAAGTAGAAATTATCTTGCCATCACATTAATATCATTCAGAAGAGAGTCCCTGAATGATTTCCCGACAGGAATGCTTTTAAGAGTACCTCCTACATTAATATCAAGAGTGTTCTCTTTAATAGTCTGGATCTTGCTTTTGTTTATAATGAATGATCTGTGTACCCTTATAAAGACCCCAGAAGGTAATTGGCTTTCAATTGCTTTCATAGTAAAATGAATTGTAAATTTATCATCATTTGTGTTCAGGGTAACATAATTCTCAAGAGCTTCAATATATATAATATCGCGTTGTTTCAGTTTTACCAGGGACGATCCCTTTTTAATAAAAATCTCTTCATCACCGTTAGTAGCAGCTTCTTTGCGCGAGAAGTACCTGACTGTTTTGTCGATAGCCTTGCAAAAGCGCCCGTATGTGATTGGTTTGAGCAGGTAATCTACAACATTGAAATCAAATGCTTTTAATGCATACTCTTCAGCTGATGATACGATAACAATATTCGGTGGGAAGTCAAGACTGTTAATAAAATCAAAACCATTCATTTCCGGCATTTCGATATCGAGGAATATCAGGTCGATATCATGACGTTTTGTTAGAACATTTCTGGCTTCAACAGAATCGCTGTAAATACCGGCCAGGGTAAGTGAGGAAGATTTGTTCACATACCCTTCGATTATCTTGCAACTCAGTTTATCGTCGTCGACTATAATACAGTTCATGCTTTAAAGTTTAAGCCGGAAATTTCACTCTCAAAAATAATAAAAATCGCTCATATAATTTAATATCAGCGCTAAAGTTGATATTCTTTTAATTATGTATAGTGAATTTAATGCCTTAAATAGCGTATCTGGTGATTAAGTGCGGGTGATCCGAAACAAAAAAAGGGGTGTAAAAAACACCCCTAACCAATCCCATTCAGTTGAGATTAAAGACCTTTGTTAAGTGCTGGAGCTGCTTTGAATTTAACAACTTTTTTAGCAGGAACGTTCAGTTTAGCGCCTGTACGCGGGTTACGAACTACTCTTGCGCTTCTTTTATCAACTTTGAAAGTACCCATGCCCGGGAGCTGGATTCTGGAACCTTTTTTCATTGATTGTCCGAAAGCTCCAACAAATGCGTTTAAAGCTTTGCCTGCATCTTTAATAGAAAGACCTGCATCAGCAGCGATTGCATTAACTAATTCTTTTTTTGTCATAATGGAAGATTTAAAGGTTAGACCAATCTTACTAATTGTATACAAAATTATTTTTTTTATATTCATATGCAAATTTATTTTGCCGTTTTTCCACAAATAGTGCCACTTTTAGGTTAAAATGAGCAGATTTCAGGACGAAAACCGGTATTTGTTGAAAATGTCGCAATCCCGCACTACTATTCATTTTCAGAATCAATTTTAAATTTTTTTGTTCATATCCTGTTAATAAAAGTTTTAGATTGCTGATTATCAGCATATTAATCAATTTTGAAAAAAAAAGTTTCAAAAATCAAAAAAATATTATCTTTGCGGCGGAGAAATGGTCCCGCTTTGGCGGGATAGACGCCGCGGTCGGGCGGTCTTGAAGGAGAAATGGTCCCGCTTTGGCGGGATAGACGCCGCGGTCGGGCGGTCTTGAAGGAGAAATGGCAGAGCGGTCGAATGCGGCGGTCTTGAAAACCGTTGATCTGTTTCCACGGATCCGGGGGTTCGAATCCCTCTTTCTCCGCCAAAGCTATCTGATCAAATCCCGCGCAAGCGGGATTTTTTGTTTTCCGAAACACCGAAGAAAGCTTGCTTTCGAAAGGTTGTTAAGGGAAAACAAAAAAAACCTTTCAGGTTTTTATCAGATAGCTTTGAAGCCTCCCTCAAGGGATCGCGAGCGGAGCGAGCAATCCCACTGACTACATGAAGCCATCCACTCCTACCCACCTTTAATGACTTTTCTATTATAAAGAAATTTCAGAGAAAACTAATTCACTATTTTCAATACCTTTAATTCCAAAGCTCCTTGTTGTTAGTTTATTTAATAGTAGCAAATCACCCGTATTTATTGTGGTTATTTTATTATTTATGTCTATTCTGACCTTTCCGGTATATATGTAAATAATAAACCAGTCACAATTTTCTTTAATATTTAAGTTTACATATTGTTCTTTTTGAATAACAATCGCCGTTAGTTCTCCGGTTATTTTACCAGTTGTCATCAAATTAAAGTCGGTACACTTTCCGGTTGATGATGTTTTCCAATCTCCCTCAAATTCATCAACATCAAATTTATTAAGTCGTCTGGAATAATGATCTTCATGTCTTAAGGTCATTTTACCGGCTAAAACCATTAATTTTCTTGAAATTCCGTATAGTGGGGTAAAATCCGACTTATCAGTTTCAACTGTAGAGGTACTTAATCTAAACTGAAAATTTCGTAGCTGATAATCTGCTGATAGTGGAAAAATAAAAAGTTCAGTGGTAGTTCCTCCGGACCAACCTGCTGGTTGGAAATACTCAGAAGTAATAATTTTGTATGCCATAAATTGAAAGGTAAAAGACAACAGTTGAGGATATCTCTATTGCTGCACCGCTCCTCCCTGGGATTCCCCTTTGCTTTTTACATCATCGTTTTGAATACCGCGGCGGGCTTTCTTTACCTGAGTATCCATTTTTCCGAAATTAAATGTCAGACTGAAACGAAAGTTTCGTGCCCGATAAGTATATTTATTTGTCGAAAGAAAGGTTATGTCTTTCGATTCAAATGAATATTTTTTATAGTACCAGAACGGATCAATTGTGGAAAAATTTAACATCAACTTACGTTTTAGCAGGTATTGCGACACTCCAAGGCTGGTATAAGAATATGTAATTCCTTTTCCCTGCAGATTGACACCGGTCGAAAATATTCCAATGTTGCTGCTTACGGAACCATCTTTCCAGAGAGTCCAGCGTCCGCCCAGATAGCTTGTGTAGCTAACCCCTTCGTTGGAAATGGCATAACCATTGTTAGCTTCCAGTTTGATATAATTAACGCCTCCGTTAAAAAAGATGTTGAACTTACCGGTTGGACGATAACCAAGATACAGGTTTAATCCGTATGTATGATCTTTACCAATATTATTGTATGTGCTGACAGTAGCCCCATTGGACTCAATTGTTGAAATACGCTCGATGGCATTATTTATAAAAGAGGCAGAAGAAGTAGCAGAGAAATTGAATTTGGGACTAAAATAAGTAAAGCCTAATTCGAATGAATGCGATATTTCCGCTCTCAACGACGGATTTCCATAACTGATATTCAAAGAATCAGTATTGTTGACATACGGATTCAGGTACCAGATACCGGGACGGGATAGACGCTGGGTATAGGATAATTTTACGGTTTGTCCTTGTTTAGGCATCAGAGTGAAGGTTATATATGGCACCAGATTAAAAAGCCGGTTGGTAAAAGCAGTATTAAAGCCTGATGTTTTTGACGTCCCGTCATTCCATGTACGTTCGAGACGTAAACCGGTCTTGGCGCTCATTTTCTTCCATTTAAAAACATAGCCGGCATATGCTCCCAGGATGTACTGAGCGTAATCAAGATTGTTATCGTTGTCAAGCTTCACCGTATCGTTGCGGTAGGTTTCTGACGTGCTTGTATTCTGCCGCAGGATGAATTTTAAACCAGCTTCTACCTGATGCATCGTGGTTAAGGGATCATAATAATCTGCCTGGAAGGTTTGCTCTCTTCCTAAAGCATCATTTTTCGATAACTGCCGATATGAAGGATAATTAGTAATTCCCTCTATGCTGGTATTATATTTTGTGGTTGAAGGATTATTGTCAAGTTTGTAGGAGAAGGTGAGTGATTTGTCGGGTTTTTTATAAGTCTTCTGATAATCGATATTTCCCGAAAGCGAACCATTGCTGTTTTTGCTGTTTATCGCATTCGTGTACATCCGGGTAATATTATCCGTAGTGTTCATGAATTGCATTTCAGAAAAGCCGTTGTTTTTGTAAAAGCCCTGGTACCCCCAGAAGGATAGACTAATGAGGTTCATGGAATCAATATCATAGCTGGCTTCACCTGAAAATCCGTTGGATAATCCTTTGTAATTGCTGCTGCCGTTAGAGCTTGAAAAATGATAATAGGTATTATTAAAATATTCCGACGAACCGGCTGTCTTCGATTCGGGTTGTATGAACTGACTTCCGTAATAACGTGCTGAGAAACTGAACTTTTTTATTTTTGTAGCAAGATAACCACTCCAGTTTAAACTTCCCCGGGCATCTACCCCGGAACTCACACTTCCATTGTACCCACTGAGCGTTTTTTTAGTGGTTATTATGTTAATGATTCCGCCGACTCCTTCGGCATCGTATTTTGATGAGGGATTGGTGATCACTTCTATGTCCTTGATCGTATTGGCCGGGAGACTTTTAAGTACATCCTTGAAGTTTGTTGACATCATCGAAGAACTTTTCCCGTTTATCAGGATCTTGAAATTAGATTTGCCGTTTACTGTGATGTTGTCCTCGGCATCCACCGTTACCAGAGGTATCTTATAAAGCATTTGCATTACATTATTAGTCTGAGCTTCAGGATCGGACTCCATACTGTATACTATCTTGTCCGGTTCCATTTTCACTAGAGGTTTTTGTGCAGTTACGGAAACTTCATTTAATGCTATACCCGATTCCATTGATAGTTTACCGAGGTCGGTTATCAGTTCCGAGACATCAACTGGAATGCTGAATTCATTATATCCTACAGAGGAAACAGTTAAAGTATAATTGACCCTGGCACTCAGATTCATTGAAAAATGTCCTGAAACATCGCAGGCCTGGGCTTTTTTCTCTTTAATACTATCGTTTTTAATAATGACTGTAGCAAATGGAACACCATCGCCCGTCAATTTTTCGATTATCTGACCCTTAACCTGGTAAGATACTGGCTTATTTTGTGCAGGCAGCAACAATGAAATCGAAAAGCTTAACAACAAAAAACATAAATATTTCATAACTAAACTATTTAATGGATGTATGAATGGAACATAAGCCTTTCAGAGCCGAAGTGCCATTGGTTATTTGTTTAACATTGGGTGGTCAGAAATATAAGTTAATGTCTTATTGCAGTTTATATTTTTATTTCGAATATACAACGAATATATTAGTTAAACAACTATATGTTTAATTATTATTTGCACCGACAATTTTTTATACTGGCTGGCCGGCGGTCTTGTGGGCTTATAAAAGCCAATAGAAGGCTATGCAGGCCTATTGCATTATCCTGTTTTTTGCTGATGTTGCTTTACCCACAGTAATTTGTTTCACAAGGGAAGTGTTATCAGGTTGATTTATAATAATAGTATAAATCCCGGGAGATGGAACTGTCACTGATAACTTTTGACCATCAAGGTAAACCATTACTGTGGGGCAAGCTCCGGCTCTGTTATCAAAATAACCCCAAGCCTCAATCGAGATTTCATTGTCAATAATTGAGTTTTGGAAATATTCAAATCTATGACAACCATCACCTGCTATAGTCCCAAAAAAATCTATATCAAATGGAGTATTTGAAACAATTGGATCCGGAACATGGATACTGTCAACTTTTATTAAGAAGGTTCCAGCTTCATAGGAGTCAAGATGACAAGATTGAAGAAATGAACAGAACATTATGAGGGACAGTAATTTGATGAGTGGTTTGTATATTTTCATGGTATCAAATTTTAGGGTGAATTAGTATTTTAAATATATGAACTGTTATTTCCTTAACAGCAAAAATTATTCCAAATCTGTTGTCAGTTTGGGTTTTGCCATCCCGGTAGCAAGAAACATGACTGCTTACGCGCGGGAGACAATTACCCATCCGTCCCCTGTTGTGAATACAACGGCCTATATTTTTTCTGAATATGCTCCTGTTTTTATTTTTATTATAATATCCTGAAGTAAAAGGTTAAATTCATTTGGCTTTTCAATCATTGGAAAATGGCAAGTCCCTTTAATCATTAAAATATCATAACCGGAAGCAGCATATTTTTTAAGTAACTCTTCGTTTGTAGGAGTATTATCAACATTGATAAGAAACATTTTAAACTTTAAGTGAGTCATCAACTCCCGTTCCCGTTCATGATATGTGAAAGCTCAGGTTGTGAAACGCTGACGGAGATCTCAGGAGTCATTTCGATATTATTGTTTAACTTACATATGGTTTATGAATGGTAAGGTCGGGCGGAAGTATTAATTTGTTGAATAGATTGAGGATTGTTGGCTTCTGTGACTGACGGGGCGTGAGCGTGCCAAAAACCAAGTCTTGAAGTCTTGCAGTCTTGCGGTCTTACAGTCTTGCATTTTTACACATCAGGATCAGATTTTTAAGCAGGTAAGATACATTTAAGTGGGGAAATGTTTTTACAACAAACAGGCTATACCTTGAAGATATCCAGACAAGTATGAGAAGAATTGATGAATATATCAAGGGCTATGATATTTATAATGCTATCTGACAACCCATTGGAATTGTAATTATGTTTTATAATTTTAAAAAGCGAGTTGAACTAAACCGCCAAACGGCGGTAGGTGTTTTGTGAAAATCAATATCTTGTAGGATTATTCACTTAATAATCATGCTATCATGAAAAAAAATCATTAGAACAATTAGTTCTACGGGAGATGCAGACCCGTAATTACAGTCCCAGAAGCATTGGAACTTATCTGTATATGCTCAATGCACTTGAAGTGTATCATAACATCTCCATTGATGAAATTTCAATAGATCAGGTTAAGGATTTCCTGCAATACTCTATTGAAACAAAGAAAGTGTCAGTTTCCTATATCAACCATGTGATCAGCGCATTCAAGATACTTCAGCAAGATGTTCTTGGGAAGCAATGGAAATCAATTATTGAGACAACCAGGAATTTAAAGCACAGGGCTATCTTAGCTGTCATTTATTCGGCAGGTTTACGGATCTCTGAATTAGCAAACCTGCGACCCTCTGACATCGATTCTGACCGGAAGCAGATAAGAGTAATAGGAAAAGGGAATAAATACAGGTACACGCTGCTATCAGATAACACCCTTGATATGTTACGAGTATACTGGCGGGCATACAAACCTGAGAGATATCTTTTTGAAGGTCAGGTTAAAGGAAAACCAATCAGTCATCCCACGATACAGCTTGTTTTCAGACTTGCAATTAAAAAGACAGGGATAAAAAAAGAGGCAACTGTACATAGTCTTAGACATTCTTTTGCAACACATCTTTTGGAAAGCGGAACAAATCTTAAGATCATTCAAATGTTACTTGGTCATTCTTCGCTGCGGACAACTTCAATATATCTGCATGTAACCAAATTTGATCCGGCATTGATAAGGAGTCCTTTTGATGATATAGCAAGTTAATGCTATGGAAAACAAGAGACAAAAAGTCGAAATCGGTGATATATTCAGGCGGTTCGAATCAGAATATAATGAGCAGCACGATATGATACACGAACAGCATAAGGCATTTAGTGCTATAATGAATTGCAGGAGTCAGTAATTAGGTGGACATACTCTGAAGTGTGATAATTGTGGGAATGTTCAGCATGCATACAACTCATGCAGGAACAGACATTGCCCTAAATGTCAGTATCTAAAACAAGTAGTGTGGGTAAACAAACTTAAAGCCAGACTATTACCGGTAAAGTATTTTCATATTGTTTTCACGATCCCTGCTTCAATGCACAAATTATTTTATGGTAATCAGAGGATATGCTATGATTTATTTATGAAATCTGCTTCACAGGCAATACTTAAGGCAGGGGAAAATCCTTGTTTCCTTGGAGCTAAAACCGGATGTGTAGCAATCTTGCATACATGGGGACAAGCTCTGACATATCATCCTCATGTTCATCTGTTGGTACCGGCTGGCGGTTTTGATAGTGACATACTTGATTGGAGGCATAGTGAGGAAAACTTCTTTGCTCCGGTAAAAGCTCTTTCATCTCTTTTCAGAGGAATATTTGCTCAGAACATTTACAAACATGCTGATGAACTGATCCCGGATAAAGATGGTGAAAAAACGGATCTCGATTTACTTAGAAAACTGATATATAAAACCAGTTGGAATGTATTTGCCAAACCTGCTTTGAAAAACGCTGAAAATGTAATCGAATATCTTGGACGCTATACACACAGGGTAGCAATCTCAAATGCCAGAATATTGAAGATAGAAGATGATAAAATCCATTTTGTATGGAAAGATTACAAACAAAATGGGAGAACAAAGGTGATGAAGATAAAGGCAGTCGAGTTTATAAACCGGTTTATGATGCATGTATTGCCCCGCGGCTTTTATAAAATACGGTACTATGGAATCTTTGCCAATACACATTGCAATAACCTGCTTGATACGTATCTCTCGCTTACTGACAAAGAGATGGATCTATCTTCAATGGAAGGAAAGAACTGGCAGGAACTGGTTCAGGATGTATTGGGATATGACCCCTTTCGTTGTAATAAATG
>JANYJP010000011.1 GCA_025358455.1 Bacteroidales bacterium
TATTATCAGGAATCGCACAAAACTCAGTTGTTCCAAAATTGGGTAAAGACCCCGTAAAAAAGGTTATTGCAGCAATGACATTAGAAGAAAAAGTGTCTCTGGTTGTTGGTACTGGTATGCGTATGCCGGGAGGACCTCCGCCTGCAGCCAATGCAAATCCGGCAGCAAAACCCCAGGCTTCAACACCAACCGGACCGGTTATAGGAGAAACTCAGACTCTGGTTGCCGGAGCAGCAGGAACATCCTATTCGCTTCCACGTTTAGGAATTACACCGATGGTGCTTACTGACGGACCAGCTGGAGTAAGAATCAGCCCAACCAGGGAAAATGATAAGAATACTTTTTATTGTACAGCCTTCCCGGTCGGAACATTGCTGGCATCAACATGGGATGTTGATTTGGTACAAAATGTAGGCAAGGCAATGGGAAATGAAGTTCTTGAATATGGAGCAGATGTTCTACTTGGACCAGGCATGAATATCCATCGAAATCCACTGTGTGGTAGGAATTTTGAGTACTATTCTGAAGACCCCTATGTTACCGGGAAAATGGGTGCAGCTATGGTAAACGGAGTTGAATCTGAAGGTGTTGGCACTTCAATAAAGCACTTTGCTGCCAATAATGCCGAAACAAACAGAAACTCACTTAATACAATAGTAAGTGAGCGTGCACTCCGGGAGATCTATCTTGAAGGATTCAGAATAACAGTTCAGGAAAGTCAGCCATGGACTATAATGTCATCGTACAACCTTATCAATGGTACCTATACATCAGAAAATCCTGAATTAATCACAAATATTTTAAGAAATGACTGGGGCTTTAAAGGTTTTGTTATGACCGACTGGTTTGGAGGAAAAGATCCTGTTGCCCAGATGATAGCAGGCAACGATATGCTAATGCCAGGTACACCCGATCAGATCAAAGCAATTATAAAGGCCGTTCAGGATGGCAAACTGGATGTCAAAATCCTCGACAGAAATGTCGAGAAGATACTGACTATTATGTTGCAAAGCCCACGATTCAAAGGTTATAAGTATTCCAACAAACCAGATCTGAAAGTGCATGCAGAAGTAACACGTCAGGCAGCATCTGAAGGAATGGTATTGTTGAAAAATGATAACAACTCTTTGCCATTGACAAGTGATATAAAAAATATTGCAGCTTTTGGGAATATTTCCTATGAAATGATCACGGGTGGAACAGGTAGTGGCAAGGTAAATAATGCTTATAGTGTTTCTCTCATAGAAGGGTTACAGAATTCGGGTTACAAGCTAAATGAGGATCTTCTTTCACTTTACTCCAACTATATTAAGCTTACAAAAGCCGGACGTCCTCAACTGAGAGGATTCATGGCAATGATGGGATCAAGACAAATTGAGGAACTGAATCTTAATCAGGATATTATCAACGGAATGGCAAATGTGTCAGATGCGGCTATTATTACAATCGGAAGAAACTCGGGTGAGGGAAGCGATCGTACAAATGTGAAAGGCGATTTTCAGCTGACCGATACAGAACAGCAACTCATTAAAAATGTGTCAACAGCTTTCAAAGCAAAAGGTAAGAAAACGATTGTTTTATTGAATATCGGCGGGATAATCGAAACTGCAAGCTGGAGAGACCTGCCCGATGCAATACTTCTAGCATGGCAGGCAGGCCAGGAAACTGGTAATTCTGTCGCTGATATTTTAAGTGGCAAGGTTAATCCTTCGGGTAAAATTGCAACCACTTTCCCCGTTACCTATGATGATGTCGCTTCTGCAAAAACTTTTCCGGGAAAAGAGTTGCCTGCAGATAAGACAACTGATCAGGGACAGGGCCCTTTGAGCTCATTTATGAGGATAAAACCTGCAGTTGTTACTTATGAAGATGGCATCTACGTAGGATATCGCTACTATGAAACATTTAAAGTAAAAACTGCATATGAATTTGGTTATGGTTTGTCTTATACAAATTTCACTTACAGCAATATTAAGCTCAGCTCTCCAAAATTTTCAGGATCGCTTACCGTTACTGTTGAAATAAAGAACACTGGAAGTGTAGCTGGTAAAGAGGTCGCTGAACTTTATCTGACCGCCCCGGCTGCAAAACTCGATAAACCTGCAATAGAGCTTAAAGGTTTCGCTAAAACCAAACTGCTTCAGCCGGGAGAAACACAAACTCTTACATTTAAACTTGACAGCCACAATCTTTCATCGTTCGATTCAGCAAGTTCTTCATGGATTGCTGAGGCAGGAAAGTATGATGTTAAGGTTGGAGCTTCATCAAAGGATATCAAA
>JANYJP010000015.1 GCA_025358455.1 Bacteroidales bacterium
GTGGTTAACCTGGTCGGGTTAGTCACCCTGCATGGAAGTGGACCCGTTGCATCAACTGAGTATATTGTACCAGTCACTTCAACACACGACACGAGAATAGCAGCACCTGTAATTGGGCTTGATCCTATATCTCCGGTAATAGTTGATTTAAATACATCGGTAATTCCTGATTTTGACAGAATCACAAAATCACCTGCAACTCCGAGGTTTACTACTGCCAAAGCACTCACATCTGGTACAAGAACAGTTGATAAATTAACGGGGGACATTTCTGAAGACAAGATGGTACCATTGTCCTTATTACAACTTCCCATTGTTAGAACCAAAAACATTGCTGTGATTGGTAAAATGCATTTGAGTTTCATCGGTTAAGATTTATAAACGTGACATTATTATCACACTACAAATGTGACTAGTTAATTTGATTGAAAACCTGCACAATTATTGAAATGAATTGCGTAATTCACTCATCTTATTTCCAAAGGCAGAAATTCATCCCTCACTCTTCATCCCTCACACCTTATTTTCCTCTGATTTATAGTAATTTTCCTGAATCTCTTTATCCTCCATCTCAGGGTTGCTTTCTATTTTTTAATTTTTATTCATATTCCTTGAACCTCTGTAACTCTCAAGTGTTTTATTAGAAGTGTTAATCCTAAAACAATGACCAAAGTATTATACTTGGTTGATCTATTCTTGTTGATCTCAATAGGGTCATTTGGCCAATGCAAAAATGCCCCTACTCTAACATTAAGCAGTACCAGCGGAAATGTCTGCGGCATAACACCTATAACTGTAAGCGGCAATACCTTTGGCGGAAGCGCAACAAATGTAACAATAACAGAAAATGGCTTAGGTACTATCAGTCCGCTGACTGCAACAAAATCACCTTTTTCATTTACATATACTCCAAAAAGCGGTGATCTGGCACAAACTGTAGTAATAACAATTATTACCAATAATCCATTGGGTAAATCCTGTTCCGCGGCAAAGCTTAACTACTCATTAACGGTAGCTGCCGTTCCTTCAGCTCCGTTAGTTGGTGCAATTGCACAACCTACCTGTGCATTAACAACAGGAAGTGTTGTTCTGAACGGGTTACCATCAGGAAGTTGGACGATCAGTCCCGGAGCTTTTGCCGGCAGCACTGCAAGTAAAACTATCTCAGCACTAACACCAGGCACTTATAATTACTTCGTTACCAATTCAGCCGGTTGTACCTCAGTTTTATCAGCTGATATTGTCATTAGTGACCCATTTATAACACCCGGTGCCACCGTTGTTGGAACAATTACACAGCCGACATGTGCAGTATTAACAGGAAGTGTGATATTAAACAGTTTGCCAGCCACAGGAACCTGGACTTTATCCCGTTTTCCCGGTACAGTGGCAACAACAGGAACAGGAATTAGTACGACCATTTTCGGCCTTGTTTCCGGTACTTATAACTTCACGGTAACTAATCCGGCAGGATGTGTTTCAGCATTGTCGGGAGATGTGGTTATAGGTTCAGATCTTTCTATTCCGGGATTAATAATAACGGAACCTGCCACTGTATGTTTCCCTTCGACAGTTGATATAACAGCCTCCGCGATAATAGCGGGTTCCAGTCCCGGATTAACTTATACTTACTGGAAAAACCTTACCGCAACTGTGAATTACAGTTCACCATCAAAAGCGACAGATGGGACCTACTATATTAAAGGTACAATAGACGCAACTGGTTGTTCTAACATTAAACCGATAACAGTTACTGTAAAACAAATACCTGTATCCAATGCAGGTCCCGATCAGGTTTTGGACTATCAGTTCTCGACAACACTGGCGGCTATAAGTGCCGGGATAAATGAGAGGGGAAAATGGTCAGTACTTTCCGGTTCTGGTATATTTTCTGATTCCACTGATGCAGGAACCAAAGTCAGTAGTTTGTCACTTGGGATTAACATGTTACTCTGGACCTTAACAAATGGAGTATGCCTGCCATCATCAGATTCAGTATTTGTGACTGTCAGTAATATTCGGATTCCAACTTTAATTACGCCTAATATGGATGGAAAGAATGACTATTTTGTTATCAGGGAGAAAGTGAGTCTTGGGCAAATTGAACTGGTAGTTTTTGACAGGAACGGACGGAGAGTTTATAGAAACAACGATTATAAAAATGATTGGAATGGAGTTGATGAAAAGGGCCAACCATTGTTTGATGATACTTACTTTTATTTAATTAAAACAGAAAAGGGAAAAACTCTAAGTGGGTTCATGGTGATCAGACACTGAGATGGTTGTTACTAAACGCAAACCACTGATAATTCCCCGTTTCTGTATTTCTCAACAAATTGATCCCGTAATGCAATCGCTTCAGGAATTACTTTTTCCAGTTGATCAATTGCCTGCTGATCGCGATCAATTTTTACATAATGCAATCTCTGGGTTCCGAATAATCGTGGGTCAAAGCTTACAAAATAGGAGTATAATGCACCGGTAACCCTTCCCTGGGTGAAAAGTCCACTTTACCAATGTGAAATTCAATTCAGACTTAAGATTTTTCTCCCCAAACAGCAATCATACTCACTCTATGGCTACGCAAAGCGGAAGAGGGGTTAAAATACCAATAAAAAAGCTACCTTTGGCCGTCTGTTTAAAAATTAAACATTATAAATTTTAGTAACCGATTCTGCATAAGGAGGATTGGTTTATGTTAAATGATTAAAGAATGAATCAGGTTTCTGCTCTATATTCCATATTCTTCATTACAACATCCCTCGTCTCCTTTTTTGTTGCGTTTCTTGCCTTCCAGCGAAAATCCGTTAATGGTGCCAGGGAACTTGCCTGGCTGATGACAGCAGCAGGCATAGGAGCATTCTGGATAATCTTCGAAACAGCTGCATCAGGGATGTCAGAAAAAATCTTCTGGGCAAAACTTGAGTACTCCGGAGGCCTTGCAACTCCTGTACTGTACCTGATATTCGTTCTCCGTTTCACAGGCAAAGAAAAATTACTTAGCCGACGAAACATCATGCTGTTGTTCATTATTCCCGTATTCACCTATTTGCTCACCTTGACTAATGGTCAACATCACCTGATATGGTCCGGATTTTCGCCTGTTTCCGGAAAATCAAATCTCATGGAATATTACCATGGAATCTGGTTCTGGGTCGGTTATATTGCTTATTCTTATATTTTGCTGTTTCTGTCTGCAATATACCTGGTCGGCTTCATTGTTAATAAACCAAAAGCTTTCCGTTCCCAGGCAATAGTTATTTTTGTGGGTGGTATGTTCCCATGGATTGTCAGCATAATTTATCTCACCGGCAATAGTCCGGTTATCGGACTTGATCTGACACCCTTCAGCATTTCTCTGAGCGGTACTCTTGCAGCCTATGCAATTTTAAACTTCAGGTTTCTCGATCTTGTGCCTGTAGCACGTGAGACGCTTGTTGAAATATTACCTGATGGGATACTGGCCCTGGATTCTCAGAACCGGATACAGGATATTAATGAAGCAGCATTATCATTTCTGGGTATCAGTAATGAGAGAGTTATCGGATTACCTGCCGGTTCGGTGAAAGCTTCCGGTAAACTACTCCTCGATTCAGTAATTGATAAGAATCCTGTAGCATTGATAGAAACTGAAGTCAGTGGTGAAATCAAAACATATAGTATAATAAAACGGGATATCAAAAATCAGCAGGGTAGCCGTCTGGTGATCATTCGCGATATCACTACGCTTAAGCATACGGAAAAAGAGTTAATCATGGCCAAGGAACATGCCGAAGAAAGCGATAAATTGAAATCAGCCTTTCTTGCAAATATGAGCCATGAGATCAGAACACCCCTCAACGGGATACTGGGATTTACAGAACTCCTTAAATTGAATGACGTTACACCTGAACAGCAAAATATGTACCTCGATATCATTAAGAATGGCGGTGACAGAATGCTCAGTATCATCAACGATATTATCGATATTTCAAGAATTGAATCGGGACAGATGAAAGTAAACGTATCAAAGACAAATATTAATGAACAGCTCGAATCAATATCTTCTTTTTTCAAACCTGAAGCCGAAGCAAAAGGTATCCGGCTAGGGTTCACAAACAATTTGTCCTCATTTCAATCAATAGTCAAGAGTGACCCGGATAAGATTTATGCTATACTTTCCAATCTGGTTAAGAATGCAATTAAATTTACCCATTCAGGCTGCATTGATTTCGGGTATACAAAACAAGGCAACATGCTTGAGTTTTTTGTGAAAGATACGGGAATAGGCATTCGTCCTGAACAAAGAGACTTCATCTTTGAAAGATTCAGGCAGGGCAATGAATCGCTTACCAGGAATTATGAAGGAACAGGACTTGGTCTGTCAATCTCCAGAGCTTATGCCGGGATGTTAGGAGGTAAAATCTGGCTCGAAAGCGAATTTGGGAAAGGTTCTGTATTTTATTTTAATCTGCCTTACGATTCATATTCTGAATCGAAACGAATTGTAACTGATCCGGTAAAGGAAAAATTAATTATTCCGAAAATAAAAGATCTTGTAATACTTATTGTTGAAGATGACGGACCCTCTGAACTGTTGCTTACAAGGTTAGTTCGGCCTTATTCTAAAAAGATCTTAACAGTAACAACCGGTATCGCAGCTATAGAAACATGTAAAAATAATCCCGACATTGACCTTGTTCTTATGGATATTAAACTGCCTGTGATGGATGGTTATGAAGCCACACGCAAGATTCGGGAGTTTAATAAGCATCTGGTTATCATAGCACAAACTGCATTTGGACTCATGTCTGACAAAGACAGAGCCTTAGAAGCAGGCTGCAGTGATTACATCTCAAAACCGATTAACATGAATGTGTTGTTTGGGATGTTGAAAAAATATTTTGACAAATAAAAAATATTTTGAAAATTTAGTTAGCTTAATGAGAATGTTCCCAAAACTGGTTCTCTTAAAAACGGTGCCAGACAGGGCAGGAGTGGGGCAGATATAAAAGAGGTTAAGGAAAGGTGAATATCAAATGTGCAAACTCAAAATCAAAAACCCCGATAGCAGTTCATCTATCGGGGCTTAAAGTAATAATGGGACGGTTATTGACTTATTTTGCTATTTCAACAACCGCATATTTAGAGACTTTCCAGAATTCTTCAGGATTTTTAATCTCGATATAAGAAATCAGATTCTTTGACTCATGAACCATGGTATAAGAATCAGCCGGGTGTTTTGTAATCAGCTTTGCGTGTTTCGAGTTTACCGGAATTGTTTTTAATTCCCTGAGGTCAACTTTAGCAAACTGATTTTCCTTCACGTTACCTGCCATGGACTCTTGTCTTCCAAGTCCGAGGAATCCTCCCTCTTTGGAGACAATACCTTTTGCTTTCAGTTCCTTGTAAGTACCGCTTGTATAATAAGCTTCGTTCATCTTCACAGTCTGATTACTGATTTGTTCAGCCTTTTGCGTATCAGAAAGTTCAAGAGCAGTCATCTGAGTATTTAACTGAGTGATCTGAAAGTCCTTTTTTGAAAGTGTATCTTTCAATCCTGCGACATCAGCCTCATATTGTTTCATAGTAGTTTCAAGAGTTGTTATTCTTGCCTGTAACCCTGATATCATACCGCCTGAATTCTTTAACTGTGCATTCAATGATGCGATTTTTTTCTTATTATTATCGAGCAGGGAATTGATGTATTTGATATCTTCAAGAACCTGGCCCCTCTTATCGCTTGAAACTTCAGCGCCGGAAGATTGTACAGTGATCCTGTTTTCCTTTTGTTTTATGACATTCATATCTTTTTCAATCTGATCGAAAGTAAGCAGCCACTCGTTAATTGTTGAATCACGTGTTGTCACCTGCTTCGTAAAAGCATTTCGTTGCTGTTCCATCAGTGCCATATTATTGTTGCGTACCCGCGTAAAGTGAGAATTTACAAACAAGGCAGCTGCAACCACAATAACCAGACTGATTATTCCTGTGATAAGTGCTCCTTTTGTAGTTCCGTCTTTTCTGGCAGTGTTAATTTTTTTTGTAACCACAGCATTTTCATTTGTCGGGTTACTCTTTACATTATCAAAGTTTTCCATAATAAACCTCCAATTTTAAGTTAGCTATAAATATTTAATAAATCCTATCAAAACCAAAACGTGATATTTTCTTTAAATCTCAGTGAACACTCATCAATGCTGTTATAAAACCAATTGTTATATATACCCAAATGCCATACCGCAATCAGCTAATGCACGTAAAATGCTCATAATGTGTTTATTATAAATTCAGCTTTTAGTACAAGATTCCCTTTTTGAGAAATAGTTTCTCGTTTTGAGAAAAAAGAAGGATCTTATTTCTCCTTCCTCAGAAGCCTGTAAATTGTCGACACCCCGATACCAAGCTTTTCTGCAGTCAGCCTCAGATCGTTGTTATGTTTTATCAGGGTTGTTTTAATTATCCGGATTTCGTGCTCTCTGAGAGTCATTTCATTATCAACCGTTAGTGTTAAAGTTTCATCAAGATCGAGTACCACATCCCGGGGTTCAATTTCATTGTGGCCTGAGAGTGTTACAGCAAGGTCAATAATAGACTTTAATTCCCTGATATTGCCGGGATAATCATATGTCATCAACTTTTTCTGCACCTGTGGTGAAAGTTTTTTCGGGGCGATATTATTTTCTATACAGAAATGTTTTATAAAGTGACTTGCAAGTATGAGGATATCACTGGTGCGATCGCGTAGTGGAGGAAGCTCTATAGGTAAGCCTAAAAGCCTGTAATACAGGTCATCCCTGAAATTCCCTTTCTTAACTTCTTCTTTAAGGTTTTTGTTTGACGCAACAATGATCCTGCAATCAATTTTAACTGGTTTATTGCTTCCAACCCTTATTATTTCCTTTTCCTGAAGGGCTCTTAATAGCTTGGATTGTAAGTTCAGTTTCATTTCTCCGATTTCATCCAGAAAAAGTGTTCCTCCGTTTGCTTCTTCAAAACGTCCGATGCGTCTTGCCAGTGCTCCTGTGAATGACCCTTTTTCGTGACCGAATAATTCACTCTCAATCAAATCGTCAGGAATTGCACCTACATTAAATGCTACAAATGATTTGTCGCGCCGGGGTGAATTGTAATGTATTGCTTTTGCCACGAGTTCCTTGCCTGTCCCGGTTTCACCTGAAATTACTACCGTAATATTTGTATCAAGGGCTTTATCTATCAGTTCGTAAACGGCTTTTATCGCAGAACTTTCACCCAAAATACTTTCCCTGAAACTGTACTTTTTCTGTACTTCACGTCGTAATGCTGAAATCTCCTGCTTAAGACCTATTCCATTGTGAATATTCTGGATTGTATTAAGCAGGCGCTCTTTTATGTCGTCTGATTTTGTAATATAATCGTAAGCACCAAGTTTTAAAAGGTTTACAACAGTATCGATATCGCCCTGTTCCGAAATAAGTATCACCTGGATGTCACTGTTTTCCTGCCGGATCCTCTTAAGGAGATCCAGTCCGGTAAAATCCGGCAACCGGTAATCAAGTGTCACGATATCAGGTTTTTCATTAAGGCATTTCAGAAAGTCCGTTCCGTTAAGAAAACTTTTTACCTCATAATCGGGATTTAATGAAAGTGTATAAATCAGAATTTTGTTATACCATTCATTGTCTTCAACTACAAAAATCTTTAAAGGTTTTTCAGTCATAATGAATGATCTTTTTTACTTCAGTTTCGCAATATGTTCATTCAGCAATTCACTGATAGTCGCAAATTCTCCGAGAGATTTTTCAGCTAATGATTCCATGATCTTTTTATCAGTTTTCATTGATACCCCTTTCTCGATTTTGCCAAGAAGGTCACATAACTCAATAGCTCCCAGGTGGCGACAGGGAGGCAGCATTTTATGAGCCAGGTTTGCCACAGAATCCCAATTGCCTAATAAAGCTGCTTCCTGCAGCTCCTTAATACCCTGACGTGTTGAACTGTTAAATGAGATTAGCATCTGCTTTACAAAATGTTCATCACCACCTGAAATATGGTAAAGATTTTTCAGAAGTATTTTGGTGTTATCATAACTGTTTTCCTTTTCTTTTTCAACTGACTTATCAATCTGTTCATTTAATTTATTCCCGCTGAGAGAGAGAATAGTCGTCAATAACATTTCTTCTGTAAATGGCTTCTGAAGGAATGCATTCATTCCTGTCTCTTTGTATTTTTCCATTTCCTGGTTAAGTGATACAGCCGAAACACATATCACTTTCATTATTGCTTCGGAAATTTTCAATTCGTCACGTATGAAACGGGTAACCTTAAGCCCGTCGATACCCGGCATCCTTATATCCATAAAAACCAAATCATAACTATACTCCTTCAGTATCTCAATAGCGTCCATTCCACTTACTGCAAAATCGTTTTTTATATCCCACCTGTCAAGAATCTTCTTGAATAACAGGCGATTATATTCCTCATCATCAACCACAAGAATCTTCAGCTTTTTGATCCATTCAGGAATAGATGAAGGAAGGCTGACATCCCTCTTAATCTGGTCTTCAATACCAACACGAACTGGCAAATGACAGGTTATTTTTGTACCGGAATTTTTCCTGCTTTCACAAACGATGGTCCCGCATTGCAATTCTACAAGCTTTTTGACAATGGATAACCCCAAACCGGTACCTCCATACTTTCTGGTAGTGCTCATTTCCGCCTGGGTAAAATCGTCAAAAATGATCTTCAGCTTGTCTTCATCAATTCCGATTCCTGTATCTGTAACTTCTATTACCAAATCAACTTCACCTTTATTATTGGCAATGCCACCGACAAAAAATCGTACACTTCCTGATTCAGTGAACTTGACCGAATTGCCCACAAGGTTTAACATTATCTGTTTCAGACGGTACGGATCACCCAGAAGCACCGGTGGTGTACCGGGCTTTATTGAAAAACTTAATAGTATATTGTTCTGCCTTGCCTGTCGTTCAAAAATAGAGTAGACATCATTTAGTACCTGGTTGATACTGAAATGCACTTTTTCCAACATCAGCTTCCCGCTCTGCAATTTTGATAAATCAAGGATATCATCAATAATTTTTGCCAGGTGATCAGAAGATGTCTTTATGATTTTCAGGGAACGTAATACATTTTCATCTGATGTCTCATGAAAAAGTTGTTCTGTGAACCCTGAAATTGCTGTGACAGGGGTTCTCATTTCATGACTGATACTGGCCATGAAAAGTTCTTTTGTCCGTGCCAGATTCTCAGTTTCACTTTTTGACTTTTCAAGAGCCGCCTGATATTTATTTGCATTTTTGATATATCTGATAATTATAATTGAGACCAGGATTGCCAGCAGCCCTCCGGAAACTGCAAATAATGCAAGCCATCGGTATGTCTTCTCTGCAAGAAGTTTTGCTGTTTGACCCTTTTCTTTAACCAGTATTGAAACCTGATTCTCCATTCTTGTAATCAGGTCATAAAACTTTTCTTTTATTCTGCTGCTGGTTATAGCGAGTTGTGTCTCACCCACTTTTAGTTTTTCTTTTGTGATCCTGCTCTTTTTTTCAATTTCCTCTATATTGGTGATCACTTCCTGAGGGTTTACCAGGTTTTTAGTGTTTCGTGCAAATACTCTTTTCAGGATACCTTTTTTTTCAATGTTTTCGGGTGCTTTGGCAAGCTGGTCGGACAGGTGCCTGATTGATGCAGAAACATTATAATTGTCAGTAAGATACAGGAATTCATTCCAGCTTATTATGTTCTCTTCAATAAGGTTACTGATTGTGTCTGCCTGGTTCAGCATAATAGCATCGTCGGAACATTCAGATTGCAACAGGTTGACCTTTTCATCAATCCCTTTGATTATTGAGTAATATGGTGCCAGATCGGATGTATCTCTTGTGATTGAATATATACGGATGCTGTTATCAGCTTTTTCAAGGTCACCGGAAATATCACGGATACTTACTAATCTTATTTCTGGATTCAGGTCGATCTGAATAGAAGATACTATTGCAGAAAGGTTCCGGAAGGACAAATAGCAAGCAGCAGACAACAGGATGACAGCAAAGAGCATTAATACCCCGACCTTTACCTGGATTAATATTTTTTTCACTTACTATGTGTGGACTCAATAATCAATCCAAAGGTATATAAAATTTATTGTCAAGGTATTGCTCAAGGCACAAACAACATAATGCCGGAGCAGACTGATCTTTTAAAACAAAATAATCATAAACACCCTGATATAATTTTTCCCTTACACTCTTAGATTGTGAAAGAAGTACAATTGTGGTACTTACGGGTAGTTCTTTCAGCATTTTTATAATATGTGTCCCGTTAATACCATTACCAAGGTAATAATCTATAAAAGCTATTGAGTCGGAATCTGAAAATTCACTCGATTTGATTTTTGTAATGCACTCAGCAGCATCCGTGAATGAATGTAATTTATATTTGAAATCCCATTTTCCCTTTTTGGAAAGTACACTTTGTTGCAAAGTTGAAGAAAGCATTTTATTGTAATATACATTATCTTCAACTACTAGTACGTTTATATTCCTTTTCATCGTTTCTGGAATTTAGTAACGATGATCCTATTCCAACAGTGTGCCAATTACAATTCTAATTTTACCAAAAATTATATATAATTATATATCAATATGTTAAGAATTATCATGATTTATTTATGTGAAAGATTATGGTGATTTAAATTCTCAAATTGAGAAAATATATTGTTAATTTGGCTTCGCGGGGTTCGCATAAGCTCGCGTGGATTAATCTGATTTATCCCGTTGAGCTGATTCATTCAACTCTTTCTGCTCAAGATGAGCTTTTGCTTCATCCGGGGATCCTAATATCACCGCGATCCACTTTGTTTTCTCATTCTGTTCCAGAATGATTTTAATGGCCATAGTAAAAGGAACTGACAGGAACATACCAACCATTCCCAGTACAAATCCCCAGAACAGGAGAGACATGAAAACAACAAGAGTTGATAAACCTAACCCTCTTCCCATTATCCTGGGTTCTATAAAGTTTCCGAGAATATTGTGGATGACCATGGATGCGCCCAGAGTCCAGAGAGCACCACCAAATCCCAAATCAATAAGGGCGAAAAGAACAGTTGGAATTGTGGCAATGATGGATCCGATATTCGGAATATAATTCATCAGACCTGCGATCAATGCCCATAGCAACGGGTAGTCAACCCCGATGATCAACAATGCTATATAGATAAAAATCCCAATTGCCAAACACAATAAGGTTTTTATCGCAAGGTAATGTCGGATATTCTGTAAAATAGTAGAAAAATATGAAATGGATGTATCTGTTTCATTACTTATTGCCCTGGCCTTAATTGAAAAACTCCCGAATTCCATAAGTATAAACAGAATTATAAGAAAGATCAGAAATGTATTCCCCACCATATTAAAAAGCGCGTTCAAAGCGGTTGCTGTATATTCCAGGATCTTTGCCGGCTGAACAAGATCAGAAAACTGATTGGATGGAATCTTAATTCCTATCTCACTTAAACCCTGAATAAAGGAGTCGCTGATTGTTTTTAGGGCAGATTCATATTTTGGAAGGTTGCCTGAAAAGGAAGATACTGTGCCTCCGATCAGAAAACCAAATGAGGAAAAAAGCACAACCATTCCCAATACTACAATAAACAGAGCTATCCCTCTGGGTATTCTCTTTTTCTCGAGCCAGGAAATTGGCTGTGCACAAATGATACTTATGAAAAGTGCCAGTAAAAAGGGAGTTATGATCGATTTTGCATAAATCACTCCGGCAATAATGATTATTAATGCAGCTATATTTATAACTGTTGATCCCTCCGACGATACGCTAATCTTGCTGTTCATTTAAGAATTGTTTTATGGAGCTTATAAGAAAGAAATCAATTTGCTTTCTAAAAACTCCAGGGTTAAGCCTGAAATATTAAATATAAGAATAAGTTCGCAAAGCCTGTCATGTAAATATGATTGTCGTGGCATAAATTATTACTTAAAATTAGTAAAATTCCTCCTCTCAGTTTACCCTGAGTCAGATATTATTAACTCTACATGAAACATTAATCACCCTTCATTGTTCTTTCTAAAACAAAATTCTCCGGGTCATTTTTATAAAATCTAATTATCATTCTGAAAATTGCAATTATGGAAGAAGTTAAAAAAGAAAGATGGCTCACTTATATGGCAATCACAACAATCTTAATAGCCGTGGCAGCAACCTTATCAACTTTTAAGGGTGGTGGCTTTAGTACAAGAAGCCTGTTAAACCAGACAAAAGCAAGCGATATTGACAATCCACGGAGGGGTATTGACTGCAAGACCTGAATGCCTTTCAACTTTAAATACAGAATCAGGTTACAAAGGCTGGTCCTTACTTCATTAATTTCTAAACGTTTAACGAATCTGAAAAGATTAGAAAACATTTAACAGCAACCCGGTGTTGTATATCTGATATTAAAGAGTATCAACAATTCTTTGTAACTTACACCGCTTATTTTAATTTATGTTACCACATCCCGGACTGGCACGACTTAATAAGATATTGCTTTTCGCAATATTAATCAGCGTTGTATTGTATTTTGGCAGGGAATTCTTTAAGCTGATCAGCTTCGCCGGATTATTGGCAATGTTAATGACTCCGGTATCAAACAAACTTGAAAAACATCGTATTTCAAGAGTATTTTCTTCAGTAATATCCGTACTTATCATTGTAGCTGTATTCTCAGGAGTTATAGCACTTCTTTCGGCCCAGATCGGTAATATAGGAAAGGAACTGCCGGTAATATTATTACGATACGAAGAATTTAAATTGGATATACAGTCGTGGATAAATGACAGCCTGGGGGTAACAACAGGGCAGCTGAGAGTTCATGCTCCGGATGTGTTTAATAATGCCGGAAGTTTTCTTATGGAGATGGTAAAAGGCTCAGTTACATTTATCGGAAGCTTGTTTTTGGTCATGGTATTTATTTTTCTCTTCTTAATGCAAAGGAATAAGTACGAAAACTTTGTTGTAATGCTTTATAAGGAAGATAAAAGGAATGAAGCCAAAGAAATGATAGACAAAATCAGCAGAGTGGCACAGCAATACCTGACAGGAAGACTTGTTGCTGCCTTAATTATGGGAGTGCTTTTTCTTATCGGCTTTTTGATCATAGGCCTGAAAAATACTGTACTGCTTTCTTTGATTGTTGCTATTATGACCATTATACCATATGTAGGGGCTTTAATAGGGGGACTGGTTCCTTTTTTTATGTCAATTATAGACGGCTCCTTTAACCAGTCGATCTGGGTTGTTATTATAATATTAGTGGTTAATGTAATTGATCACTATTTTATTGAACCGTATGTAGTCGGAGGTAGCGTAAACATAAGTCCTTTCTTTACAATATTTGTCCTGATTCTGGGTGGTATAGTCTGGGGTATTTCAGGTATTATATTGTTTCTGCCTTTATCAGGAATACTTAAAATAGTATTTGATAATGTACAGGGCCTGGGGCCTTATGCAGCTCTGATCGGTGACCAGCGAGACTCTTCCAGGCATGGAAATGTATGGACGAAATTAAATGGAATCTTTTCACGGAGAAAGAGCAGGGACTAGAGAAGAGACGAAGAGACGAAGAGAAACCTTCTTAGAGTTCATTGTATTTCTTCGCAGTTCCCTTTGATTTCTCAATTGGATATTTCTCACCATTTGTATTGTGGAACTGCGACCAGTTTCTTTCGTCGCGGAACTTAACGAGTTCATCAATAAGTATTTTAATGTCGTTTATAGTGTAAAGATCTATGGGTGGCTGATTTGTTATACTCCCGGGATTACATTAGTTTTCTTTCCCAGACTATTTTAACCTTTTTGGCATTTTTTTGGAAGTCATTAATATTGGCAGGTGTCCATACAAATTTTTTACCCTGGTAATCATAGAATTCACACATCATACATGAGGATATTGGTATTGAGATTAAATAATAATACTCATTATTCCATTCATATGCAGAAACAACTGTACCTGCAGAATATCTTGCGGTATCCATTTGAGAAATCCTGTCGTTTAACCATTGAGGATTTTCAGGATACTGCGTGTCATTTTTTTTGCAGCACGAGGCTAAAAGGATTATAACCAGAATAATAAGTAAATTCCCTTTCATAATATCAGATTATTTGACTTTTCTGAAGATATAGTTCTGTTTTTTTGTACTTATATATTTGGAGAATTTGCCGGTTCTGATTGCCAGATTTGATTCGTCGAATCTGAAATAGTAAGTTCCGCCCTCCATGGAACTTGACAATCCGTCAATCACTGAAATACTATCACCGGATATCCAGTATGAATAGGATGTACTTCCTATTTTTGGCAGCCAGTATCCATTGGTCATTTTATTTTGTGCATGGTCAGGTTATTTAACTGTTTATTCCATCCAGGATAAATCATTGTAATCAGGCCCTTGCCAGACAATTGTTTTGCAGCATTTCTCTTTGGCATAATCTGTATTCATGTCAGTTGCATAGATTTGAAGGGTTTCTCCCTTTAGTGAAATGGGCTGTGGCATAGAGGAACTCAAAGGATTGTGGTATTCAAAAAAATATTGATTATGCCATTCATAACGAACCCATGCACCCCAGGAATTCATTAATTGAGGCGAATCTTTGATTATCTGTTCTTCCTTATTAATCTTTGATTTCAGCCAACCCGGCACTTCTTTCGATGGGATTAAGTAGCTTTTCTCACATGAATAGAGCATGAGAGAAAAGAAAAACATTAATGCAATTTTTTTCATAAGGCTAAACTTTTACGGTTAGTATAACTGTAAGGTCAATGAGAACTATACAAATTTCATGCCAATCATATATGTTATAATATTCATTTTTAGAATATTATGTAGTTATTTAACATTAATCTTTTTTACAAATGGGATTTCCCGTATACTTTTTATAGGTTTCTCATTCTCTCTTTCAAGCGATGCAATTACTGTAAAAGTTCCTGTTGACTTAGGTGTTTCAAGACTTATTGTGATGGTATTCTGACCGAATGGAGTAATAGTGATATCTTTAGATTGTTCAGCAACAACTTTGTCATTGTTTAAGATCCGCAATAATACCTTTCCCTTCCACTCCGGTTCGAGATCATTTATCGCAATTATCCTGAAATCATGCAATTTGCCCGTTATTATCTCATTTCCCCATTCATCGAGCATAAGTGCGACAGGTGAAAATGCATCGGGCATATATTTCATGAATTCCTCCTCGTATTCAAGTTTTCCGACATCTTTGAAATGATCGCTGGTCTGCCCGTTACCGCGTGAATATGCCAGGGCAGTAAAATGAAGTACTGCAGCACATTGTCTGTGGCAACGCCAGAACTCCGTTTCGGCTGCCAGGTAACTGGCATATAAATGCCTGCGTTGTTCTTCGGTTGAGTTCGTGCCAAGAATGTTGTTGTACAAGTCCCGGGTTAACGTTGTCGGACTCCCATCCCTGTTCAGCCACAACCATCCATATTCATTTATGATCTTCATAAATTTTGTTTCCCCCGGACTGCCACCCGGATTTGTGCTTGCTCCGGCAATATCTTTTAACCTGAACTTAGCATCCTGGAAATGATATGGGTGAAGTTCCATCGCATCGCCCGCTATACGGATACCGGAATAGCTGTTATCCCATGGCCGATTTGACAGATCCAGGGATCTGACCCCTTTCACCGCTTCAGCAATTTCCTCTGTATTACCATCATTGCTTACTGTTTCGTTACCTGCATCCCAGATCACTATGCTGGGATGGTTCCATTGCTCCTGCATCCATTCTGTATATTCCCTGACCAGTTCGCCTGCTTCCAGTTCTTTTGGCCACACATTCCAACCTTTACCACCATACCATATCGGGAATTCATTTTGAATAAGAAACCCTTCTTCATCAGCAATATTGTACCATTCATCAGGGGCAATTCCGATACAATACCGTATGCCGTTCCAGTGAAATTGCCTGAAGCTATTATGCAGGTTACGAACCCATTCAGTATTCCATGGCAGATCTTTTGATATCGAATCTTCAAAAAACCGGTAAAGTGTTATATTCGTTCCTCTCATAAAATATGGTTTTCCGTTAAGCATAGTCTTGCCGGTGAGTGTATCATTCCGGAATTCACGCATTCCGAATCTGGTCTGATAATCATCACCTTGTGTTGTTACATGAACATTATAAAGAAAGGGATCTTCAGGTGACCAGAGTCTGCAATTACTTAAGGGAATGGTTACGCCTATTACAGTGTTTCCACGGTTGTCCGGTGGAAAATTGAATTTCTTCTCCAGCTTACCTGCTACTATTTGTGATTTTGCTTCTGTAATAACAAATGTGATTTTGGTACTTTTTGATTTCCCGTGACTCCCCAGCTTTACCTGTAAGTGTACCCGTTTGTTTTTGATGTCAGGCGCCGCCTGAACCGATATGATACGTGGTGTTCCGGAGAGTCTTAATTCAACATTATCAAAAATCCCCGGTATATATCTTTCCTTTTCAAAATCAAAACCATCGGGAATAGAAAGCGGGATTGAGTTTCTGCATGAACCAACCCTGATAATAAGTTCGTTTATGCCCTGCTTTAATGCATCCTTAACATCAAAGTAACCCGGAGTGAAACATGGCAGATGTTCGCCGATGTCTGTTCCGTTCAGAAAGACCTTCGTTCCAAACATCGCTTTGGATACTTTCAAAAAAGCATTTGCAGGAACAGGTGAGTTAATATTAAATGTGCGGTAATACCAGAACGCTTCCCGCGATGTGTCTTTCTGAAAGATGTTTTTCGGGTCTTTAACCCTTGGACCGGCATTGTTGAATGCCGGAACAGCCAGAGATACCAATCCGGGAACCTGAACTGCATGATTATAAGACCCTGGGATTTTTTCCATTGTGCCTTCTTCAATTTTCCATATACCGTTTAAGGAAATTGTGGTTCTCTTTTCCTGATTCCGGCAATTGTTAAGGAATAACGACATTATCAGGATGATACAGGTAATTTGTCTTTTCATTTTTATGCAGTTTATTCTTTAATATATGCTCCGGTCATTTGGGGTGAGCGTTGTGCGGTTTTATTTATATGTTATTTCACAGTCTGAAATTAGATTGATTTTTTCACAATGTCAAATTCTTACTTAAATTCCATAATCTGTGAATTAAAACAAGGGCCGGATAAGGAATTTAAAGTATATTTGTCTTAGAAACCAAATGCTATGAAAAAAATTATTCTTACCTTAATTTTCACTCTGGTAATTATCATTGCAGCAACTACTGCCTATATGTACTCAGGAGCTTATGATGTAGGCCAGATGGTGCCGCATAATTCTATAACAAAATGGATGATAAGAACCACCACACATCATTCGATCAATAAAAGGTTGAAAGATATTAAGGTCCCTGTGCTGAATGATACAGCTATGTTCGTAGAAGGCTTTCTGCATTACAACGAAATGTGTGTTATGTGCCACGGGGCTCCCGGTATTGACCCCGGGGAAATGGCTGAAGGGCTTTACCCAAGTCCGCCAAAATTCTATAAGTCAAACAATATGCCGGATCCTGATGAGTCATTCTGGATCATTAAGAATGGCATCAAGATGACCAGTATGCCGGCATTTGGTCCATCACATACCGATAAGTCAATCTGGGATATCACGGCATTCTTTCTAAATAAAATGAATACAATGTCGCCTGAGGAATACCAGTCATGGGTCAAAAAGTATGCTGAATAAATCTGTTTTATTTCGAGGAATTTTAAATAGCCACAGATTCATTGGTTTTATTAATAGTGTCTTTCGTAAAGAAATTTCTTTGTGCAATCTAAAATAAAACTGACATGAACGGGATATTAAAAACTGCGAAAAACTGCCGGCATTATGCAATGTGTAAAATTGATTTTCTTGGCAGTGGTGTGTGTGCATCAGGACTTGAAAAGCATTTTGTAAGTTATTATCCACAGGGAAGAATGATCCTTTATGAAGCACTCGCCGAAAATAAAATTCCGGTAACTGAAAAATGTGTTGAGATTGCCGATAGCTGCAATCTGTGTGGCAAATGCGATTATCAGTGTTATTTCCTTAATGAGATGCGCCCCGTAACTGTTATGGAAGCCCTGAAAAAACATGTTGAAGATTATATTAAAAACGGGGGGAAGATTAAAATTGCGAAGGAAGACAGCCTGCTTACTGAAATACGAAATATTGTTGGATTTAACTGGGCAACAAATGATGAGGCAATTACCGCAACATACTCTCATGACCTCAGTGCAATTTCCAACCCTAAATTCCCTGATTATGTTGTTTTGCCTATAACAAAAGAAGAAATCGCTTCTCTTGTGAAATTATTTAACAGGAATAAAATTAAATATACCATTCGCGGAAATGGTCAGAATCTTCTGGGATTTGCTATAAATGATGGAGCCATCATTGACCTTAACCGGATGAAAACGATTGAATTTGATGAGAAGAACTGGCTCGTTAAGGTAGGTCCCGGTATTACAGCATTCGATCTTCAGAAACAGGCGCAAAAAAGAGGTTACCGGATAAATGCCGCGGAACCTGCAGCTCTCTTATGTGCCAATATAATGTGTTCAGGAATTATGTCCACCTTTTCAACGACTTACGGGATCAATGCCGATAATTTTATTAATGCTGAATTTGTTGATAATAAGGGTGATTTATTTAATTTAAATGAAGTGTCTTCTCCAAATCTGTTTTCCTACAAAAATTTACAGCATAAAGATTCTCCCGGCATTTGTGTATCAGCGGATATACGTCTTCATCCTGTTACTGATGACGAATGTGGCATACTTGTGCCATTTGAAACTCTCGATAATGCACTTGACTTTATTAAAGATTGTTCAGTAAGGCATATCGGCCTGGCATTAGGAGTAGTTGGAGCTGAATATATTTCTACCTTTCTTTCTCCTACCAAAAAAATGGCTTCTGAAATAAAAAGTATTTTCGTTGAAAAATTGAATATCCCATGGCTGGTGGTTTTTATAGGCGATAAATATGCAATCCGCGCTATCAATGAAATGGGATTTCCTTACTTTGATCAGAACCTGTTTAATTCGCTTTATCTTGGATTACCTTCCCTGAAATCTGCCCAATGGCTCGACCTGATAAAAGAACTTTCTGATGATGAGCCGTATTCCTATTTAAAACTTAAAAGTTTCCAGGAACTTCTGGAAACAGCTCTATCTCCTTCTCCAAAATTATATTCACAGGAAGTTGATCCTGCCCTGAGACCATTTTTTGAAAAGCTTTTCTCCCGTCCTGAAATGACAGATCTGGTATGGCTGAACATGTACAGGATAATGAGTAGCCGATTGGGCCGCAAAAAACCTTTTTTACCTTCACTGATTTATCTGCCGATCGATAAAACTTTAATAAATGAATTCTCTGACAAATTCAGGCTAATTGCCGAAAAATATCAGATTGAAAATGATTTTGGTTTTATAACTCCGATTGATAGTGGCAAAAGATGCATTTTTGAGTATGATTTCTTTTATGACTATAATGATCCGGATTCTATACAAAGGATCCGGCAGGTTGCAACTGAAGCTAATATGTTAATTGATGATTATTCGGTTAAAACAGGTACGGTAAAAGGACATCCCTATGTTCTGTACCAGGGGTTTTGCAGAAAAGAGAATTTACTGTATTCATAAATCCGAATCATTTTTATGTCTGATAATATCAAATCTGCAAAAGCCCTGACCGGTGCAACAGGATTTTTAGGCAGCCACCTCATGGCCTCGTTACTTTCAAACGGATACAGTATAGTAATTCTGGGACGTTCAACAAAAGATGAGAGACTTCATGAAAGAATCTTCAGGTTATTACATTGGTTCGGAATTGAAAGTCTGGTAAATCAGATCACATGTGTTGAAGCCGATCTGACGAAGGACAACCTGGGAATAGAAGATGAAGAATATTCCAGGCTATGTTCTATTGTTGATTCTGTTATTCATTGCGCCTCAGATACAAGCTTCGCGGAGAGT
This sequence comes from Bacteroidales bacterium, assembly GCA_025358455.1. Lineage (GTDB taxonomy): Bacteria > Bacteroidota > Bacteroidia > Bacteroidales > VadinHA17 > LD21. The sequence continues at coordinate 20,000 of JANYJP010000015.1, forward strand.
AAGCGCGAAAAGGTTATGGCTGCGAATATTGGTGGACTTAAAGGAATCCTTGAATTCTCAAAGCATGCAAATATTGATATTTTCCATTATATAAGCACTGCCTATGCTGCAGGAACAGGCGAAACATATTGCAGGGAAGTTCCCTCTATTGCAAAAACGTTTACCAATGTTTATGAAGAAAGTAAAGCGGGAGCTGAGAAAATTATTAGTTTATTTTGTGAAAAGAATTCCATTAAACTTTCAATTATAAGACCATCAATTGTTTACGGAGATTCACGGACCGGTCGTTCAATTAAGTTTAATGCGTTGTACTTTCCCGTACATTCTATGCAAAGCATAAAAGATATTTATCTTAAGGATCTCAATATTAATGGTGGTAAAAAAGCTTCAATTCACGGAATTCATATTGATAAAGACGGATATCTCTTTTTGCCGCTTAAAATTTATTTACATGGGAAGGGTAGTATAAATCTTATTCCTGTAGATTATTTTGTAAACGCAGCCCTTAAAATAATTGAGAATTGTCCGAAAAGTGGAATTTTTAATCTGACAACAAATTCCCCCACAACATTTGAAACCCTGGCTGAATATAATGAACAATTTATGAAGGTAAGAGGGGTCGTGATCGGTTATGGTAAACCTTCAGATAATACACTACGCAACCCTGCCGAAGAATTGTTCGATCGTTTTATTGTACCATACCGTCCTTATCTTGCAGACAACAGGCGCTTCGACAGAACAAATACTGACCTGGCAACGGATAATCTGAATCCACCTGAATTTACATATGAGATATTTAAAACCTGCATGGAATATGCCATTGGAGTTAACTGGGGAGCATCAATATTTACTATTAAATGATTTTTTAATTTAGTTGTAAATCACAGTTATTTATAGCTATAGATTGTACCTCTGATAAAATTGATTATAAAGCTGCATAGAATGCAAAAAGTTTCCGCTGAAATATACAACAGGATAAACAATATAATTTATAATCAGGAAGGCGACAGATGGTGGCAGCCCGATTTCTCACTTAATCTGATAAAAACATTAATGAACCCTGTTCGTGTCGGTTACGCGAAGAAAGCACTGGACCTGAATAAATTAATTCCGGAAGGAAAATCCGCCCTGGAGGTAGGCTGCGGGGGAGGTATTATGTGTGAAGAAATTGCAAGGATCGGATTTAATACGGTGGGAATAGATCCATCGGAGCCATCAATCAAAACTGCAACAGAACATGCCATCGAAAGCGGATTAAAAGTAAACTATGTTAATGGTACTGGCGAAGCCTTACCTTTTGATGACAATTCTTTCGATGTGGTTTTTTCATGTGATGTGCTGGAGCATGTTCAGGATCTTCCTGTTGTGATTTCTGAAATTTCACGGGTATTGAAACCTGAAGGAGTTTTTATTTATGATACTTTCAACCGTACATTTCTGAGTAAGCTGGTTGCCGTTAAAGTTTTGCAGGAATGGAAGCGATGGGCAATTATGCCTCCCGGATTGCATGAATGGGAAATGTTTATCAGGCCTGAAGAAATAAAATCATTACTTGTCCAAAACCAATTAGTATGGAAAGAGCACCGGGGAATTATGCCGGACGTATCTGTTCTTAAAATCTGGTATTATCTTCATTTAAGAGTGAAGGGTGAATTAACTTATGAGGAATTCGGCAGAAAATTTAACCTTGTTGAAAGCAGTTTGATGAACGTGATGTATATGGGCTACGCTATAAAAGCCGGCATCTAAATCGGTCAATTACAACGTGACATTTTATGATATTGATATTTCAGATAAAATACCGGACAGCGACCCAATAAATAAGTATCACAAAGTTCAGATCGGTGAAAAATATGACGGCGTCCCTTCGTCTTCATATACAGGCCGTCTGTCACATATATTTAGCCCTTAATAAAAATTCTTATACGAATCTGTTTCAAGACTTAAATTAGCCCTTTAGAAAATGGGGATAACGGATTAAATTATTAATATTTGTAATATTCTGAAACGGGAATTTGGGGCTTGCTCTTTTAAAACCAGGCTAATTTGCAGGGAATCAAATAGCTGATATTACTTCGTTTTAAGAAACCGATTCCGTATATTATTTATTATTAAGGAGGAGAAGTATGCTTTCACTTGATATGCGAACAATAATATTCAGTTTTGTTCTGATTAATATTGTCAGCACCCTGATTGTTCTTTTATTATGGATAAATTATCGCAAGAGGTATAAAGGGTTAGGTTACTGGATCTGTGCTTTCTCGTTCCAGATGGTTGCTTATATTCTTATAATTCTGCGAGGTGTTCTCCCTCTGTGGGTATCAATTGACCTGGCTAATGCCATCTCGGTTCTTGGGATACTGCTGGGGTATATGGGACTGCAGGCCTATACAGGGATAAAGATTTCTCAAATCCCCAATTTCATTTTACTGATTATTTTCGTCTGCGCTCACACGTGGTTTAATTATCTGAAATCTGATCTTACGATGCGGTATCTTATTATTTCCATCGCATCTTTGATTTTCTTTGTTCAATGTGCCTGGCTTATGCTGGTGAGGGCTCCACAGAACATTAAGCATCTGACAAAAATAACCGGGCTGGTCTTCATAGCTTTCTCTGTTGTTTGCATTGTTAATATTGCGGAGTTTTTTGTAAGTAAAAATAAGCCTGTCGACTATTTCCAGTCCGATACTTTCGAAGCGATTATCATGATTGGTTACCAGATGCTGATTATTATTTTAACTTTCAGCATCACCCTGATGTTTAGCAAACACTTTCTGGAAGACATCAGGAATGAAGAAGAAAAATACCTGAAAGCAGGTATTAATGACATAACAGAACGAAAAAAGTACCAGGTTCTTATTCAGCATGAACACAACCTTTTACGGACACTGATCGATAATTTACCTGATCCTGTCACTATAAAAGACTTTGAGGGTCATTATCTTTTGAATAATTATGCTCACCTGCAGGTAATAGGAGCTGAGAGCCAGGAAGAGGTGCTCGGGAAGACAGCATTTGACTTTTTTCCTGAAAAAGATGCAATGGTGTACAATGAGGATGACAAAAATGTCATGAGGTCAGGCAAAATGATCCTCGATAAAATTGAAAGGGCAGAACATTCTGAAACAGGTTTTCCTTACTGGCATCTTACAAGTAAAATACCGATTCGCGATAGTACCGGAAATTCAACACAGATACTTACCATTAGTCATGATATAACTGATAGGAAAAGGGCAGAAGACGCCTTGAAAGAAAGTGCTGAATTAAACCGATCGCTTTTAAGGACTATCCCCTTTGGGATGGATATAGTCGATGAGGAAGGCATAATTTTATTCCAGAATGAGAATTTCAGGAATAAATTTGGATCTGATGCTACCGGGAAAAAATGCTGGGAAATATACAGAGATGACAAGAAACAATGTAAGGATTGCCCTTTGTTTAAAGGAATTGAAATAGGTTCTACAGAGATTTATGAATCTCATGACTTACTTAATGGAAAGATATTTGACATATACCATACAGGAATGATGTTCCATGGTAAGAAAGCCATGCTTGAAATATTCCATGATATCACAGAGCGTAAGCTTACAGAAATTGAACTTATTAAATCAAAGGAGAAGGCTGAAGAAAGCGACAGGTTGAAAACTGCTTTCCTGCATAATATTTCGCATGAGATAAGAACACCTATGAACGCGATAGTAGGTTTTTCAAACCTGTTAAATGATCCTGAACTTTCCCTTTCAGATCATCACACTTTCACCGAGATAATCATCCAGGGGAGCAACCATTTGCTGTCTATAGTTAATGATATAATAGAAATAGCGAATGTGGAGTCTGGCATTTTAAGACTCAACCTTAATAAAATTAACCTGAATGATCTGTTCAATAACCTTCATACGCAGTTCGGGCCAAAAGCTGCAGTATTCGGTATTGAATTCATTTTTGAAAATACTGACTCAAACAACATAACAGATTTAAGAACAGACAGGACCAAACTGATTCAGATCCTTTCAAACCTGTTAAGTAATGCATTCAAGTTTACGTCAGTTGGAAAGATAAGCTTTGGCTATAACCTGAAAGATAATTATATCGAGTTTCAGGTTTCGGATACCGGAATAGGAATTCCTGCAGACCATCATTCAAAAATTTTCGACCGGTTTTATCAGGTCGATAACACTGTAACCCGGCTGCATGAAGGAACCGGATTGGGCCTTTCAATTTCAAAAGCTTATGTAGAATTACTTGGGGGTACAATGTGGCTGAGTTCTGAGCCCGGTAAAGGGTCGGTTTTTTATTTTACTCTTCCATATGAAAATATAGAAACCAGGCTGAAACATGATCTGAATCATAAGACTCAGAATATTTAAGCTTATTAAGCCATTAATAATAAACAAAGCTGAAGATCATGAAATAAATTCAGCCATTAACGGATTGGAAATCGAACAGCATCTTAATCCCATCTTAATCTATTCTAAAGTAGATTGTAATACTTTTGTTTACAATTATTAAAATATAACCAAATGAAAAGAATCTATTATGCAATAATTCCTATGGCGCTGGTAATCATGTTGAATTCCTGTGCCACAGTTTACAAATGTGGGGAAGCAAAACCTGCAAAGCAACCGATAACATGGGGAAAAAGGCTGAAAACAGTTGTAAGTGAAAGAGATAAACTATGTAAGGATCTAGCATTAAAACAGAATGAAAATGCAGGACTCAGGAATGATCTGGTTAATCAGAAAAACAATAACAAAGACCTTACTGATCAATATAATAACCTCACAAACCTTTATAAAACCTTGCAGGATAAGCATAACAGTCTGATAAATGAAAACTTGTCACAAACCGACAAGTTAAGTAAAGCTCTCTCTGAAAAATCAGAAGAACTTGATGCTAAGGAAAAGCTCCTTTCTGACAGACTGAAAAAGCTCGATGAAATGAAACATGTTATAGCAAGACAGGATTCAATTACCAACAGGCTAAACACTATTTTAAGGAATGCTTTGCTTGGATTTAATTCAGACGAGTTATCAGTGGAAATTAAAAATGGTAAAGTATATGTTTCTATGTCAGATAAACTTTTATTCCAATCAGGAAGTTCCGCTGTGGAAACAAAGGGAAAAGAAGCTTTAAAAGTGCTGGCTGATGTTCTTGATAAAAATACTGATATAGATATTCTGGTGGAAGGGCATACCGATAATGTACCTATCAGGACATCAGTTTATAAAGATAACTGGGACTTAAGTGTTGCACGGGCTACATCAATAGTCAGGATACTCACGGCTGACTATAAAATTACACCAACCCGTCTGACGGCATCAGGTAAAGGTGAATTCTTCCCGAAAGCTGATAATGAAACATCTGAAGGAAGAGCTAGAAATCGCAGAACAGAAATAATCCTTTCTCCAAAACTTGATGAATTAATGAAGTTGCTCAATGTCTGACATAATTTTAAATCAGGAACCATAGTCAGCCTATCAGCCCCTTCGTCCATAATTCTTTATGTCTTTAAATTGTTACATTTTTGTTAAATTATGAAGAAACTTTGGAAACATTTAATATGAAATTTGTTTCCGAAGTTTTTTCACATTACTTTTGTTTTATGAATGAAGATTTGAGGAACATTCTTCTGAAAGTTCGTGAGTTGTACACAAAATATGGTATCAAAAGTATAACCATGGATGATGTTGCAAGGGAACTTTCCATTTCCAAAAAGACACTTTATCAGCATGTTACTGACAAGGATGATCTTGTGGGCAAATTTATAGATAGTGAAATAGAATTGCGAAGAGAGGAAATTTGCAATTGTTTCAAGGCCGGATTTAATGCAATTGAAGAGTTATTTGAGATATCCCGATACATGAATAAATTGATGAGGGAACAAAATCCTGCAACTGAGTACGATCTTAAAAAATACTATCCCCAACACTATCAAACGATTGCTAAGGCCCGGTGGGAAGGAATATACAACTATATTCTGGCAAACCTTAAAAAAGGTAAAAAAGAGGGGTTATATCGTGTTGATATGAACGAAGAAATTATAGCAAAATTATATGTATCAAGGTCGGAAAGCATGCATGTCAGTGGCCTCTACTCTGATGAAGAGTTCAATTCAAACAAAATATTTATTGAACTTGTTACCTATCATGTTCGTGGTATTGCAACCGAAAAAGGAATTATTGTATTAGAAAGAAAAATAGAAGCATTTGAAACTAAAACATTAAAAAATAAAAAGTATGAATTTTGAACGAAAATATTTTTTATCCTTTATTCTTCTGGGATTATTTATCAATATTTACGGCCAGGATAATAAAGCAATTCTTAAACTTTCCATCCCTGATGCCCAGGCATATGCTTTGCAGTATAATCGTACCGTTCAGTCGGCAAGAATAGATGTTAAGAGTATGGATAAACTGATCTGGCAAACAGTTGCAACCGGACTTCCACAGCTCAGTTTTGCGGCGAATTATCAGCATCAGTTTGTGATTCCGCAATTAAGTTTCGGCCCGGTTCTGGATATAAATTCTTTACCGGATGGAGTTCTGAATAAGAGTGATCTTGTGAATGCATATATGAATTCTCCTCCGATTTCACTGGGCGTCAGAAACAATACCACATTTGATTTCACAGTATCTCAGCTGATATTCAGTGGTGAGTATATTGTAGGGCTGCAGGCATCAAGAGTAGTAAAAGAAGTGACTGAGAAAGCGCTTGTTAAGACAGAGGACCAGACAAAGGAATCAGTTGCAACAACATATTATCTTGTTCTGGTTCTTGGAGAAAATGCCAGATTATTGAGAGAAGGGTTGAAATCTACCGAACAGACGTATAATGATCTGGTTAAAATGAACCAGGAAGGATTTAATGAGGACACCGACGTTGACCAGATGAAGATCAGCAGATCGAACATACAGATTCTTATAACATCAGTTGAAGCACAGAAAGAAATTTCGATGAAACTCCTGAAATTCCAGCTTGGCGTAAGTTTCGATCAGATTGTTCTGCTTACTGATAGTCTTCCCGGGATTATTAATCAGGGAAATATACAATACCTGGCTTCTCCGGAGTACAATGTAAAAAACAGCATTGATTACATGATGATCAATGATCAGGAAAAAATTTCAACACTGATGCTTAAGCGTCAGCAGTCAAAATACTTACCTACGATTTCAGGTTTTTACCGTCATCAGGAACAAACCAATAAGCCTGCATTCAATTTTGCCGTAAAAGATATTGCCGGAGTTACATTAAGCCTCCCGATTTTAACCAGTGGTCTGCGAAATGCTACTATAGGTCAGGCAAAATTTGATCTTTACAAATCACGGCTTAATAAAGAAATTGTTGAGCAGGGTTTGATAATGGAGTTTGAATCAGCAAAAAGCAATTACCAGACTGCTTACAGTAATTTCACAACAAATAAGGAGAGTATGGACCTGAGTAAAAAGGTTTACGATAAAACTGTCATTAAATATAAGGAAGGGGTATCGACAAGTTTTGAGCTTACACAAAACCAGGCTCAGTATTTAACAACTGAAGGAAACTATTTCACATCTATCCTCTCTCTGTTAAATGCAAAAGCAAAGCTCGACAGATTATTAGGAAGTCATTAATAGTTAACATATTACCAGAATAGATAATCGGAAAAATAAAACAAATGAGATCAGATATGAAAACCATCAAATTAAGTATAACCGTTTTAGCAGTTTTGTTTATAATGTTTTCGTGCACTACCGATAAAAAGGCGCAACTTACAAAATTGAAGCAACAGCAGACTGTTATAGCTGATAAAATCAAAAGCCTTGAGGATGAACTCAGTAGTGTTCCAAAGGATACAGTTGATACCGGCAAATTTAAGTTTGTTGGCGTTACAGCTGTTAAATCCAATCCATTCGACCATTTTATAAGAGTACAGGGGAAACTGGATGGAGACCAGAATGCCGCAGTTTTTGCAGAAGCACCAGGTACTATTTCTGCCAAGTATGCTGATGTAGGTCAGAAAGTTGCCAAGGGGCAGGTATTGGCCCAGATCGACGACCAGCAATATCGCAATCAGATGGAGAGCCTGGAAACCCAGTATAAGTTTGCATCGGATATGTATGATAAACAGAAGCGTCTCTGGGATCAGAAAATCGGAAGCGAGGTTCAATACCTTCAATCGAAAACAACAAAAGAATCACTCGATCGTCAGATTTCATCATTGAAGCAACAGGTTGGCAAGTTCAGGATAAAGTCACCGATTGCAGGCACTGTTGAGGAATGCAATATAAAGGTTGGTGGTGTGGTTTCTCCTGATCCCCGTCTTGTCGCTTACAGGGTTGTGGCATTTAAGAATCTTAAGGCAAGCGCCGAAGTATCTGAGGCATATTCGTCACGAGTTCAGACAGGTGATAAACTCGTTGTACAGTTTCCTGATATTAAAAAGCAAATTGAAGGTAAGGTTGATTTTGTAAGTAAATATATCAATCCGATTAACCGCACTTTTATCATCGAATCGAAAATACCTGATGGCATACTGGATATGAAAGCTAACATGATTGCTATAATCCAGATAAACGATTACCATAACGACAATGCCATCCTGGTTCCTATGAATGTTATTCAGACCGATATCTCAGGAAGCTATGTTTATGTTGTTCGACCAAAAGATAAATACAATACAGCAATCAAGCAACCAATAGAAATTGGAAGCAACTATAACGGTGTTGCAGAGATTACAAAGGGCTTGTCGATAGGCGACAAAATTATCTCAACCGGATTTCAGGAACTGATAGACGGTGAATACATTAGGTTTTAAATACTTACCTGATATTGATATTATCAGAGTATAAAAATATTTTTTCATGGAAAAAAAGAATAAAGAATTTTTTGCAACCAGTTGGGCAATTGATAATAAGATCAGTGTTTATGTGCTGGTATTTATAATAGCAGTATTTGGTCTTATTAACTATTACACAATCCCGAAAGAACAGATTCCTGAGATTGTAATCCCGATGATAAATGTCAACACAATTTATCCTGGTACTTCTCCTTCGGATATGGAGAATCTGGTAACACGGCCACTTGAGAAAAATCTTAAATCGATAAGTGGTGTAAAGAAGATCACATCGCGCTCTGTTCAGGACTTTTCAGCAATAATAGTTGAGTTTAATACCGGAATCGAGATTAAGGATGCTAAGCAGAAAGTAAAAGATGCCGTTGACAAAACTAAAAAAGATCTGCCAACTGATCCCTCTTTTATTGAACCGTCTGTAATGGAAATAGATCTTTCAGAGATCCCGATTCAATATATTAATCTATCAGGTGATATTCCTCTGGATCGGCTGAAAAAGTACGCTGATGAAATGCAGGACAGGATTGAATCTCTGAAAGAGATCACAAGGGTTGAAATCGGCGGAGCTCTTGACCGTGAGATCCAGATAGACATTGATATGTATAAAATGAAGGCCGCCAGCCTTACATTCAGGGACGTGGAACAGGCTGTAAGTCAGAATAATATGACAGTTTCCGGAGGTAATATTGATCTTCAGGGAATGAGCAGGTCGCTAAGGGTTGTTGGTGAAGTAACTAGTATTGATCAGCTCGCTAATATTGTTATCACTACAGGAAGCGGAGCACAGATAAAACTTAAAGATATTGCAGCCGTCCGTGACGGATTCAGCCAACCTGAGAATTTCGCAAGATATAATGGTAAAAACGTTGTTACTCTCAACGTCATAAAGAAGAGCGGGCAGAACCTCCTCGATGCATCGGATAAGATCAAAGCAATTATTGTTGACATGCAGAAGACAAAACTGCCATCAAATCTTATCGTACAGGTAACCGGCGACCAATCGCGATACACGCGGAATACCGTAGAGGAATTAAATAATACTATTATAATTGGATTTATTCTTGTTACAATAGTACTGATGTTTTTCATGGGACTGGTAAATGCGATTTTTGTAGGGTTTTCGGTTCCATTGTCTATGGCCATCGCTTTTATATTTCTCCCGTGGATTGGTTTTACCATGAACATGCTTGTTATGTTCGCTTTCATTTTTGCACTCGGGATTGTTGTGGATGATGCTATTGTTGTGATAGAAAATACGCACCGTATCCATAAAAAGACAAAAATGGATATCGGCCCATCGGCCAAATTTGCAGCAGGAGAGGTATTCCTTCCGATACTTTCGGGAACACTTACAACCCTTGCGCCATTCTTTCCTCTGGCATTTTGGCCAGGAGTGGTAGGCGAATTCATGGTTTTTATACCGGTAACTCTTATCATTACTCTGTTTGCTTCGTTAATTGTTGCTTATATCTTTAATCCGGTTTTTGCTGTCGACTTTATGAAGCACGATGACGAAGATCGCCCTGTTGCCTTGCCAAAACTTTTTAAGATCTCTGCCGGTGTCGCTGCTGCATCTATTCCATTTTATTTATTAAAACATCCGGGATTTGGTAATTTCATTATGTTCCTGGCAATTTCCTTTTTGTTTCATAATTTATTCGGATACAAGGTTCTTCGAAGATTTCAATCACATGTTCTTCCGGCACTCATGAGGCGTTATAAAGCTACCCTTGTTTGGGTATTAAAAGGGAAGCGTCCTGTTTATATACTCTGGTCCATGATAGGGTTGTTTGTATTTACGATGATCTTGAACAATATCGTAAAACCAAAAGTTGTGTTTTTCCCTGATAATGAGCCAAATACAATTAACGCATTTATTAAACTTCCGGTTGGTACTCAGATAGATATAACTGATTCTGTTGCCCGTATGGCTGAGCACCGTATTATGGGTGTTCTGGGTGAAAAAAATCCTATTGTGGAATCGGTGGTTACCAATGTTGCATTTCTTGCATCAGATAACAATTTTGATAATTCCAGCAAATCATCGAACCTTGCTAAGATAGCCGTTAACTTTGTTGAGTTTAAGTACCGGAAAGGACAAAGTACCGGAGCTTACATGAATGATATGCGTGAGGCATTAAAGGATATTGCCGGGGCTGAAATTGTCGTTGATAAAACAAAAATGGGTCCTCCAACAGGAAAGCCTGTCAATATTGAGATTTCGGGTCAGGATTTAATGCAGCTTGCCACAACAGCAGATCGTTTTAAAAGATACCTTGATTCTTTGGAAATAGGAGGGATTGAGGAATTAAAATCTGACTTTGCCACATCAAAACCGGAGATTATGATTACTCTTGACCGCGAACGGGCCAATATTGAAGGTATCAGCGCCGCAGCTGTTGGGGATGCTATCCGTACTGGTAAGCTGGGAAAAGAAATATCCAAGTTCAGGGAAGGAGAAGAACAGTACAAGATAATGCTCCGCTTTGATGAAAATCAGCGTAAAGATATTGAGCAGCTTCTCAATCTGACTATTACTTACCGTGATATGGTGTCAGGCCTTTTACGTCAGATACCACTCTCAGTAGTTGCACATCTGGATTATGTAAATAGTTATGGACAGATAAACAGACTGAACCTGAAGAGGGTGATCACTGTCTCCTCAAACGTTCTTGACGGGTTTAATGCCAACCTGATCAACGCGCAGCTCCGAAAAGCAGTTCCCCAGTTTACAAAACCATCGGATATTGACATTCGTCTTACAGGAGAGCAGGAGGATCAAAAAGATTCAATGGTATTTCTGTCGAAAGCTATGGTACTTTGCTTATTCCTGATAATGTTTATTCTAATTACTCAGTTCAATTCAATGTCTAAAGCCCTGATTATTATATCAGAGGTTGCCTTCAGTTTAATAGGTGTGTTGCTTGGTTATATGATATTTGGTATGACCATCTCGATCATCATGACAGGAATGGGTATTGTAGCGCTGGCAGGCATTGTGGTAAGAAACGGAATTCTGCTGGTTGAATTTACCGATGTTCTGAAAAAATCCGGGCACAAAACCCGCGAAGCCATCATTGAGGCAGGTATGACACGTATAACACCTGTAATTCTCACAGCAACAGCCACTATCCTTGGTCTTATTCCACTGGCAATCGGGATGAACATCAACTTTGCCACCCTGCTAACCAACCTCGATCCTCAATTGCACTTTGGAGGGGATAATGTAATGTTCTTCGGACCACTTTCATGGACGATCATTTTCGGGTTAAGTTTCGCAACATTCGTAACACTGGTATTGATACCTGTTATGTACTTTGTGATCTATACCCGGGTTATCCTGAAACAACGCCGCAAAACAAACAAACTGGCATTGAAATTAAAAAACAGTAGCCTTAGATAAAAAGTTATATTAAAAAAGAAAGAGGCTGAAATTCAAATCAGCCTCTTTCCTTTTATTATTATCTGTAATAATCATTACGTATCTGCTTACTATTCCAATTGATTAAATCAAAAGCAGAATAAGTATAATTATAAGGAGAGTGCTACCACCGATATAAATATATCCTCCGTTTCTCTTTACATTTTCTTTAATCGATTTAAGTTCTTTTTTCATTTCACGTTTTTCCGTGCGGGTCATGTTAGTTTTATCCATATCACGGATTTCTTCAACGCGTTTTGTTAAGCGGCTCATTTCTTCATCTGAAAGTTTGTTTTCTGTTTTGGCAGGAACTGTTAGGTTATCTGATGCAGTTTTCGAATCCGGCTTATTTGCAAATACTGTTGATGCACCCAATGTGAAGATCATCATGAATGCGAAAAGAATAATTTTTTTCATTTTTTGTTTTTTTAATTTATTTAACTACTTAACAGATGTAAAGGTAGATGTGGAACTCACCTGATCTGTTGTACAATTACTTAAAAGTGTTGTGAAATTCACACATTATAAAAGAGGCTGTCTCCATATGAGACAACCTCCTTTGATAGTTTTATTCTTCTGAATTTATTATGGCACTTTAACAGTATTTCCATTAAGAACGACAGCGCCAGTACTTGTTAATGCTCTGCCATCAAGTGTTGCTCCTGTATTGAAAGTTACTGATTGCTTTACCAGAAAAGTTCCTTTTAGAACTGAAGTTGTTCCAAAAGTAGCTGAGGAACCTACCTGCCAGAAGATGTTAGCTGGCAATGCACCTCCGCTTAGGATCACCTTCCGTCCCGATGTTGTAGTAAACGATGAAGCCATCTGAATAATAAAGACAGCAGTGGCATCACCCTTTGCATCGAATGTAAGGTCACCGGATGAAATTGCAAGGGAGGAAGTTGATTTATAAAGCCCCGGGGTAAGAGTAAGTCCTCCGATGTTTCCCGATAACGTAACTCTGTCAGTCGAAGTTCTTCCGGCAGCATCGTTATATGCTAAAGTCAGATCAAGCTTTGCCTGGGTGGCTATGACATCATTGATGTGCTGAGTTCCAACCAGAATTCCGGGAGGGAAACCACCAATCGATGTTCCTGGACTTAATACAACATCGCCTGTTATACTTGTTGCACCCGTATTAGTTATGGCTGAGCCTGCAAGAATTGCTATATTTGTTGTGCCTGCCAATTTAATAGCTGCCTGAGTTGTTGATTGAACTGGAATTACAACCGGATTTGTTCCAGTAGGGGTTGAGTCATCTTTTTTACACCCTCCTAAAAATACAACTGTTGCTACTGCAAGAGTTGTTAAAAGCATTTTCATTTTCATTTTCATTTTTGTTATTCTAAATTTTCCGTTTCTTCGGACAGATGTGAATTTTTCACACTGCAAAATTGCGTATGTTTAACATGGAAAGTGTTGCATCACTATTATTAATAGTTGCATGATTTACATATCCATTCCTTTTAAACGATGTTAAGTATTTGAATACATGCGTTTAACAAACAGGATTTTAATAAATATCTGAAAATGTGAGGAAATTAAGTCTGCAAACAGAATAGAATGAGTAGCATGGTTACGAACAATATCATTGAAATTTTGTTTAACTTAGAAGCCTTAACCCATTAAAAATCTAAATCGGGGACTCATTACTTCCGGATTTCATATCAGTACTGAGTTTCTTTTATGCTTTTGGTACATTTAGTAAAATTTAATTACTTCTTTTGAAACTCTACATTAAAAACATGGTATGCATTCGCTGCAAGATGGTGGTGAAATCGGAACTTAAAAACCTCGGACTGCATTTCATTGTGGTTGATTTAGGGGAAGTAGAAATAATGGAAAACATTTCTAATGGTGAACGCGAAAAGCTTAAAAATGCATTGCATGAATCAGGACTTGAGCTTATGGATGATAAAAGGGCTATTCTGATAGAAAGAATTAAAAATGTAATCATTGAAATGGTTCACCATTCAGATGAACTAATTAAAACCAACTTTTCTGAATATTTGAGCGAAAAATTGAATTACGATTATACCTATCTTGCAAATCTGTTTTCAGAAGTACAGGGAATAAATATTGAACAATTTATTATTTCTCATAAAATTGAGCGTATCAAGGAATTGATAATGTATGGTGATTTATCTATTTCTGAAATTGCATGGAAAATGAATTACTCTTCTGTTTCGCATTTGTCGAATCAATTTAAAAAAGTGACCGGACTTTCACCTGCTCATTTTAAACAATTGAAAAATAACAGTAGAATGTCCATTGAAGAAATAGGGAATTAATATACTTAAATGAACGCAAGAATTCTAATAGAAGACAGCCTCGATCCATTGGTTGCTATGAATATTAAAGGAAAGATAACTGACATGAATGAGGACATGGCTAATATAACCGGATTAACGCGTCCGGATATGGATCTCAAGCTTGAAAGCGTTTGCTTGAAGGCTTGAAAAGAATTGAAAGAAGAGTATAATAATTTTAAAATTCAAACGAATGAAGCCCGATAATAAAATAAAACTTTTCCTTGTAGATGATGATGCAGTATTCTTAAAATTGTTAGAAATTGAGTTTCTTCAGAATGCTGATTTTGAAATTGAAACATTTGCCACGGGTGAATATTGCGTTGAGAATTTATCACATAACCCGGATGTAATCATTCTGGATTATCTTCTTAATGGTATCGATCAATATGCAATAAACGGTATTGAAACGTTAGACAAAATAAAGGCATATAACCCCGATATTCCCGTTGTAATGTTATCCTCTCAGGATAAAATTGAAGTTGCAGTTAACTGTATGCATCACAAGGCTTTTGATTATGTAGTGAAAAGCGAGACAGCTTTTTTACGGCTACAAAAAATCATCCCGACTATTTTCCAATACAAAAAGCTGGAAAAGGAGTTGAACTGGTATATGGAGATGATGCAGTCATTGAATAGTGAACAATAAACAGTAAACGGTATGGAGTTATCCAAATTGGCTCTAAGCAGAAGATAATTCAGCCTATCCACATAAGCCTTGAAAATAACTTCGATAAGCCACATTTAATTCTTAATGCCAATTAAGGGCTGAAACATAATAAACCTGAAGAGTCGATATTTTTGAAGGACAATGATCTACAAATCACGAAAGCCACCAGGTGGGGACATAAATTAGGTCATGCCTCCGGCATTTATTTACTGTTTGGATTCTATATAGTCGCTGTTACTTCGCTCTTAAAGCGAAAAAAGAGCGGATAATGAGCGAACAAAGAGCGAACAAACCCCGGGTTTGGGACATGAAATTTAAGAATTTCTGCCATTTCCCCTGAATATTTCTTAATGGCACACTCATATTTCTGATAATCAAGATGATTATTGCTATTTTTGTCA
>JANYJP010000044.1 GCA_025358455.1 Bacteroidales bacterium
GAAAAAGAAAAACGCGCGGAAGAGTTAATTATAGCTAACAAGGAACTTGTATTTCAAAATGAAGAAAAAGAAAAAAGGGCTTCAGAGTTAATCATAGCGAACAAAGAACTTGCTTTTCAAAGTGAAGAAAAAGAAAAACGCGCCGATGAGTTAGTTATAGCCAACAAAGAACTTGCTTTTCAAAACGATGAAAAAGAAAAACGTGCCCAGGAGCTAATTATAGCCAACAAAGAACTTGTATTTCAAAATGAGGAAAAAGAAAAGCGCGCGTCAGAATTAATAATAGCGAACAAAGAACTTGCTTTTCAGAGTGGAGAAAAAGAAAAACGGGCTGCTGAGCTGATCATCGCCGATAAAGAACTTGTATTTCAAACCGAAGAAAAAGAAAAGCGTGCTGCTGAGTTAATTATTGCCGATAAAGAACTTGACTATCAAAACGAAGAGAAAGAAAAACTTGCTGCTGAGTTAATCATTGCTGACAGAGAACTTGTATATCAAAACCAGGAAAAAGAAAAGCGGGAATCTGCTAATAAAGAACTTGAAGCATTCAGTAACTCTGTAAAATTGCTTTCCCAATATTCTCTGAGTCTTATTGAAGCAAGTCTTGACCCTTTGATTACCATTAGTGCCCAGGGTAAAATAACCGACATGAATGAGGCATTGGCAAACATAACAGGTATTACTCGCGAGAAACTCACCGGAACTGACTTCCTGGATTATTTCACCGAACCGCAAAAAGCCCGTGAGGTTTATCAGGAAGTGTTTGCAAAAGGATCTGTAGCCGATTATCCGCTCACAATTCGCCATAAGGATGGGAAGCTTACCGATGTACTTTTCAACGGGTCAGTCTACAAAGATGACCGGGGCAATGTTATAGGTGTTGTTGTTGTAGCCAGGGATATAACCGATCAAAAAAGAATTGCAACAGAATTGACTGAAGCTATAGTGTTTGCCGAGTTGGCGACAGGCATTGCCGAAGAAGCAAAAATAAAAGCCGAAAACGCCACACGTATTGCAGAAAATGCTGTTAAAGCAAAACAACAGTTTTTGTCCAATATGAGTCACGAAATCCGTACCCCTATGAATTCGATTATAGGATTTACAAAGGTTGTATTACGAACAGAACTGACAGCAAAACAAAAAGAATATTTAACTGCCATAAAAATGAGTGGGGATACATTAATTGTACTTATTAATGACATACTCGATTTGGCAAAAGTTGATGCAGGGAAAATGACATTTGAGCAAACACCTTTTAAAATGGCCTCATCCATATCCGCTATGCTTCATCTGTTTGAGACAAAAACTCAGGAAAAAAATTTAAAACTGATTAAAGAATACGATGACAGAATTCCTGAAGTACTGGTTGGAGACCCGGTGCGTTTGCATCAAATAATTTTAAATCTGGTGAGCAATGCAGTAAAGTTTACTATAAAAGGGAAAATTACAGTAGGTGTTCATCTGGTGCATCAAAATGAAGAGACTGTAAACATTGAGTTTTCTGTTAAGGATACCGGTATTGGAATAGCCGAAAACAAAATAGAAAAGATTTTTGAAAACTTTCAGCAGGCATCAAGCGGGACTTCAAGAATGTATGGAGGGACTGGATTAGGGCTTGCCATAGTTAAACAATTAGTAGAACCACAGGGAGGAAGTATAACAGTGAAAAGTAAAATAAATCAGGGCTCTACTTTTAGTTTCATTTTACCTTTTAAGAAAACAAATGCAGAAGCTGAAATAGTAACAGAAATGGTGGAATTGGACAAGAAAATTACTAACATAAATGTACTTGTAGCAGAAGATATTGCACTCAATCAATTATTGATGAAAACATTATTGGATGATTTCGGATTTGAATGTGATATTGCCGACAATGGTGCAATAGCTATTGAAAAACTGAAAATAAAAACTTACGACATTATTCTGATGGATTTACAGATGCCAGAGATGAATGGTTTCGAGGCTACGGAATACATTCGGAATAAATTGAATTCTGATATCCCGATCATTGCCTTAACTGCAGATGTAACTACAGTTGATTTAGCAAAATGCAAAGCTGTTGGTATGAATGATTATATAGCAAAACCTGCCGATGAAAGATTGTTGTATAGTAAAATAGTTGGTTTAGTAAAAAAGAAATTGCCTGTTAATACAGCTGCTGAAGATGAAATTTGCAATACCAGAATCTTAAAATGCACTGACCTTGATTATCTGAATCGATGTACAAAATCTAATTCTGTCCTGATGATGGAAATGATTAATCTATATCTTGAACAGACCCCGCTATTGGTAAGTAAATTGAAACAGAGTCTGCACAATAAAGATTGGGAATCATTACGTTCTGTTGTGCATAAAATGATACCCTCATTTCTAATTGTGGGAATTCATAAAGATTATGAAAACATTGCAAGAAAAATTCAGGACTATGCAAGGAATCAGCAACACCTTGATGAAGTGCCGGAATTGGTTACTCAGCTTGATAATGTTTGTACTAAGGCCTGCGGAGAACTTCAGGAGACATATTACCTTCTTAAAAAACAAAATGATGAATAGCGAAAAAAAGACCTTGCTTTTTCTTGTGGATGATGATGCATTGTTTTTAAAAACTTTAGAAGTTGAATTTGGATATAATTCAGATTTTTCCATTAAGACATTCGCAACCGGGGAACAGTGTCTTGAAAATATTTCACAAAATCCTGATGTTGTAATTTTAGATTATTGTCTGAATAGTATTGATGTCGATACTATAAATGGTATAGATACGCTTGATAAAATAAGATCAGCAAATCCTTTGATCCCCGTTATAATGCTCTCCTCACAGGATAAAATCGAAGTGGCCGTTAGTTGTATGAAACATATGGCTTTTGATTATATTGTGAAAAGCGAAACTGCTTTTATCAGATTACAAAAGGATATTAACACTATTTTTCAAAATCAGAAAAGAGAAAAGGCATTGACTTGGTATATGGATAAGATGTCATCGTAAATTGCGCAAATTGTGCAACTCATCCCTTTAATTACGCAACGATTCCGGGAATAAAAGGCCTCACCTTTGTGTCGTGATCATTTTGTCACAAACTAAATTAAAAAAGACATGAAGCTACAAAGGTGTTCCCAATAACAGCATTGGTACTGGTAGTATTAATGTGGAGTTGTAATAAAGATCGGAATTATCAGAATCCTGACGGGTCGTCAGGAAAGTCATCAGAACAAAAATCATCTGCATTTTCTCATGATTCGAATCAGGTTTCAAAATCGTCCGATAAAGCTTTAACCGTTGTATTGCAAACTGTAAATCTTATAGTTGCAGGCAATTTTGTGTGGAGCAGCACTCCTGGTAAGTTGTGCTGAAGTGGCAGGTAATATATTCACTGTTGATGCTGCCGGTCCACTCCCATGCAGGGTAACCAGCGCAACTATGTTAACCACGGCTATAGGGAATATGCAAACTGCTTACACTGACGCCGCGGGACGTTCCAACCCTAATTTCATGAATCTGGGAGCCGGAAATATCGGAGGCAGAACTCTTAGACAGGGCCTTTATAAATTCACGAGTTCAGTTGTTATGTCTGGATATTCCAAATAGTCAATGCGTAAATGATGCAACTTATACCTCTTTTTGTGCAACACTTATCATATTAATAGGCCTCACCTTTGTGATGTGATCATTTTGTCACAAACTAAAAACTTAAAATATGAAACTTCAAAGATTGTTCCCAATATCAGCAATGTTATTGGTCGTATTTATGGGAAGTTGTAAAAAAGATCAGGATTTGACTTTACAGGATCCTGCTTTAACTTCTGAAATGTCAACAGTAATAAAGGCAGATGCTTTATCTACAGGATTGAATCCGGTAGAAAGATCGTCTGAAATGCTCTTAAGCGGAGGATTAGAAACTGTAAACCTTGGTGTCGCGGGCAATTTTGCAATTCTTTCAAAATCAGGTATTACCGATGTTTATAAATCTGCTATTTTAGGAGATATCGGAACCAGTCCTATTACCGGCGCAGCTCTTCTGGTAAGTTGCTCAGAAGTCGTAGGTAATGTTTATACTGTCGATGCTGCCGGTCCACTGCCTTGCAGAGTGACCAGCGCTACTATGTTAGGAACTGCTGTTGGTGACATGCAAGCTGCATACACTGACGCTGCAGGACGTATTAATCCTGATTTCCTGAATCTTGGAGCCGGAAATGTCGGAGGAAAAACTCTTATACCGGGCCTTTATAAATTTACCAGTGCAGTAATCATCCCTACTGATTTTACAATTTCGGGTGGCCCAAATGATATCTGGATATTTCAGGTTGCAGGAACCCTTATCATGAGTTCTGCTGTAAATGTTATACTGGAAGGTGGAGCACAGGCAAAAAATATTTTCTGGCAGGTATCCGGTGCAGTTACTTTCGGAACGACCAGCCATTTTGAAGGAAACATTTTAGGGAAAACCGGTATTAATTTACAAACAGGCGCTTCAATAAACGGAAGAATGCTGGCACAAACTGCTGTAACTCTTCAAATGAATACTGTTAATAAACCTCAATAACACATGTAAAAAGAAATAAGAAAAGAGTTAACTAAAAGGCGAACCTCTTTTCTTTATTTTTTAAAACAATATCACAAGGAAGAAAATGTGTGAATGATGAAAGGCGTTTTTAAAAAGTGCAACATTCTTGCTGACTAACTAACATGCTTTCGTTCTGTGAAAATTTATTCACTAATTAAAATAATCCAAAATGTTACTAAAAAAAATTTTCCCAATCATAGCAATGCTACTGGTTGTATTAGTTGTAAGTTGTAAAAAAGAAGAAGATAAAGGCTTGCGTCCTGCTGTAACTTCAACTTCCCCACTGAATAATGCCATAAAAATTTCTCTCGATGGAAAAATCTCCGCCACCTTCAGTATGGCCATGAATCCTTCATCTATCTCAACCCTGAGCTTTACCTTACAACAGGGTGCTGTATATATTTCTGGAGCAACAAGTTACGTGGACACCACGGCTACTTTTACTCCGTCAGCCAGCCTGAGCCCAAACACATTATATAAAGCCACGATTACTGCAGTGGTTAAAAATATTTCAGGAAAAACTCTGTTAAACGATTATGTCTGGAACTTTACAACTGGTGATATTCCTGATGTAGTTTTACCAACAGTTACCTTGTCAGATCCGGCGAACAATGTTACAGGTGTGGCCATCAACAAACTAATCGTAGTTACTTTTAGCGAACCAATGCAACAATCAACAGTAACTTCTTTGACCTATACCTTAAAACAAGGCACTACCTCAGTTTCAGGTGCAGTTACCTATACTGGTAATACAGCCACTTTTACACCTGCAGGTAATCTTGATTATAACACTATATATAATGCAACAGTTACTGCCGAAGCTAAGGATTTAGCTGGTAATGCTCTCGCTTCTAACTTCACCTTTAGCTTTACAACCGGTTTGGCACCAGACATTATTTTACCGAAAGTAAATTCAACAGACCCGCTCAACAATACCATAGGTGTTATACGTAACAAAATATTAGCAATAACTTTCAGTGAAGCTATGGATCCGTTAACAATCAGCGCCTCGACGTTTACCTTAAAACAGGGAACTAACGCAATTGCAGGTATAGTTGGTTATTCAGGAACAACAGCAACATTCACACCCTCAATTATGCTTGAAGCAGGTGTTACCTATACTGCAACTATATCAACCGGTGCAAAAGACGTAGCCGGGAACATGCTTGCAAATAACACGGAATGGAGTTTCACGACCATTGCTGCCAACTCAACCCTGGGTGTAGTAAACCTGGGAACAGCAGGTAATTATGTGGTTCTTGCTAAAACAGCAATAAATAACAATCCTACTTCAGCGATTACAGGCGATATGGGCCTTAGTCCTGCTGCAACATCATATATAACAGGTTTTGCCCTGACAAATGCAACAGGATATGCAACCAGCTCCCAGGTAACCGGAAAAGTTTTTGCAGCCGATATGGTTACTCCGACTTCGGATAACCTGACAACAGCTGTCGAAAACATGCTTACAGCCTATACCGATGCAGCAGGACGTCCTACTCCAGACTTTTTAGAACTCGCAACTGGAAATATCGGTGGCAGAACGCTGACACCAGGGCTCTATAAATGGACAAGTTCAGTAACCTTACCATCAGATGTTACTATTTCCGGTGGCGCAAATGATGTTTGGATCTTCCAGATCTCCGGTGATCTTTTAATGAGCAATGCTGTGAAGGTAACCTTAACCGGTGGAGCTCAGGCCAAGAATATTTTCTGGCAGGTAGCCGGCCAGGCGACTTTTGATACTACCTCTCATTTTGAAGGAATTATATTATCAATGACAGGAATTACTTTTAAAACTGGCGCATCTTTTAACGGAAGAGCACTTGCACAGACAGCGGTCATTCTTGACGGTAATGTAATTGGGATCCAATAAAATATCAGTACTATCAAATATATTGCGAGAGGCAGCTCTCCCTGAGTTGCCTCTTTCTTTTAAATCTCTCAAATTCAAAAAGTGTATCAGTGAAAGATTGATAAGAGTATGAATGGAATAAACACTGGCTGGGCTATTTATAAGTTAATTCAAACCTTAATATGATAATAGTTAATGAAATAAAAGGAGACTGGAACGAGAGAAAACGTAAGCTGAAACAAAAATTTGCAGTGCTCACAGAAACTGACTTCTTGTTCATAGAAGGCAAACAGGATGAGATATATATAAGGCTTGGAGTCAAGCTTGGAAAAACAAAAGAAGAGATTCAGGAGATTATTACTAAATTAGAAATTCGTTAAGATATATAAGGTTTATACAACCTGACTTCCCGCAAACAATCTATGTTCATTCATTTTCAGGAATAGACAGTACTAAATATTTACCTTCTCTGCTTTCCTGATCAAATTTAAAAGACCTCCTGTTCTAAATCTTCGTAGATCTAAGGTAGTCTTATCTGCCATTGTAGCAATCCGCCTGTGATACAATTTAAAAGTCGTTAGCCTCATATCATAAATAATTCCACATTCTTGAATAAACTAAAAGAGTACATATTTGTTTATACTGTTTTAATATAAGTGGTATACTCAATTTTATTAATTAACATTAAAAACAAATATTATGAAAAGAACATTTTTAACAGCCTGTGTTATGATTGTCGTACTGTTTACGGCAAATATTGTGTTTTCCCAGTCCAATACGGATTATAAGTCAACGATCGAGTCGATGAATAAGGAAATGGCAAAGAACATGATTGAAGGTAACACCGAAAAACTTCTTAGCCTGTACACCGATGATGCGATTTCGATGCCAAGTTATCAGCCTATTAGGGATGGTATTGCAGCAATCAGGAAATCCAGCGACGAGGAGACTAAATCCGGTGTAAAATACACCTTGTTTGTACCTACAACACTGAAGGTTATACCTAATGGAAATATGATTACCGAAATAGGTACTTATAAAATCAGTATGACAATGCCAAATATGGATAAACCGATGGAAGACCATGGGAAATACCTTACCATTTGGGAAAAACAAAAGGATGGATCCCTGAAAGTGAAAGTTGAAACCTGGAATTCTGATGTTGATCCGATGAGTATGATGAATCAGATGGGCCAAAAAGGGGCAGATAAAAAATAATGTGTTGCTTTTATGAGTAATCCCATCTACCCGGGTATGATCTATCCGGGAGATGGGTTTTTTTTGAAGTAATGATTCAGCGTTTAAAGGAATCAATATCCCCACTTTTTCATCGCTAAAAGATCGTCTTTTACACATTCCATCGGGCTTTCGTTCTGGTAGGACTCCTGTTCAATTATCATTAACCATGCCCCATTTTTAATGGCAAGTGCCAGAACATCTTTAACATTGAGAACTCCTTTCCCGAGAATAGTGCTGTCATGCATGTTCTCTTTGTTCTTCTCTTTCAATACATCTTTAACATGAAGTGAGACAAATCTTCCGGGGTAATTTTTAATAAGATCCATCGGGAACGTGCCTGCTGCATTGTACAAATTTGCAATATCAAATTGTTGAATAGTTAATTTCGGATCTGAATACTTCATGATGATATCGTACAACTTCATATTATTCAGTATGGCATTTTCGTTGAAATCATCGTGGTAACCAAATTTCATTCCATGTTTCTGGCAAAGTTCACCGCACTTGTTCCAGAGATCAATCACTTTTAAAAGTGTGTCATAATTCTTCTGGGCATTTTCATCCAGTTCGGGAGTAATTACAAATTTCTGCCCCATATATGCAGCATCTTCCACGGTCTGTTTCCAGGTATCAGTAAAATCCTTTTTTGTAGCATCCCAGGCCTTCATCCCAAAATCGACATGTCCGCTGTACATCTTCAGATCCAGATCTTTCAGAATTTTTTTAAATTCTGAAGGCTCAAACCCGTAAAATTTCCCGTCAGCGTAGCCTGCATGTTCAACCACCTTATAACCCATGCCGGCTATTTTCTTCAGCGATCCTTTTGGATCAATTTTCATATCTTCACGTACAGAATACAACTGTAATCCAACCTCCACTCTCTTTGCACTGGCAGCAAACACTGAACGTGGAAGAATAGCTGTACCTAACGCGATCATGGCGCCTGATTTTACAAATGTTCTTCTTGATGTTTTCATTGAAATGAATTATTAAGGTTTAATTAAAATTGTAAGTTTAAATAGGGTTAATACCGGATAAAGTTATGAATTCAGAAAAACAAATCAAATAAATACTGCCAATCGCAATCCCCTGGTTTGTTAACAGATATTCAGTATTGCTCATTTTGCAAAAGCTTTTCATCTTCGTAAGCCTTTTATTGGGTCGAACAATCGAATAATCTCATTGTTTAATTTATTTAGGTTTAATTGGAATTAATTTATCGTGTACATAGAAAAAAAAGTATCAGATCCTGCTATTTCTACAAACTTCCATAAAATCAGACAAATACGGTTTTTAACTGAAAGTACGTTTATTCTGAGGTTCGACAGGGGAAATATGCAGTTTAAAGCAGGGCAACATATTATTTCAGGTTTGAAAGGAGAATTAAATCAGCGTGAATATTCAGTTTATAGTGGCGAAAGTGATGATTACCTCGAAATACTTGTAAGAGAAGTTATTGAGGGCAATGTATCGGTACGGCTAAAGCACTGTAAACCAGGTCAACTTCTGCAGGTTAACGGTCCCTTTGGATCTTTTGGACTGGAACCATTCGACGTGTTTTCCAGGAAGCTGGTATTTATCGCGTCGGGTACAGGCATTGCTCCTTTTCACAGTCTTGTCAGCACTTATCCCGGAATTAATTATACCCTTATTCACGGAGTACGATATAATAAAGAGGCATATGAAAGGAATTATTATGATCCCGACCGTTATATTTTGTGCACTTCACAAGAGAGTAACGGAGGTCATAAAGGAAGAGTCACCGGATTTTTACCGGGATACGTGGTAGATCCGGATATGTTATTCTATATGTGCGGTAACAACAATATGATTTATGAGGTTTATCATATTTTAAGAGACAAGGGAATACCAGAAGAGAATATATTCCCTGAAGTATATTTCTGAATTAGTATATTTCATCTGTCAGGTCTGAATATCCTTAAGATTTTCAATAATATGATTGTCCCGGGCCTTTGGGGCTTTAAAATCAAACATGAATTTGTTCAGCAATGATGTAAATCGAATAATAATTTTATTTTTACAGTCATAAAGATGGAAACGTATTTTGATAACCTAATAGTCTGACTTAAAATGAGTATGAAAAGAATGAGTAAAATTGCAGGGATTCTTATCGTATCCGCAATTACCGGTGCAAACCTCAATGCCCAGACACGGAATGATGTGGTTACCTCTTACAATGAAGGGGCGAAAACCATGCAAACTGATGTTAAGGCGGCGATTGAAGCATTTGAGAAAGTAGTGGTTCTATCTGATCAGGTTGGGGAAACAGCCGTTGACCTGAAACAAAAAGCCGTTCAGGTACTACCCGGATTATATGTTACTCTTGCCTCTAACTCCCTGAAAGAAAAAAAACCGGCGCCGGAAACCATTAACGCTGCAAAAAAAGCTTCGGCGGCAGCTGAAAAGTATGGAAGCGCAACCAGTAAAGAAAATGCCTCGAAGATATTGGTACAAGGTTATTATAATCTGGGTACCGAATTTTATACAAAGAAAGATTATGAAAATGCCCTTCTGACTTTTGACAGCCTTCTGGTAATCAATCCTGCTTATCTTAATGCAATTTACAACAAGGCTTTAATATTCAGAAGTCAGAATAATGCCACTTCCTTTGAGGAAAATATTGATATATTTATTGAAAAGGCGAAAAGCGGTAATGATTCAGCAAAAGTAAAACAGGCATCTAAACTGGCGCTTGAGTATTTTCGTGCATCAGGTTCGCAGGCCAACCAGGCTAATAAGCTTGATGAAGCGATAGTTATGTTAAATAAAGCTGCAAAATATGGCGACAATAAAGATCTTTTCTATTATTTTGCCGATGTATATAATAAACAGAAGAATTTTAGCAACGGAGCAGAATATGCCAATAAAGGACTGACTCTTGAAACCGGTGATGCCGAAGCAAAAGCAAAATTTTACTTTCAGCTTGGCCTGGCACAGGAAGGAAAAGGACAAATCCCCGAGGCATGCGCTTCATTTAAAAACTCCATGTATGGAGCCTTTGCAGAGCCATCAAAAGTGCAAAGAACGAACCTGAAATGTAAATAGATTTGTAATTTTCTTTTTAAACACTATTAAAAATGAGTCACACTTTGTGCGACTCATTTTCTTTTGAGCACAATGCATACTGAATAGCAGATGGTCAGTCCCCGTCATGTCTCCGGGTAATTATTTGAAAACGGCAAGCAGCTAATCGGGCATCGTCTTATGCTGATTTCTTTTTCTTGATTTTACATTGCGTTCTATGCTTGTGAATTTTGGAATTTCTCTTTGCACTAATGTGGCAATGACGCGTGCAAACTCCTTTGATTGCTCATAGGTATATTTTGCACCAAGCGGAATGTAAATATGTATCCCTGTTGAGCCGCTTGTTTTTGGATAAGATGTTACTCCCATACTTTCTAAAATATGTCTGGTAACATTTGCTGCTTCTCCAACCTGTTCAAATGTATTTTCAGCAGGGTCTAAATCTATAATACACCAGTCGGGATAATCCTCTGTTTCAACTTTACTATGCCATGGGTTCATTTCAATACAGCCCAGGGTTGCCATGTAAAGTAAACTTGCTTCATCTTTAGCCACCAAATATTTTCTTAACCGATTATCAGCATCACTTTTATATTCGAAAGTTTCGATCCAATCGGGAGCAGTACCTGTTACATCTTTAAAATAAAAATTTTCTCCGTTGATGCCGTTCGGATGGCGGTTCATAGATTGTGGCCTGTCTTTGAGATATGGTAAAATGTAAGGCGCAACTTGATAATAGTAGTTGAGCATATCCCGCTTCGTAATTTTTTCTTTTGGCCAATAAATTTTATTAAGATTATTGAATTTCATTTCATGCCCATTAATCTCACGAACCTGAGTTTCATCAGCAGGATTTAAAAAAGTTTTGCGGTCTTTCTTCCCAACTGGTTTTAATATTTCTTTTGACTTTATTTCTTCATGGGTAATGATTTCATTTGTATTAATTGCTTTTGCTTTAATAACCTCTTTTGCTTTTTTATCAATGCGCATGGCTTCAAATGATGGATGGCGCATAATTCCATCCCTTGTCATTTCAGTAAAACTCACTTCACACACCATTTCAGGTTTCATCCATATTGCAATGGCATGAGGAGGATTTGGACGAAAGCGTGAAGGTTTATTTATATCCGGCAGTATTGTAAAGGGTGCAGCTTTAGTTATATAAGGTTTAAATTGTTTAAGCATTTCTATTTGTTGCTTATCATTAAAACCAGTTCCAACTTTGCCTGTATAAATCAATTCCCCTTTTTCAAAAACGCCAAGCAATAATGAGCTGAATGATTTTGATGAATTATCATTTTTGGTATAGCCCCCGATTACCATTTCCTGTCTTTTATTGGCTTTAATTTTCAACCATTCTTTCGAACGACTTCCTGCTGAATAAACACTGTCTGATTTTTTCGCCATGATTCCTTCCAGTCCCATTTTTTTTGCGGTTTCAAAAAATTCTATTCCGTTAACTTCAAAATTTTCACTTAAGCGAATGACATTGTTTTCAGGAACGATATGTTTTAAAATGTTTCTTCTTTCAGACAATGGAGTTTGCATAAGGTCTTTACCATTCATCCAAAGCAAGTCAAAAACATAAAAATATATTTCCCCGTCTGCTTCGCTTCGCCAGTTTTGCAAGGCACCAAAATTTGATTTGCCGTCTTCATCCAACATAACCACTTCACCATCTACCACTGCATGTATGTTCCACTGCTGGACGGCTTTATAAACAGGATAAAATTTTGCATTAAACGATTTATCGTTTCTGGATTTTAATGCTACTTTATTTTTATTGCAGAATGCCACCACCCGGTAGCCATCCCATTTTATTTCATATTGCCAGCCTTCTTTATCAAAAG
>JANYJP010000076.1 GCA_025358455.1 Bacteroidales bacterium
TCATATAAAACTGTTGCTGGAATACGAATAATATTTGCTGACGGGAAACTTCTTGATACAAGGGATCCCTCAAGTAAAGTTGCATTCCTCAAAACTCATTCAAAACTTCTCTCTGACTTAACTGCTCTCGCCAAATCGGCAAAGGAGAATACAACCCTTGCAGACAGAATAAGGAAGAAGTATAAGATGAAGAATACAACCGGTTACAGCCTGAACGCCCTGATAGATTTCATAGATCCTTTCGATATCATTGAACACCTTATGATTGGATCAGAAGGTACTCTAGGTTTCATTGCCGGAATCAGTTATAAAACAGTCATCGAATATCCCTGCAAGGCAAGCTCCCTGATGATCTTCCCTGATATTGTAATGGCATGTAAGGCAGTAACCTTGCTTAAAGAGACACCCGTTTCAGCAGTCGAACTGATCGACCGTGCAGGACTTCGTTCGGTTGAAAACGAAAAGGGGATCCCTGACTTCCTGAAATTACTACAAATTAATGTCTGTGCACTTCTGGTCGAAACTGTTGCCCCGGGAAAAGATGAATTGAACAGGAATATTGAAAGAATAAAAGAATCAATCCGGAATATTCCAACTGAAACAGCTGTCAGGTTTACAGACATCCCGGCAGAATATGAGCTCCTCTGGAAAATAAGAAAGGGACTGTTTCCCTCAGTAGGTGCCATGCGAAAAACCGGGACAACTGTCATTATCGAGGATGTTGCATTTCCTTTGGCATCTTTAGCTGAGGCTACAGTTGACCTTCAAATCCTTTTGAAAAAATACAAGTATGACGAAGCTGTGATCTTTGGCCACGCTCTTGAAGGAAATCTTCATTTTGTTTTCACACAGGATTTCAGCTCAAAGGAAGAAATTGACAGGTATGCTCAACTTATGTCGGAAGTATCGGAACTGGTGGTTCACAGATACGACGGATCGCTTAAAGCTGAACATGGAACTGGTCGCAATATGGCGCCTTATGTTGAGATGGAATGGGGAAAAGATGCTTACATCCTGATGAAGGAAATCAAACACATTTTTGATCCCTTGAATATCCTGAATCCCGGTGTAATCCTGAATTCCGACAACGAGGTTCACCTAAAGAACCTGAAGCCTCTCCCTGCAGCCAGTGAGGTCATTGATAAGTGTACTGAATGCGGCTTTTGTGAACCTTCGTGCGTCTCTGCCGATCTCACCCTTACCCCAAGGCAACGAATCGTTATCCACAGGGAGATAGTATCACTTTCAAAAAGCGGACGTGAACCACATATAGCTGCTTCTCTTACAAAATCGTTTAATTATTCAGGGAATGAGACCTGCGCAACTGATGGACTATGCGCAGTAAGCTGTCCGGTTAAAATAGACACAGGTAAGCTTATTAAAAACCTTCGTTCTGAGAAAGTTGCCTACGGAAAACATAGTGCACTATGGATCGCCAATAATATGAGCCTGATAACTTCTGCAGCCAGAAAAATGCTTTCAATAGTCAGTTTTTTTCATGCCATTCTGGGAACCAGAGTCATGAGCTCCATATCAGTAAGTTTTCGACGAGTATCAGGAAACAGGATTCCATTATGGAACCCTTTTATGCCACAAGGTGCAAGAATTATTAATCTAAAGAATGTGGCTGGTTCTGACAATCTTCGAAAGGTTGTGTATTTTCCATCATGTATAAATCGTTCAATGGGGGTATCAAAGGATCACAGAGAGGAAGTACAGCTCACGGAAAAAATTGTTCAGTTGTTGCATAAAGGAGATTATGATATTATCTATCCTGAAAACCTGAATAACCTCTGTTGTGGTATGGCATTCTCGAGTAAAGGTTACATCAGTGCAGGAGAAAAAAAATCTGATGAGTTGGAGACAGCGCTTCTTAAGGCAAGCAGGAATGGAGAATATCCTGTCCTTTGCGATATGAGTCCCTGTCTGTATACAATGAAAGAAAACATGAAGTCAAATCTTAAACTTTACGAACCAGTGGAGTTTATAATTGATTGTCTCCTACCCTATCTGACAATTACTCCAGTGGATGAGGTTATTACTGTTTTCCCTGTATGCAGCATGAAAAAGATGGAGCTGGATGGAAAACTTGTCTCCCTTGCAAAAATATGTGCGAAAGAGGTAATAATATCAGAAACAAATTGCTGTGGATTTGCCGGTGACCGTGGTTTCACCTTTCCTGAACTGAATAAGCACGGGTTAACTAATTTAAAAAATCAATTGTCTGAGATTGTGAAAAACGGATACTCAACAAGCCGGACCTGTGAGATTGGCCTGAGTCTGCATACAGGAGTATCTTATAAATCAGTAGTTTACCTTGTTGACAGGGTAAGTAGCACGAAGACAAATTTATAATATCAGGATTGCCACGTAAGTTTGTGATCTTTATCCGGAACTATCTTGTTGTGATCGAGTAGCCAGCGGATTACTTTAATGGATTTCTCCTCAGGATAATCAATCATTTTAACAAGCTCTTCTGCATCAGGATTCTTCTCACTCAGA
>JANYJP010000012.1 GCA_025358455.1 Bacteroidales bacterium
TATCTATGATGTAATAGGTAGTGAGATAGTTGAGGCAGCAGCAGATCTTATGCAGGGAGAACTTGAAAAGTCAATGCTCGGTTCCGGTAAAAAAATTACTAACCGCTATAGTCCGGGATATTGCGGGTGGGATGTAGCAGAGCAGCATAAATTGTTTCAGCTTGTTCCGGATAATCACTGTGGGATAAAATTGACTCCATCTGCACTTATGGATCCTGTGAAATCTGTAAGCGGTATTATCGGTATCGGAAAGAATGTTAAATACAATCCATATACCTGCAGGATGTGTGAGATGGATGACTGTCTATACCGGAGGGCCAGGGAAAAGAAGGCTTAACCGGTTCAAAAGCCTTCAGGTGTGTTCCGGCCAGACGTACAACGACCAGCACGGCTTTGCCAGCCGGCAACCTGATGCTGACGTTCCCGCGTTCTCCTTTTGCCAGCTACAAACAAATTTTAATAACCAGGATTCTGTCTTATGCTGCCACCTGATTTATCAATTTCACCCTGTGGAATTGGATAGATATAATTTTTATCCTGGAAATTTTTACCCAACCCTGTTAAAAAACTTTTAGCTAAGTTCCAGCGCTTAAGGTCATTGAATCGTTGCGACTCGAAACCTAATTCAACTCTTCTTTCCTGTATCAGCCAATCTTTTATCTGAGCTTTATCCGTGGAAGCAATATTTCTGTCAGGTAGTGTACCAGCAGGGGGAATATTACCGGTCGCTGTTACCGTTTGCCTTGCACGTTTCCTTACACTGTTGATGAGTGAAATTGCTTCAGGAAAGGCGCCTGTCTCATTTAATGCTTCTGCTTTCCAAAGCATCACATCCGCCCAGCGAATATATATTTTGTTGCTGGGTGCGTCGTCGTTCCCTTTATTGTTGTCAGTTAATTCACCAAAAAATTTGTACACACTTTGATTGGTAACATCAACGGTATAACCTAATCTTGGATCGTTGGCTTCAAATGCACTGATGAAATTAGTAGTGGGTGCAATAAAGCCCCATCCTGCTAAAGCGCAAAGGCCATTGCCGCTTCTTGGAGTTGTTAACGACTGGTGATCATAGGCAAAAATAACTTCATTTTCGACAAATTCCTTTTCAACTCTAAAGTTGTCGAAATAATTGGCATTCAAACTGTAATAGTTCAATCCTTCCATTTCTTTTATAATACTAATCACTTCAGCCCATTTTTGATTATACAATGCTACTTTTGCCTGCATGGCCATCACCGCCCCTTTAGATGCTCTCCATTTTTCTGTAGCATCTGAATATTTGCCGTCTGGCAGCAAAGTTTTAGCTTCGTCAAGGTCTTTGCTAATTTGTATATACACGTTGGCTTTAGTTTCACTTTTTGCTACACTATAAGCATCAGCAAAATTTTTCAACGGAGTTAATAATAATGGTACATCACCATATAAATTGACCAAATCGAAATAGTAAAAAGCCCGTAAAAAATAAACCTGACCTAACAGATATTTCCTGGTAGGTTCATCAAAAGTAAGACTTGTTGTCAGCTTAGCATCCGTTAGATAACTTATAGCAGAATTCGACCTTGATATACCGTCAAAGTCATAACTCCATTGACCATTAATACCCGCATTGGAGGCAGTAAAACTAAAATCGGAAAACTGATCCATCCATGCCTGATCGCCATCCGGATTCCATTTTTTTTGCATATCGCCGGAAGCAATATCCTGCAAAATAAAATCGTTGCGAAGTACAGTGCCATCATCCCAGCCCCACTCGCCAATGATATTAAGTGTACTGGATAGTAGCTGGTAAGAAGACAATACTGAATATATAACCGATGCATGGGTTGGAGGCACACCCTCCGTTATTATACCTATCGGGGTTTCATGCAGGTCTTTTTTACAACTAACAGTGCAAATAATAAGTAATGCCGCCAGCATTTTATAAATTGGTTTCATCCGTGAGTTAACTGATTTTTTATGGTCGGATGGAACTCGCATGAGATTTTTCTCACGCAGGTTTGAGTTTTGTGAATATGCTCGTTTCATATTTTTGTTTTTTAACAGGTGAATTATAACTTAATATTGATGCCAAATAAAAATGCTTTTGACTGAGGATAAGTACCTTGATCCATTATATTAACTGATTCCGGATCTAACCCAGTATACTTAGTCGAGGTAAACAGGTTTTGAGCAGATACATATATTCTTACATTCTTCAATGAGGCATTTGATTTTCCGAATATAGAAAATAGCGTGTAACCGATCTCCAGATTTTTAAGCCTTAAATAAGAGGCATCTTCTACAAATATACCTGACATCCTGCTGCTTCCATTATCATTAAAAGTAGAACGTGGTATGGTATTACTGGTGCCTTCGCCATGCCATGTATTTAATGTTGAAATGGAGTGGTTAAATGGACGGGTATCATAATCAATGATTTTTTTAAGATCGTTATACCTTTCAACACCTTTCACTCCCTGGAAAAAAAACGCAATATCGAATCCTTTATAATTAGCCGAAAAATTCAAACCATACGTGAGTCTTGGGTTTGGATTACCCAAGTAGGTACGGTCATTATCATTGATAATACCATCATTGTTAAGATCATTAAATTTAATATCTCCTGGTTTAATTTCGGGATGAGGTGCACCGGTTAAATAAGTATCAATCTCGTTTTGGTTTTGATAAATGCCGGTCATTTGAAATCCATAAAATGCATTTAAAGGATGACCAGCTTCTGTTTTTGTAACCTGCCCATAAATACTTGGCAAATTGGGATGTAATTTATCAACCCTATTTGTTACAGTAGCAATATTCCCATTTATATTATATTTGAATGCATGATCATTGTTTTTAAAACCAAGCGTCAGTTCAAAGCCCTTATTACTTACTTTCCCTGCGTTTACAATGGTTGGCTGTACATCCCCAACCAATTTTGGTAAATTTAATGGCAATAGAATGTCAGTTGTAGTCTTTATAAAATAATCTGCAGACAGAGTAATTTTGTTTCTATCCAAGCCCAAATCAATTCCTATATTATTTTGATTAGTAGTTTCCCATTTCAAATCAGGATTACCATAACGTAATAAAGTACCTAAAGGATTATAAATTGCCAGAGAATTATAATTATTAAGCCCCGATTGGTTACCCAATTTTCCTGTACTTGCTCTTAATTTAAGGTCGGAAATCAAACTTATATCCTGCATAAATTTTTCCTGCGATATTCTCCATCCGGCAGAAAAGGACGGGAAAAATGCCTGCTGGTTATTTTCTGCGAACTGACTTGAAGCATCCTCTCTAATGCTGGCGGTTAATAAAAATCGATTATCGTAATTATAATTTACCGAACCAAACAGGGAGAATAGTGCCCATTGAGATTCCCCGCCTCCATTCCATAGATCCAGAGGATAAGCACCAAAATCAATGTACTGAAAAGCCGGAGTTGTATAACCATACCTTGCCCTGGAAGCACTCAAACCAGAAGCATGATTGGTAATAAATTCGCTGCCAACTAAGGCGTTCAAAGAGTGCTTATTAATTATCTTGCTGTAATTCAATGTATTGGTCCAGGTGATAGTGGTTTCCTGCGCTCTTTCTTCAGCTAAATTAGTAGGACGATTTTGACGGCCGATACCCTTGTCGATAACAGCACCACCACCATCATCATCTCCAAAATTTCGATTGAATGCTTTATTATGCGTCATATTTAAATCAACTCCAAAATTGGTTTTTAGCTTTAATTCCTTATCTTTTAAAAAAGCATATTCAGCATAAGCATTACCAAAGGTTTTAAAGTTAGTTCGCTTATCATTAGTGAAATAAGCAAGCGCAATTGGGTTGGAACCAAACTCATATTTGTTTGCACCTCCATTCCAGCTACCGTTATTTGCTGCAACATTTTGCGAATAAAAAGGAAGATCGGTATAGGGATCTGTTGCAGTATATGTTGGGTCAGTTATATCTTTAAAAACTGCAATTACCGGTGGGCGAATAAAAGCATGACGTATAACACCCGGTGCATCACCGCTAGAGGACATTTTATCCTGTAGACTATTAGAAACTTGCAGGTTAGTTCCTACATTAAAACGTTCGGAAATGTTGGCATTTATATTTGTTCTAAAATTAATACGCTGAAATTGGTCATTATTATAAATTACAATTCCATTCTGACTATAGTATCCACCGGAAATAAGGTACTGCACTTTATCTGTACCACCACTGGCAGATGCTTGCATGTTTTGTGATTTACCCAGTACAAATAATTCATGAAGCCAATCGGTATTAGCAAGGTCAGTTCTTGATTTTTCTGCAGTGTAAGGATTTGTTCCTTCATAACCCGAATTGTTCCAGCTTTCTTCCATTTTATTCATATACTGGGTTGCATTGAGCATTTTAGGAAGATTGGCAACTTTTTGAATTCCGGTATAATAGTTAATATCCAGATTTGATTTCCCTTTTTTACCAGTCTTAGTAACAATTACTATTACGCCGCCAGCAGCTCTGGCACCGTAAATAGCGGCTGCGGCCGCATCTTTTAACACCGTCATCGATTGTATATCTGCAGGGTTTAAAAAGGAGATATCAGTGGTAGGCAAACCATCTATTATATAAAGTGGGTCGCTGCTGCTGCCAATTGTTCCTATCCCTCGGATAGTGACATTGATACCATCGCCCGGCGCACCAGTGTTTTGGGTTACCTGGACACCAGCAACTTGTCCTTGAAGAATCTGGGCTACAACCGGCACTCTTCGTTGTTCCAGATCAGCCATGTCGACCGTACCAACGGCTCCTGTTAATGCCGATTTTTTTTGAGATGTATAGCCCATTACCACAACTTCACTCAATGAAACAGGTTCCTCTTTTAAGACAACATTAATAACAGAATTTCCAGTATAGGGAACTGTTTGCTGTAAAAATCCGATAAAAGAAAACTTGAGTGATTGTGCACCTGCGACACTTAATGTAATTGAATAATTACCCTGGGCATCCGTAAGAACACCAATTTGAGTATTTAACTGTAAAACCGTTGCTCCCGGCACAATATTTCCATTTGAATCCTTAACACTCCCTGTAATCTTTGTCTGAGCAAAAAGACCTTGACTCGTTAAGGATAGAACGAGCAGCAAAAGCCATACATAACTGAATTTTGATTTCATTTGGTTAATTTATTAGAGTTTGAATTCGTAATAATTGAGTTATTTATTTTTTATATAATCAGGATCCATTTCAGGGGTTCTTAATCCGGCCACTTCATCTGCCATCAGGATAAAAACATTCCAGCACAATCCTCTGGTTGATGGCCACCAGCTGTCTGTTGTAGTCCATTTTGTCGGTGTAAATTCTTTACTGAAGGGCCATTTTGGATTAAGGTAAATCTCTGCCCATACCCTATTTTCCATCAATATGTTTGCTTTGGTCCAGCCGTGTTTTAACCCTACTACATAAGCACAATATTCCGCCCTGAACCAACTGCCACCATTATAATAATAACCATCACTTTTGCCGTTGCTGTAATTTTCTTCACCAAATTTTTCAAAGGGCTGATAATCTCCTGAGAGATAGGCAAAGCCCTTGGTATCCTTTGTTAATCTTATACAGATGGGCGCAGTGGTGCCAAATTCCGGGTGAGGTGAGTTTGGCGCTTTATTAAGAACAGGGATCTGATCTAAATGATTTTTTACCATTTCATCTGTAAGCATTGGCCTTTTGAATAGCCATAGGGAAAAGAATTCCGGTTCCAGGTCAGTAAGGGTAATAATGTCGGGGAAATTCCGGTCGAATAATATATGTTTTCTTTTTACATCATAAAAATTCCGGTATTCAGATTCAGCCTTTTGGATATATGCTTCGGAAATATCAAAACCCAATTCTTTTATTGTTCTTAATGCGATGGCCAGCATACCCTGATTTACGCCTAACCGGTCTGTTTCAGGATCAAAATCAACAACATCTACCTGGCTCAAAGAAAAGTGCGCTTTGCATTTTCCATCTCTGTCACTATCAAAATTATTCAAAATATAATCAACCGCTTTTTTAATTTTTTCCCGCGGAAGTACAATGTCGAAACGACGTTTGTTCATCATTGCCCAAATCAGCCATTCGATTGTAGCTTCGTTGTCTTTTGCCTCTACCGATCCCATAAGCGGTGTGATAATAGTGCCAATACCACCATTTGGCGTTTGTGTTTTGCCCCATTGTTCCCAGATGGCAAGGTTCAACTCTTTATTGTAAGTAGCTACAGTAGAAAAAAAAGAATCCCTGTTGTACATATCCGGTGCATAATTCATATTGGGCACATTAAACGGAGTAAAATCTTTTACATCTGTGATCCATGTAAGCATATTGAAGTTGGCATACAACATTTTTTCTATCAATGATCCTTTAAAGCCTTTCCCTTCGGCTAACCGTGACTGTGAAGAGATCATAAATTGTTGATGCGATTTCCATGGTTCAACAAAAATATAGGTGGTTTTGTTCACCTTTTCGCCAAGCGGAAGTATGTTGTAAGGCTCGTGTTGTGATTGGTGTTCTACAAATCTCAGATCTTTTATCTGTAGATTACATTCTTTTCCTGATTGCGTGCCAATAAACATTGATACACTATCATTTTCAATATAAGGCACTAATATACTTCCTTTAAAAAGCGTCCATTCGTTTTCGACCGAAGGAAAGTTATCAATATACTTTACCCCATCTTCCAGTTCAATGGTTTTTTGCCCTTTCTTAACTCTAAATAGTTTTAATGCCAGGGGTGTATTTCCTTTACACAAAAATGAAATGGTGTATACACTCTGATCTTTAAATGGTACAATAAATTCTATCCCGGCCCGGCCTCCGGGATGGCCGGTTATCGAAATAAGCCCGTTCTCTTTCCTTATTTCTGCATTGCCTTCTATTTTATAGGCATTAGTCGCTTTTAATACAGTTTCTGTCCCTGAATCGAGGTTGTACATTTCACCAAATGTTTGTTTGATGTAATGATTATTTTGTGCTCTGTCTGATAAACTGGCAACGGAAAATAAATTAGGATCAGGCAATTTGCGCATACCAATAAAACCACCTCCACGTCCGCTAAATCGTCGGCGCGTATTTCTTGTATACTGATTTTTATAACCGGCGTCTGTTAAAAAACCAACTACATTATTACCTGGGGTAATAAAGCCTGCTGCAGGAAACATTTCATGTGCAAAGCCACCGGGGAAACTATCGTATTCAAATGTTACATATCGCTGTGGTATTTCTGCAGGCCTGGCTGTTTGTTGCAATATATAATACATGTCCGGCATAGATGGCTGAAACAACTCAATCGTCTTTTTTATAATATTAGAACTAACCACCTGATAAGTTACATTAACAGACAGATTGGCATCAAACTCTTTTACGTAAGAATCTCTTTTTAAGGTGATACTTTTTTCATTACCTGCCCATTTTTGGCCTTTCCAATGCTGCATGTTTGCAACACTACTCAAATCAAGATTAAACATTTGCAGGGAGAATTCTTCCGCATTGGTAATCACCAATTGATTATCATTATATATATCAACATGAAAACCTGCCTGATCATCGCCTGCAACTTTAAGTGAAAGTTGTTGACTG
Source organism: Bacteroidales bacterium (assembly GCA_025358455.1). Classification (GTDB taxonomy): domain Bacteria; phylum Bacteroidota; class Bacteroidia; order Bacteroidales; family VadinHA17; genus LD21. The sequence goes on from JANYJP010000012.1 coordinate 7,576, forward strand.
ATGGCTACTGAAGAGTTAAGTAAAGTAAACAGGCAAAAGAAAAATACCGGTAACTTGTTATTACTATTTAACATATCAAGTAATTTAAATTTCCTTAATAGTCTGTTCAGTATATAGCAAATTTACATTAAATTTCGTCAATTCTGTGTCCGTCCTGTTCCTGATCTTGTACGATATAGTACAAAATGATTGAATTTCGGGCAAAATTCAGCGGTTTAAGGTAAAACTAATCCATCCGATTCCGGCCTGGAGCAGTTCTCTTCCGGCGATACTTTTAATTTTACGCCGATTTGTTTCTGTAGTCCGCTTTGGTATTATTTCTCGTTTTTATATTTTTCAAATGCATCAGCGATTTTAGCCTGGTTATAGTCACCGGCATGTACAAGTACACGATATCTAAGATCTAAGACAGTGCCTTTCTTCATGACAATATCGGTACCGTTTTCCGGCCAGTACATTGGTGTGGGCGACATGAAGCCATAATCGCGTGTGAACCAGGGTGACGGATACCAT
>JANYJP010000030.1 GCA_025358455.1 Bacteroidales bacterium
GAGATTGTTCTGAAAAGTCATATTATAAAGTCAGGTTAAGATTAATTTAGAATACAATTCAAATTATCACGATTATGATAAATAAAATCTCACGTCGCAAATTCACCAGCCTGTCTCTCACAGGCACCACAGCTCTGGTACCCGATTTTCGGTAGTTAACGTGGAGCGGCATTCCGGTTCACGGGCTGCCCATCCAAGAGATTCAATGGCGATTCATTTGCAACCAAATTAGTTTAACCCATACGGTGAATATATAGTTATCGCCCACGCCGGGAGTACATTAGTTTTTATACCATCTTCAATATATCCCACACAAAAGCTCTGATACCGACTTCGATATTAACAGCATCGATCTTTTTAACCTTATCAAGGACTATATCTGCCATTTCATCATCAACAATTGTCATCACACTCTTATTAATTTCCGGCCAGGCATGAGTGCCCAGGTGCGGAACACCGGTACTGGTGCCCCTTCCCTGTACATTTTCCCAGAGTGAATACCCTTTTATATCCAGCTTATCGAGCATGTATTCTACTTTTTCGGTATGAGCCTGATTGTATATTATTATTATTGCTTTCATAGTTAAAGATTTAAGTTCATCAACCTACTTTTTATCGTCATTACTATTTCCATTCATAAAATCCAATTCAGAATAGATAGCAATGTTTTTATTACGTTCACCATGTTTGGAAAATATTGCATAAACCACCGGCACAAGAACCAGAGTTACTAAAGTAGAAAAGACCAATCCGCCTATTACTGCAATGCCCATAGGACTCCAGAGTTCAGACCCTGATCCCTTGCTCATTGCAAGTGGTAACATACCCAGAATAGTTGTTGCAGAGGTCATAATAACCGGTCTGAGACGCGAGCGGCCTGAAATTGCTATTGCTTCATACAACTCATGGCCTCTCTCCCTCATCAGGTTAATGAAGTCCACAAGTACGATTGCGTTTTTCACAACAATACCTATAAGCATTACTGCTCCAATGCCTGAGATCACACTAAGAGGCGTGTTAGTGAAATATAGCGCAATTGCCACCCCGGAAAATGCAAAAGGAATTGAGAACATTATTATGAATGGCATCTTCAGTGACTCAAATTGCGAAGCCATAATCAGGTATACCAATATAAGACTTATCAACATAAGCGTTGCGATATCCATGAATGCATCCATCTGCTCTTTTATAGCTCCTGAGATCTGAACCATTACTCCACCAGGCATTTTTGTTCCGTCGATAGCTTTTTGTACATCGACCTGAATGTCGGTAAGTGATCTCTTGTAAGGTGTGAATGAAACACGTACAATACGTTCTTTGCGCTTACGCTCAATACTCGGAGGCGACCAGTATTCTTTTATCCGGGCAATTTCGCCAAGCCGGATTATTTGTCCCATAGGGTTTGTTATCCCAATGTTTTCAATATCGGTGAGTGTGCTTCTCGAATTTTTCTTAAACCGTACAACTACATCATATTCGTCACCAAACTGACGCAGCCTGGTTGCTGTGAGTCCGTCCACCCTGTTTTTTACAGCCGCCGACACCATAGCTGTATTAAGACCGTTGGCGCTCATCTTATTCTGATCAAAGATTATCTGAAGTTCGGGCTTAGATTTCGCACGGCTTATCTTAACGTCCTTAGTACCCGGTATGTTTTTAATCTTATTGGCAAGTTCTTCTGCCACAAGGTTGGTTTCAGAGATATTATATCCATAGACCTCGACATCAACTGAACTTCCTCCGAAACTACCCATATTATCAGAAGTAGAAAGAGAAAAGTTGACAATTTCCGGCCTCCTGGCGAAATCAGCTCTCATTTCTTCGACAATTTCAAATACCGATTTTTTTCTGGCTTCAATTGGTACCAGACTCAGATTATAAGCTATCGTATGGGTACCTCCGGCACTAAATATTGATGCGAATCCTCCCTGATCATCAGAACCTGTTGATGTTGAAATAATATTGACTTCAGGGTACTTCTTTTTAATCAGTTCATCAAAATAATTAGCCGTAACTATTGTCTGATCAACCCTTGTACCCGTCTGCAGCTCTATACTTGCAGTGATTCTTGATTCATCGGCCTGTGGAAAAAACTCTGTTTTGATAATGACGAACAGACTCATGGATGCTACAAAAATTACTACTGCACCAATCGAAATAACTGTTTTATGATGGAGAGCCCAACGCAGTGTTCTTTCATAAAAATGATCCAGCCTGTCAAGCCACTTCCTGATACTTCCATCATACGTCCAGAATTTTGCATCTTTTCTGATTGGATACCATTTTAAAAGCAGGGCACTCAGTGTTGGAGTAAGTGTTATGGCAGCAAAAACCGATGTTACAATCGTGATTGTAACTATCATGCCTAACTGTTTAAACAGAACTCCGGTCAGTCCTTTAATAAAAGTCAGAGGGAAGAATACAGCAACAACTGTAAGAGTGGTAACAATAACAGCCAGCCATACTTCATTTGTGGCATAAATAGAGGCTTCTCTCGGACGGCTCCCTCTTTCAATATGTTTTGTGATATTCTCAAGAACCACAATGGCGTCATCCACCACCATCCCGATGGCTATCGACAGAGATGTGAGTGAGATGATATTTATTGAGGCTCCGGTTATAAACAGGTAAATGAATGCCACAATCAGAGAGATAGGGATTGTAAGAATAACGATGAATGTAGCTCTCCATCTGCCCAGAAAAAACAAAACCACAAGAACAACAAATATTCCAGCATACATTAAAGTCTCCGTCAGATTACTGATTGAACCTTTAATGAAAGATGCGCTGTCAAATAACTTTTCAATCTTTACATCCTGGGGAAGATCCTTTTTAAGTGTTTCAAGAGCCTTTTCAACCTCCTTTGTTACCTTGACAGTATTGCCACCGGATTGCTTCTGAATATACAGGCTCATTCCCCTGGCTCCATTGATTTTTGTTACGAGCTTAGATTCCCTGATTGTATCACGAACCTCGGCAATGTCTTTCAGATAGACACTAATTCCATTATAATTGCTTATAACTAAGTTTTTCACAACATCACTCCCGGGAAATTCTCCTTGTATACGTAATGGATAGTCAGTTTTACCCATTTCAATATATCCGGCAGGCATATTAAGATTTTCTGACCTTATCACACTCCCAATCTGTTCAATTGTCAGATTATACGCTTCCATTTTCCTTGGATCAACATCGATATACACCTTACGACCGGGAACTCCTGAAAGGGCCACTGATCCGACACCTTCTATCCTGTTAAGTGGGTTTACAATTTTTTCATCAAGTATCTTTTCAAGACCTGCATAACTCTCCTTAGCCGTTATAGCATAGAAGATAATAGGCATCATACTTGTACTGAACTTAATAATAGTAGGCTTATCACAATCTACAGGAAGTACTCTTTCAGTAAAGCTGAGTGCGCTTCTTATGTCGTTTGATGCTTCATCGAGGTTCGTCCCATATTCAAAATTCATAAAGACAACTGATGTTGCATCACTTGAGGTTGAAGTGATCTCTTTAAGTTTGCTTACAGAGTTCAGCGCATTTTCCAGAGGCCTGGTGACATTGGATTCAATATCGGACGCACTTGCCCCGGGATAATTAGTAAATACTACAACGAAGGGTAATTCCATCTCAGGATAAAGATCCACAGGTAATTGCGTAAGTGAATAGATTCCCATAACCATCAGACCGACAAATATCAGAATGGTCGTTACGGGTCGTTTTACGGAAGCACTATATATACTCATTTTTTTATGGATGAAATTCTGATAATTACATTACTATTTCAATTTTGTCACCATTGACCAGTTTTGCCTGACCCTGCGTGACAAGGTTATCACCTTCTTTCAGGTTATCGGAAATTATCTCCAGCTGGTCGTCGAATCTTTTGCCGATGATCACTTCAATCCTTTGAGCAAGTTTTGATTTTTCCACATATACAAACCTTGTATTTGTACCATCCTGTACCATAACAGTATTTGCCGGTACAACAAATGTTTCAACTTCACCCAGATCCATTGATACCCTTACAAACATTCCGGGTTTTAGAAGATCATTCCTGTTAGGCAATTCAAGTTCCACATTAAATGATCTGGTGCCGGGGTTGATAGTCGGATATATTCTGTAAACAGTTCCTGTAAATTTTTCATTCTTATACACATCAGCTGATATTTCAGCTTTCATTCCATTTTTTATCAACGGGTAGTACTGCTCGGAGATATTGACATTCACTTTCAAAGGGTTGACCTGCATAACAGTCACCACGGCTGACCTTCCCGATTGGGTTGTTGGAGCTCCTGAATACATTTCACCATTTTCAAAGTATTTACCGGTTACGACACCGACAAATGGCGATTTCATCAGGGTATTTTCTTCCATAAAATCAACATTCGTTTTTGTTACGTCGTACTGAGTCTTCATCTGGTCGTATTGTTGCTGCTTGGCACTTCCTGATTTTAACAGAGTATCGAGCCTGGAAAGATCTTTTTCAAGACTGCTTAACTGGAGTTTTAACTGATATAGCTGTGTCCGGTCCATAAGGAAGAGCTTTTCATTTCTTTTAACCTTAGCACCCACTTCAACATATATCTTATCAATTCTGCCGGGTGTTGACGGGGCCATATTCACCTCTTCGAAAGGAAGAATACTGGCAGTGTAATCTATTGTTCTTGAAATTTTCGTTTTTGCCAGGGTGGCAACTTTTACCGGAATTGCAGCTTTTTCAACAACAGGGGCGGGAACCGTAGTTGCAGGTACAGCTGTATTAGTTTTTGACGAGCAGCCAGACAATATGAGCCCGCTGATCAGGATTACCGGAATTGTTCTTAAGTAGTTCATTATTTTTTATTTTGATGGTTTCTGATTAGTTTATTAATTACATGTTATTCAATAGTTTATCTAATGCAAGTTTTGTCTGAAGCAGGTTCATAAGTGCAGATACATAGTTATTTTCTGACTGCAGGTATAATGAATTAGCCTGAGTTAATTCCAGACTGGAGGCCATGCCCTGTTTGAATTTATTTTCCGTACTTGCGTAAACCCTTTTTGAAACTTCAACATTATCCTTCTGGCTTTTGTATTGAAGATTTGCATTAACAAGGTTGTATCTGAGTTGCTTTTCCTGTAAGAGCAGCTGTTCGGTGATCATATCCTTCGTAGTTATAGCTCTATTCAGGTTTATCTGAGCTTTCTTTATCTGACTATACCTCTGTCCGCTTCCGAATATTGGGATGGAAAGTTGTAATCCTGTCATTGAATTCCGGAACCACTGCTGCGTTGAGATTTTATCACCCATTCCGTTAACACCATAACTGTAAAAACCTGCAAGTGTGGGCAATACAGAGGCTTTTTGTGATTTTAGAGTCAGAGAAGTTATTTTTTCCTGCCCCTCAATAAGCATATAATTTATATTCTGCTTATGATCGAATGGTTGGGTTAAAAGTGCGTCAATATTTATATTTGAAGTAAGGCTCTCCAGTGTTTCAGTAAGGATTAACTGTGTTTCGGCCGAGACTCCCAGCTGGAATCTTAAAAGGTTATAATTAAGTTCTATTGAACGTTGCAATGAACTTTTTGAATTTTCAACCATAGTCACATTCGACACCATCTGATCTACATCGGTTGATTCAGCCATACCAGCAGAATACATTGACCTGGTAGACTTAAGAGTTTCATTAAGGTTGGTGATATTTCCGTTGAGTATCTCGAGTGATTTTTCTGAGACAAGGATAAGAAAATAGGCAGTACTCACTGATTCTTTTGTATCAAGTTCAGTTTTAGTCAGGTTCTTCTCACTTAACTTATTTGCCAGTTTTGTTGTTTCAATACCTATATATAATGGAGCATTAAAAAGTAACAGACTTGCCTGAATACTTGCGCCTGTATTAAACTGAGACCCAAACGTTACTGGTATTTTGGTGCCCGCCGGTTGTCCGAAAAATTCTCCTGGTAAAAGAGTTGTCATAAGTTTAAGGTTATCAGTAAATGATCCGGAGGCCGATACCTGGGGTAAAGCGTTTGAAATTGTCTCCCAAACCGCAACTTTTGAAGCATCAACTTCCATCCGGGTGGAGATCATCATCTTATTATTCTGAATTGCATATTCCTGAGCCTCTTTTAAGGATAGCTTCATCTCCATGTTCTTATCCTGGGCCTTCAAAATGCCACCGGAAAGTAAGATGATAAGTAAAACTGACAGAACTTCTTTCTTTTTCATTTTAATAATTTATTACCAACGCGTATTCAAGAGAATTAATATTGTTTTAAAATGTTGCTTCAAGTTTAGCTATAAGATCAAGACCGGCCGGAGTTGAAATTCCCCTCAGGTAGTTGATAAAAACATTTCTGATTACATCCCGTCTTGAAAACAATTCAAAGGGATACAGGTCATGATTCATAATGGACCTTCCCAGATTATAAAGGCAGCGGTTAGCCAGATCAGGGTTGACATCATTTCTGAAAAGGTTTTCCTTTATTCCATTTTCAATTACCTCCTTATTATTATGATAATCCGGCATTTCACTTTTATCAACTATCTTCATCAGTACTTCGTGATGATACTTTTTAAGATCTGACTGAAAAGCAGGGCTCAATTCCTGGATATAATCCCTGTTTATTTCCAGCATTCTGAAAATTGCAACAATTGAATTTTCTGATTCGGAAATAATTCTTTTTAACAACCCTTTTTGCTTCTCCCCCATCCATATAAGAACACCAATCAGAAGTTCGTCCTTATCCGAAAAAACCTCATAAATAGTTCTTTTTGATATCCCCAATTGAGTGGCAATAGAATCCATTGTTACTGATTTTATTCCATAAGTCCTGAATAATTCTGCAGCTCCTTCTATTATACGATCACGGTTGTCCATCAATTTTGTAGTAAACGGTACAAAAATGTGAAAACTTTTTTGGTTTTCAAAGTTTTATAAGTTGAATTTCGGAAATAATCTGTTAAAGCTGGATATCTACCGGTGAATGACGAATGGATTTTGGTTTTGATGCATAATAAATCATTCGGCGATATAATGAGTTTTCATTTGTAATTGCTCTTTTAACAAATTATTCATAGTTTTAAACCAGTAATGACAAATTTATTGATTCAAAAATTATTATTTGATCTATGAAATCTCAACTTATTATCTATCAGGTAGATGCATTCACAACCCAAGCATTTAAAGGTAATCCTGCAGGGGTCATCATATTTGATAATGAGCCTGATATTGCCTTAATGCAGAATATTGCAATGGAAATGAACCTGTCAGAAACTGCTTTTGTCTTCCCGGGTAATGATTGCCTTATGATCAGATACTACACTCCTGAAGCGGAAATAAAACTTTGTGGTCATGCCACATTGTCTGCTTCGCATATTTTGTACGAAACAGGAAGGATTAAGAGTAATAAAGAAATTAAGTTTTCTTCAAAAGCAGGTGAGTTGATTGTAAAGAAACAAGGAGATTGGATTACAATGAATTTCCCGCTATTCCCGCTGGAGAAAATAGAAATCACTCCCGAATTTAAAATCATAACAGGCGTTAAACCCCAGGAATTATATAAGGCAGGTTACGGATGGACCCTGGCTTTGATGAAAAGTGAAAAGGAGGTTCGAAATATGAAACCTCATTTTTCGCTTATGAAAGACTCACCATATGGCGATCTAATAGTTACTGCTGAATCTGAAGACCCTTCATTCGATTTCTGTGTGCGTTGTTTTGCTCCCGGAGTAGGGATTGACGAAGATCCGGTAACCGGTTCCGCACATTGTGCCCTGGTACCATTCTGGGCAGGAAAAACGGGTCGTAAAGATTTTAATTCTCACCAGGTATCAAAACGCGGAGGTATTCTTAAGGTTTCACTAAAAGGAGACAGGGTTGATATCTCAGGCCAGGCTAAAACTATCTTTAAGGCAGAATTGTTTATTTAAAATAAATGCATATGCCACAATGTAGGAACATTGCATGCAACGTTCCTACATTCGCATTACCGTAAATATTATGTATATTCATATTCCTAAAAATACTTATTATGAAACAAGATATAGATTTGCGTATCACTGAGTTAGGATTGATCCTGCCTCCCGCTCCAAAACCTGTAGGTGTATATAAACCTGTTCTGGTAGTTGATAAATTTCTATTTATTTCCGGTCAGGGACCAATCAACACTGATGGCACGCTGATTAAAGGCAAACTGGGAGCAGATATGGATATGGCTGATGGGAAGCTCGCCGCCCGTCAGGTTGGTCTTACAATGTTATCTACCATCAGGACCCATTTCGGGGATCTGAAAAAAATCAAACGTATCGTAAAGGTTCTCGGAATGGTCAACTGTACTTCTACTTTCGATCAACAACCGGGTGTTATAAACGGTTTCAGTGAATTGATGGCTGAGGTGTTCGGAGATGAAAACGGGATAGGGGTGAGAAGTGCAGTAGGAATGACTCTTCCTTCAAATATACCTGTTGAAGTTGAAGCTATGTTTGAACTCTACTAGAAATAAAATGGAGAGAACTGCTTCATCAGACGACCTCTGGTATCAGGTAAAAAATGTTACTGATATATTCTCACCTTCCCTGCTGATTTATCCTGATCGTATTGAACATAATATACGGAAAATGATTGAGATCGCGGGAAGGACGGATCAGTTAAGACCCCATGTCAAGACTCATAAAATGCCTGAGATCATCAGACTACAAATGAAATATGGGATCTTAAAGTTTAAATGCGCTACAATTTCTGAAACAGAGATGGTTGCAAAGTGCGGTGCCCCTGACATCTTATTGGCATTACAACCTGTTGGCCCAAATCTGGACAGATTCTTTAAACTAAAACAAGAATTTAAGAATTGCAAAATATCCTGTATTGCTGATAATGAAGGAGTTATTATACAACTCTCTGAAATGGCGAGAAAAACAGGACTCGTAACACATGTCTGGCTGGATATTAACAATGGTATGAACCGGACAGGAATAATACCCGGGGAAAAAGCGGCAAGACTCTTTAAAAGAATTCTTGATTCGCCAATGCTGATAGCCGAAGGGCTACATGTATATGACGGTCATATACATGAATCTGATTTTGCTATACGTCAAAAAATATGTAATGATGCATTTACTACTGTGACCTCCCTTGTTGAGGAACTTAATGTAGAAGGAATAGGTCCTGTTAAAATTATAGCTGGTGGCACACCTACTTTCCCGATACACGCTTTACGAAATGGTGTTGAATACAGCCCGGGTACTCTTCTTTTATGGGATTATGGATACAGCAGCTCATTTCAGGATATGGACTTTTTGCATGCTGCAGTTTTGCTTACGCGTGTTATTAGTAAACCATCAAAAGACTTGCTATGCATCGACCTTGGCCATAAAGCTGTTGCTTCAGAAATGCCCCAGCCAAGAGTTAAAATATTTGGTCTGAAGAATTATACAATTACAAATCATAACGAGGAACATATGGTTATCAGGACTAATGAAGCTGGTAATTACAAAACAGGAGATGCGTTATATGGAGTACCATGGCATATCTGTCCTACAGTTGACCGGTACGATACAGTAACAGTTATCGATAATAATCTGGCAGCCGGTCAATGGATTGTTGAAGCCAGAAAAAGAAAAATCACGATTTAATCTGAAAGTACTGTGATTGAAAATAAGCCGATGATATTTGATGCTCATCTCGACCTTGCAATGAATGCAATGGAATGGAATCGCGACCTGAGATGCACCATAGAAGAGCTGCGTAAAAGTGAGGAAGGTATGACTGATAAACCTGACAGGGCTAAAGGAACTGTTAGTTTACCATCTATGCGCGAAGGTCATATAGGGTTATGTGGAGCCACACAGATCGGAAGGTATGTTAAACGAGGCAATCCTATGACAGGCTGGAATTCACCTGAACAGGCATGGGCACAGACACAGGGTCAGCTGGCCTGGTATAAAACCATGGAAGAGGAAGGTGAAATGGTGCAGATACGAACGGCCATACACCTTGAAAATCATCTGAAGGTATGGGAGAATCCAGACAATACAACACCTATCGGTTATATTCTAAGTCTCGAAGGGGCCGACTCAATTATCTCTGTCAGTCATCTTGAAAAAGCATATAATTATGGTTTGCGTGCAATTGGGCCGGCTCACTACGGTCCCGGAACATACGCACAGGGTACAGATGCAACCGGTGGAATTGGCAGAAAAGGTCGCGAGCTCATCAAAGAAATTGAAAGACTGGGTATAATTCTTGATGCAACCCATTTATGCGATGACAGTTTTTGGGAAACTATGGACTTTTATCATGGTCCTGTTTGGGCAAGCCATAACAATTGCCGTGCATTTGTACCGCATAACAGACAGTTTTCTGATGAGCAGATCACGGAACTGATTAAAAGAGAAGCAGTAATAGGTGTGGCTCTTGATGCATGGATGATGGTACCCGGATGGGTAAGAGGGAAATCTGACCCAAAATCGATGGATGTATCTTTAAAGCAGATGATAAGAAATATCGACCACATTTGCCAGCTTGCAGGTACATCAAAAAATGCAGGTATAGGTTCTGATCTTGATGGAGCTTTTGGCAAGGAACAATGTCCTTACGATATTGATACTATTGCTGACCTGCAAAAAGTCCCGAAAATGCTTTTTGAATTAGGATATTCAGAATCAGACGTTCAGAACATAATGAGTGCCAACTGGATCACATTCCTGAAGAAAAATCTCCCCTTGTAATAAGGCTCAAAGGCGCAACGGCTTAAAGTCTTAAATGCCAATTATAAGATTTGAGTTTGTATTTGCCGTTATCGGTAGAGATATACAGTCCCCCTGTATTCCTTGCTGTTATAAACGATATCATCCCATCCAAAGGCACGTACAATATAGAAATATACTCCGGGGGAAGCTTTTACAGATGAGTTATTTACATTCCCGTCCCAGCCCAGCCATACCCTTAATCTTTCCCCATCTCCGTAGAAACTGTAAACCTTCAGGCCGCTGCGGCTGAAAACCTCCATACTGACCAGACGAAGAGATTTTGATTCAACCATAAAATTATCATTGATTCCATCACCGTTCGGAGTAAATACATTAGGAATATTAAGTTCTGACGGCTCAACTTCAATTTTATCAAACCTGAGCGAATCGATGCAACCTAATACACTTTTAATAATCAGATTAACTGAATAATCACCGGGTTTATAATAAATATGTGGCTCAGGGTTACTTAGAAATGATATACTATCCTTGCTTTCACCAAATTCCCATCTGTATGTATTAGCTCTGATTGACTTATCCGTAAAGGTCACTTTCAGAGGAGCCTCTCCTTTAGTCGGATCAGCTGTGAAATCGGCTTTCACATGAATTGATTCATAAGAGAAGGATGATTCGCTAATACATCCAAAACTATCTGTTACCTGAAGGTTGTATGTGACATCAACAAGGGGCGGATTAAACGTTTGGGGATTAATCTCTAAACCTGGAAAAGGAATAGAAGATACCGGATTTGAAGACCACAAAAACTTTACTCCGTTGGCGAGTTTAAGAAACCTGCCGTTTGCCGGGTCTTTATAATAAAAAGTATCTATTGCTGCTTTACCATGAAGTGCTACATAATCACAAGTCCGGTTCTGAAGCTGAGCCAGAGAAAAGGGTTTATCAATATATATCCAGCCAACAAGCGTAGTATTAAAGCTGTCATTTATTACTACTTTGTAACCACCTTCACTTAAATTGCCAAGAGATGAAGATGCTACCCCTGATTGGGTAGTAAAAGAATCGCTGAAACTCTTTGTCGCATCACTCCATCGGTACCATGAAAAATTATATGGCCCTGCTCCTACAGGACTATTGGCGGTAAGTGTACCGGATTGTGAACCGGAAGCATTGCAAAAAATAAAGATCGGATCTTTAACCGCGGGAGCAGAAGGGTACACCGCATATTGCACCGCACTCATTCCGGGAGCTGATAACTGAGCTTCAGAAACTGCGGGCAACAGCAAAGCAATAATCAAAAACAAATAACGCACAGGCAATAAATTCTAAATGAAAAACGCAATGTTTTCAGCTTTGTTATATTCTTCTGCAAGTATAATAAATTAAGGGGAATTTTCAGGTTTATCGGGATGAAAAACCTCTTCCATACCTGCCCGCCACTCCCGGGTCTTTAGATCTGCCACCATCTTAGAAGGGAAGTTGCATGCAACTTCCCTATAAAACCATGTTAATAAAATTATTCATTTTATCAATCGGATAAATGGGTTGCTGATAATGTTATTGTTAAATTTGCCGGACCCTGTACGCTGAAATTCAATCTTAAACATGACAACCAATTACCTGAACGATCTGAATGAATCTCAGAAACAAGCAGTTATAAATACTGAAGGACCTTCACTGGTAATTGCCGGTGCCGGCGCCGGTAAAACCAGGGTGCTTACATACCGTATGGTTCATCTTCTTCAGAAGGGTGTCGCAGCAAATAAAATTCTTGCTCTGACCTTCACAAATAAAGCTGCCAAAGAGATGAAGGAAAGGATCACCAGAATAGTAAGTTATGAGGTAGCCCGATATCTCTGGATGGGAACTTTTCATTCTATATTTGCGAAGATTCTCAGGATGGAAGGAGAAAGGCTTGGATATAAATCAAACTATACGATTTACGATTCATCGGATTCAAAGAGTCTGATCCGGACAATAATCAAAGAGCTCAACCTTGATGATAACATTTACAAACAAGGAGTAATTGCATCCCGGATATCGTCTGCAAAAAATAACCTGGTAACTGCAAGCATGTACGCTGCTGACAGTTCTTTGCAGGAATATGACAGATCGAGCCGTATGCCCTTGCTTGCTGATGTTTACCGGATCTATGCATCACGCTGTTTCAAAGCCAACGCGATGGACTTTGATGATCTGCTGCTGAACACCAATATTCTTTTCAGAGATTTTCCCGATGTGCTTAAAGCTTACCAGGAGAGGTTCAGTTATGTACTTGTTGATGAATATCAGGATACGAATTACTCACAATATCTGATAGTTAAAAAACTTGCCGCATCTCACCAGAACATTTGTGTAGTTGGCGATGACGCACAGAGCATTTATTCATTCCGTGGGGCTCGTATTGAGAATATCCTTGAATTTAAAAACGACTATGCTGATTATCAGCTTTTCAAGCTTGAGCAAAATTACAGGTCGACTCAGACAATCGTGAATGCGGCCAACACGATCATTGCAAATAATGAAGGGCAAATTAAGAAAAATGTTGTTTCAATGAATGAAGCCGGAGAAAAGATTCAGGTATTTCAGGCTATCACAGACTCGGAAGAAGGCTTCAATGTTTCATCGGATATTTTTGATAAAAAATTTTCCCTCCAGCTTAACTGGTCGGATTTTGCAATCCTGTACAGGACAAATGCCCAGTCGAGGATCTTTGAAGAGACGCTCCGCAGAAAAAACATTCCCTACAAAATTTACGGTGGATTATCATTTTATGAACGTAAAGAGATTAAAGATCTATTATCCTATTTCAGGATGGTTATCAACCCTGAAGATGAGGAAGCACTTAAAAGATCTATCAATTATCCAAAACGGGGGATAGGAGACACAACAATTCAAAAAATATTTGAACTTGCTTCAGCTCTTAATGTTACAGGCTGGAGTCTTCTTAAAGATGCAGGAAAATATCCTGAACACTTTAATTCGGGAACCTCTAAAAAGTTATCATCATATGCTGATGTGATAATCAACCTTCGGCTTAATTCGGACACTTCAGATGCTTTTGTGAAAGCAAGGGAAATTGCAATGGGGTCAGGAATTATGAGAGAACTGAAGGAGGGAAAATCGCCTGAGGAAGTAAGCCGTTATGAAAACCTGGAAGAATTGCTTAACGCTATAAAGGTTTTTACTGAAGCTGCTGAAACCAATGGTGAACCTATAATACTAGAAGCTTACATGGCCAATGTTGCTTTGTTGACAAATCAGGATGCTGAAAATGAAGAGGACAGGAATAAGGTTACTCTCATGACAATGCATTCAGCCAAAGGATTGGAATTCAAGCATGTATACATAGTAGGGATGGAAGATACATTGTTTCCTTCTCCAATGTCATCGGGAAGTGCGCGCGAGCTTGAAGAAGAGAGACGACTTTTCTATGTTGCAGTTACACGTGCAGAAAAACAAGTAACACTCAGCTATGCTCTTAATCGCTATAAATGGGGTAATCTTGAAAGATGCAGCCCAAGCAGGTTCCTTCGGGAGATTGATCAGAAGTTTCTTTGCTATCCGCAAACCGGAGGAAAACCTTTTAAGAATAATAATCAGCAGGCAGTCAAACCGGCATCTCTTCGGGAGGAACCCCATTCTTATGCAAAGAATGACAGGTTTAAAAAGATCACGAAAGAAGACACTTCACCTGATGTTCCCTTTATTAGCAGTAATTCTGCCCTTTTTACAGAAGGTGACACTGTTGAGCATGAGAGATTTGGCAGGGGAATAATAGTATCTATCGAAGGACAACCGCCAAATACTACTGCCACGGTGGAGTTCGAAAAAGAGGGTAGTAAAAAGTTGCTCCTTAGATTTGCGAAGTTGAAAAAACTATAAAGAAATTCCTTATTTCTTTCCTGCCTGACCGAAATTCATTTTCATGAATGTAAAACCAACTGTCGATATTGAGTGACTAAATTTCTCATTGATCTCTTTAGTCTCCATTTTCATTGTCGGATTATTTTTTTTATCGAATCCTTCCATAGCAAGCATCATTGACCCTTCAAATCCGGGATAGTTATAATAAGTTGGCATCCCGGCTTTACCCCAATACCTTTTATCAGCTGTTAGTTTTACTTCTTTTGTCATCCAGACATTTGAATATCCTTCCTGACCACTTTCAACTATCTTGTATTCATCACACTTGTAGCCGGCAATTGTACGGGAATTTCCTGTTTTTGTAATTGTAGCCTTTTCCGGTGCTGTCTTTTCAGGTTTTGCTTCTTTCTGGGTTTTGGCCTGAGCTGCCATTGCTGAATCAGAAGGAAGAGTCGAAATAATACCGGTTTTAGAATCTTTATTCTCTATAAGCATCATGAAGCATCTGTTGTCACCATCAAAAAGAAAGACTGTAGATCCTGTTTTATTCCTTTCCTTAACATCTACCGGGAGCATCTCAATTCCGGCATTCAAAGAGTTGTTGCTGAAGTAGGTATAATAATCTGACTTTATCACATCTTTTTTATCGTATGATTCCATCTGCATGTATATCCTGCCAGTGAAATTATATTCATCATTGTATTTGATATCAATTTTGCCGCCAAACAACCCGCGACCTGTGGCTTTGGTACCCTTTTTTTCCGAAGTTGTGGTCTTATCCGTTTGATTCTGATCGGTTTGTTGTTTTTCTTTTGCTTTATCATTTGCACTTTTATCAACTGCCGAATCAACTTTTTGCTCGATCTTTCTGTCTAGTGCCCTTCTCAAAATCCATCCCTGCGCAGTTGAAACACCTGGTATCATTATTGCAATTAAAAGCAGCAGAAATATTGATTTTGTCTTCATGATTTAAGTTTTTATTTAGTTTACCATTAAAGTTACAAAACCTTAACAAAGGAAAATAGTAGTTTGTTTAAAAAATTCAAAAGAAGTTTAAGTTATTGGCTAAACTGATCGACGGCTGTGTCAATCCGAAACTTAAAAGTTTGGTTGATTAAGGAGCAATGGTTTCAGCCGGCTTCTCCTTCTCTCTCAGTACCGATTCATAAAGTGAGGCAAAGGCACTTTCAATCCACATGATAGCGGGGAAGATCCCTACTATTAACATCAGAAGCCCGAAGATAAAAATAAAGATTGATACAAAACCCATAAAAAAGATCTGCCA
>JANYJP010000036.1 GCA_025358455.1 Bacteroidales bacterium
GCATCGGATTCAGGACCGGATCTTATTCCATCAGCAAGGTTTCTCAGAAACCTGAGTCCAGAAACGGAATCTGATCTTCAGATATGTGTTCATTCAGGAAAGATGCCTCTACCCCCGGAAGCAGAAAGAGTATTTCATGCGCCATTTATGGAAGAGGTAAACGGAATTATGATCAGGCACAAGACAAACTTCTGGAGTATCTGGAAATATCAATCATTTCTCTATATCCGCACTATCTTTCCTCTTTCCACACCTGAGAAAAATGCAATATTAAAATTCTCACTCAGTGAAAGAAAATGGGACCTCTGGATTGATGGCGCGGGTACCAATATTGATCCTCTTGAATATCCGCTTGATGGGTTAATATTATATTACCTGACTGTGATCCATGGTGATATAATGATACATGCTTCAGGAATAAACAATTCCGGAATTGGTTATGTGTTCAGCGGTGTTTCAGGAAAAGGTAAAACCACTTTGGCCAGGTTGTGGGATAAATCAGGAGCAAAGGTGATACATGATGACAGGCTTATTCTTAGAAACACAGGAAAATATTACAAAATGTACAATACGCCAGTATATAACAATGATGAGCCTCTGGAGTCCCCTCTGAATAAAATCTTCATAATTGAACATGGTATGGAAAACAGATTAGTGCTGGTAAAAGGAGCAACGGCAGTAAGTCTTGTAATGGCCAATTGCATTCAGCATAACTGGGGTCACGACATCATTGCCCGACTCTTGGAATCAGTATCAACCATGTGTACTAAAATTCCGGTCATAAAGCTTTCCTTTGTACCGGATAGTGGTATAATTGGCCTAATTCGTGAAAATGAATAAATATCTTAATAAACAAAGTTTAGTTAAGGATATAAGCCTTAATCTTCTGGCTGAGGGAAAATCGATCAGGATAAAGGCTCACGGGTACAGCATGTATCCGTCTATCAAACCAGGGTCCCTTGTTCTTATTGAACCATTAATTATCAAAGGAAAGCCTGTCGCGGGGGAGATTATTGCCATACGGAGAGAAAGCGGGCTGATCGTTCACCGTCTTTCCAGGGTAATTGTAAAAAACGGAGTGATGAGCTATGTTGCCAGAGGTGACAGCAATGCATATGCTGACAATCCTGTAAAATTAGAGAAAATTGTCGGAAGGGTTATAAGAGCTGAGACTACCGGAGAAAATCAGATCTTCGCTGATATCAGAATAAATATAAGACCAAAATATTTTTTGAACAGAATAAGCGTGATAGGGTTAATTTTATGGGGGAAAATGAAAAGACTGATACAAGGAAGAAGTTAATGAAGGAAAAACTCAAATTATTCAAAGAATCATTAAAACTTGTCTGGAAGAGTGCACCAGGGTGGGCATTTGCAAACACTCTGCTATCTGTCATCAGAAGTGTATTGCCTCTTCTGATCATCTGGTTGCTGAAAGGTGTCATTGATGCAATCTCTGTTGCATCCACGGCAAAGCCGGGTACTCCTATAGTAAATGCATTATGGCCCATAATGGCACTGGTTATCGTCTGGTTCCTGGATGAAGCCCTCTCCGATCTCAGCAATTATGTACGAAAAAAACAATCATTGAAGCTTGAGGTTTACATGTATGGCCTTTTACATACAAAAGCAATCAGGCTGGATCTTATCAACTTTGAACGTCCCGAATATTTCGACTGTCTGACCAGGGCTGCAAGGGAGGCCCCCTGGCGACCAAACAGTATCCTGAATAATTTAGTTGCAATATTAAGAGGCTCCATTTCGCTTGTCCTCATGGCCGGACTTATCTTTACTCTAAACTGGACCCTTGCGGTGCTTCTGCTGGTAGCAAATCTTCCGGGAATATGGTTACGGCTTCACTATGCAGATATTCTGTATAATTTTCAAAAGCAGCAAACCCCTGAGTCAAGAAAATCGGCATATTTTAACTGGCTTCTTACAGGAGACAGACCATCAAGAGAAATACGTCTTTTCGGACTGGGTAATTATTTCCAGGATCTTTTCAGAAAATCCTTTCTGAAACAAAAGGAGGAAGAGATTAATATTATCAGGAGAAGAACTCTTATAGAACTTATTTCTAATCTTTTTAAAGCCTCAGCACTTTTTATTACCTTATTATTCATAGCACGACAAACAATACTGGGAAAGATCTCTTTAGGCCAGATGGCTATGTTCCTTCTGGCATTCAGACAAGGAATGATTTATATCAAAGATCTGTTTAGCTCCATGGCCGGTCTTTATGAAGACAGTCTGTTCATCGGTGACACTTTTGAATTTCTGAATCTGAAAGAAAATGTAACAGCATTATATCCTGTAATTTTTCCTCAGCCTCTCAAGAAAAATATTGTCGTTGAGAATCTCTCCTTTACCTATCCCGGAAACAATTTCAAGACAATAAATAATGTCTCTTTTGAAATAAAAAAGGGGGAAGTTGTTGCTCTTGTTGGCCCGAATGGCGCAGGGAAAAGTACGCTTGTCAGATTGTTATGCCGGCTTTATGATCCCGATTCAGGTAAGGTAAAATACGATAACAATGATATCAGGAATATCGAACCTGAAGAATACAGGAAGATGTTTTCAGTTGTTTTCCAGGACTTTATGCTTTATAATCTCAGTGCCGGAGAGAATATTCGTTTAGGTAATATTGATGAAAAAAATTCTGCAGAAAGAATTAAAACATCAGCATCATTCACAGGTGTTCATGATTTGCTGAACAATCTGCCAAACGGATATGACACAGGCATAGGGAATCTTTTTGATGACAGCAGAGAGCTTAGCTGGGGAGAGTGGCAGAAAATTGCCCTTTCAAGGGCTCTTTTCCGCGATGCTCCAGTTCTGATTCTTGACGAGCCGTCAAGCGCTCTCGATGCTGATACAGAATACGATATCTTCAGCCGGTTCAGGGAGATAGTCAAAGGGCGCACCTCAATACTCATAAGTCATCGCTTTACCAATGTAAGCCTGGCCGACAGAATAATTGTCCTCGACAAAGGAACGATAGCTGAAACCGGGACGCATGATGACCTTATTAATAAAGGCGGTATATACAGTAAAATGTTCGCCAAACAGAACAGCCGGTTCAAAAAATGAATAGTGAACTTAAAATAAACGATGAAGAGATCCTTCTTATTGAATTATGCCGCCTGAAATTCAATGATGCGCATTTAATAAGGATCAGGGATTTTATATCGAATATTTCTGACTGGAATTATTTCGGTTCACTTGTAAAGGCTCATGGTGTTGGTGCTCTTGTATGGCATAATCTTGACAAACACAAACTTCAGGATGGTATTCCAGAGGAAGTTCTTGCATCTCTCAGGGGAGCGCTTATGATTAGTCTCAGCCGGAATGCGTTTAATACAGAAATCATGGGAGATGTTCTGAAGTTGCTGAATGCAGAGAATATTAAGACAGTTCTGTTAAAAGGGCTGGCTCTTGAAAATACTGTTTATGGCAACTCCGGACTACGACAGATGTCGGATGTTGACGTTCTTATCGACAGGAAGGATTGTATCAGAGCAAGGGATATCCTTTTGAGTAATGGATTTGATTCGCTTCCTGTAAAATCAGTATTGCATAAACTTATAATTTCCAATACCGGAAAACACCTGCCATCGGTTACAAAAAACGGGGCCTACATAGACATTCATAATGACCTGTTCGGAGTCAAAAATAATGTACTTACCAGGATGCTGTATACTAACAGTTATGTAATTGAATTAATTGGTGAACAAACATATATTCCTCAACCACAAATCTTTTTCCTCTACCTGGTAAGACACCTCAATTCGCATGAGATGAATGATGAATCGCAGCTAAGGCTATATACCGACCTGGTAGTTATGATAGAAAAGTACCCTGATGAAATACTAAACTATGACCTTATTAAATATGCATCAGAAGCAGGTATGTCAGAGATCCTTGCTTCGCACCTTGGGCCTTTAAGGGATCTGTGGGGAATATCTTTTAGTGAATGGACAAACGATTTTATAAACAGATGGTATAATCAGGATTCACTTAATAAGTTTTTGTTTTTTCTAAATAGCCCCAAGGATAATCCGCCTTCGGACAAAGCCATGGTTTATCGTCACACGATAGGAGAAATTCCAGGGGTAGCCCGTAAGTTTATATTTATATTAGGAGATATTTTCCCTTCAGTCAGTTTTATGAAAAAACGTTATGGATGTAATAGTTTTTGGAAGGTGCTGATGTATTATCCACATCGGTTAGGGAAGATTATTTGGCTGCTCAGGAGATGACGAGATTTTTTAAAATAAATCCTAAATTATCCTGCCAACCTACCTGAAGTAAAGTTTAGTTTTATAGATATTCACCAGCTCCGGACCTCAAAGGATATTTATGTCAAGGCGGATCTATCAGATTCGAACAATTCCTTTTATATAAATTTTCAACTAAATTCAAAAAAAAGTCGAAAAACATTTGGTGGATTCAATCTTTTTTGTTTAATTTTATATCTGATGTGCATGTTCAATTAAAAAATTTCTAACAACTATGAACAGGTTTCAGAAACAGGTTTTCAAAGCCCGTTTACTAAAACTGGCTAAATTAAAAAGTACAGGAGGTCCTGCTGA
Source organism: Bacteroidales bacterium (assembly GCA_025358455.1). Taxonomy (GTDB): domain Bacteria; phylum Bacteroidota; class Bacteroidia; order Bacteroidales; family VadinHA17; genus LD21. Next base: position 4,593 of record JANYJP010000036.1, read on the forward strand.
TCTGGCATCCAGGTTTGAAATTAGTGAAAGAACTGTAAAACGGATGGTCAGTGAGATCAGGGAAGAAGGAATTAATATTTGGTATTGTAAGTCAAGAGGATCATATGTGACTGAAGAAATTTAACAAAATATGTTGTGTAACATATGCCTTGGCCATTTTTGTGTCCCCGTGTCTTTTTAAAATTGCAATATAAAGTTAATGTCGACACTTAAAAGTTTGGTTTTAGTTTAACTGTTAACAAGCATCATGATGTGGATTAGCCGGCAATTGTTTAGTGAATGTTTAGTTTATAGTCAAATCATTTATTAAAACGTTTCGCTGCGTTTTAGTGCTCCTCGTCTCGTTCTTTCTGAACAAGTGGTCGCCCTAGACCCGAGACCCCACCCCGGGAGATAGCTGATTTCTTCCGGGGATTTTTTTATCAAGAACCATGTTGCTTAGCAAAAACCTCCGGTGCAGGTAAGGTTAGGTAGGTGTGAGGAGGCGTGAGGCGTGAGGCGTGAGGAAAAAGCTCAGGGCACCAACCTTCGCTACCGACTTCGCTGAAGCTTTGCCGGTCAAAGAAAGCTTCGGTTGGCAAAGCAGGGCACAGGGCAAAGTGGAAGAAGGCACAAGGATCCGCCAGTCGGCGGAGACGAAGCAATCTCACCGAACCGGTAGGAATATAGGTTGGAGGAGTTCACTAATGGAAGTATTTAAGGTTGTTTCTTGATGGGAGTTTGGGATTGCCGCGCCCTCCAGGCAACTTTCAACATGGAAACTATATTAATCTTGCAATATTTTATTTTTTCTAATTATAACTAATAGAATATATCCTGTACTAAAGAACATAATAAAACCATCTGTATTTGATAAGAAACTAGTGTTTCGTAATAAATGGTTTTCGCATTTCATTATACTGTAGCAAATAGGGAAAAACGAATCAAAAATATAATATAACATCGATACTGCTGTGAAAAATAAAATAAAAGCTGACTTTTCTTTTAAATTTAAAAATACAATAGAGATCATACCCGCTATTGAGAAAATAAAACGTATTAACATTTCATATGAAATTTTAATTTTAAAAAATAAACATATGATTGCCAATATATAAACAGCAATAAAAATTATTAATGAAACTATGTACTTGTTTTTCATAAATTGGAGAATTAAGGTTGACTCGTCTAAAAAACTAAATCCTTCTAAAAATTAATTCATTTTGATAACTCTCAGATTATCAATGCTATTATTTTGGCGTAAAAATGTCACCCCCCCCACAAATTCAAACTAAGTTGTAATAATGGAGGTCCCGGGCCTCTTGTCGTATATGCTCTTTTTGTATTGCGCAGTAACTCGAACACATCCAACATGCGTATTAAATGAATGCGGACAAGAGAAGCGACAACCGAAAACGCCTTTTTTGTCTGTGATATCTTCTGTGTCACCGTTAACAATAATTGAGCAATTAGTGTGCACCATAGCTGAGTATAGATTGCATTCTCATTTTCACCGCATCTGGGGGAAACCTTGATTTTGCTTCTGGAAGTGATTTTAATAAAATAACTCTCCAGACACAGACTGGTTACTGAAAAAGGGATCAGATCCATACTATTCCACTTTAAAATGCAGTAACTGGTGTTAATAATTCTAGCACGAAACCAGTTAATTGACTTACATTTTCATATGCGGCTAATCAAATTTATGAAATATTTTTAATAAAAGAGGGCAAAATGTAAGATTTTTTAATTGACGATTGAAAATTTCTGTCGGAGAGAAATCCCTCTGCCGCTGTGCGGAATATCCCTGAAGGGACGATACACCAAGACATATAACTGATTTTTTTCCTTTTAGGGAGAAATTAAAAGGGGGTACCTATTGTATACCAATCGAGTAGGAGGAAAATAAAGTAGTTTTCCTCCTACTTTATTTTCCGACCTCTCACACCACCGTACGTACGGATCACGTATACGGCGGTTCCTTAATACACAACTCTTACCTTTTCATAATAATCCAGCAGGAAAACG
>JANYJP010000140.1 GCA_025358455.1 Bacteroidales bacterium
AAAGCTATTTGCAAAAACACTAAACTATTTTAAATCATATACCTATGAAACAATACATGTTTTTACATTAAAAAACTTGATAGCTTTTACCAACCTTTCTTTTTAAATCAGGTTCATTTTTACTCTTTCAGATTTGAATAAAGTGTAATTATTAATTTAATCAGTAAAACATTCAGACTTATGAAAAAATTCAACAGGTTACATTGGACAAATCTAATAGAAGTTTGTTCAGAAAAAACTTTCAGAATCATAAAACTTGCTATTATTCTCATCATGGTAAGTGTTTTAGATGTTTTTGGAAGTAGTACTTTTAATACAAATCCGAATCTTGACAAAACAACGGATCTGGCGGCAATTATGCAAAAAAATAGAGTTACAGGAACCGTTACTGATAAAAATGGGAATCCGTTACCAGGTGTTAATATTCAGGTGCTAGGAACGACCAACGGCAGCATTTCAGATATAGACGGGAAATACTCAATCGAAGCACAAAATGCAAATAATGTACTTGTCTTTTCATTTATAGGATTTGCATCACAAAAAGTTCCTGTTGGGAATAATGCAGTAATTAATATTTCCCTGAATGAAAATCTTAGTGCTCTCGATGAAGTAATTGTTGTTGGTTACGGGACACAGAAAAAAATAAATATAACAGGAGCGGTCTCTAATGTTGGCAGTGAGGCACTTGAAAGCAAAAATGTTGCAAGAGGATCTCTTGCATTAGTGGGCGAAATGAGTGGAATATCAGTAAGACAGTTATCAGGTAATCCGAGAGCAAATACCGCTACAATAAGAATTAGAGGTGCCGGTACCTTCAGTAGTGCAGGCAATAATCCATTAGTTCTTGTAGATGGCATTGAGTCTTCATTAGATAATGTAGATCCGAATGACATTAAAAGTGTATCGGTCTTAAAAGATGCGGCTTCTGCTTCTATTTATGGTTCAAAAGCAGCAAATGGTGTTATTCTGGTTGAAACCAAAAAAGGAATAACAGGAGCTCCTAAATTCAGCATATATAGTTATTATGGTAAACAACAGGCATCCGAGTATCCTAAAATGCTGAATTCGTGGGACTATGCTGTAGCCATTAATGAGTTCATGACAAATGGGGGTCAGGCATTGAGATACACTGACGCAGACATTCAAAAGTATAAATCAGGAACAGATCCCGCTTATCCTAATTTTAATCACATGAAATACTTATGGACTTCAGGGAGCGGACTTCAATCCAAGCAGGGCATAAGTATAAGCGGAGGGACGCCTGCAACTCAATATCTGTTTTCTGCAGGTTATTTAAATCAGCAGGGGCTTGTTATGAAGAACTATACCAAAAGATATGATATCAGGTTAAATCTGAATACTAAATTAAAAGACAATTTAGAACTAAAGGTCAATCTGTCGGGAAATAATTCAAATGGGAATGAACCTTCCGGAGCCTATGCCCAGGGTATAGCCCCAATAACCAGAGGTGCGTTAAGGATGACAAATAACAGACCGGGATCGACAGGAGACGGTTACTGGGGAAGTAATGAAACAATACATCCTGAAGCTGATCTGAACAGTCAATCATTTGTTAAAAACAGGGATTCTTATTTGTCAGGTAATGCCGAATTGATTTGGAATTTGTTTAAAGATTTTAAATTAAGTGGAAAAGCAGGTTATACCAGTGGTAATTCGGAAGCTAAATTTTTTAGAGCAACCTATCCTGTTACACCAACTTATTCGGTTTCTCCTAATACTTTAAGTGATTCCTGGTCATTAGGCACTGTGTTAACACTGCAATCTTTAATTGAATATAATAAATTAGTCGGGGATCATTCTATTCATGTGTTAGGAGGTTTTTCCCGGCAGCAATATGACAATTCTTCAATCAGTGCTTACAGAGATGCTTTTCCGAATAATGAGATTTATGAATTAGATGCAGGCACCACAACTCGAGGGACCCAGGGAGGTAATGCTTCCAGAAATAAACTAAATTCATTTTTCGGAAGGGTCAATTATTCTTATCTCGACAAATATTTGCTCGAAGGTAATCTCAGATACGATGGATCTTCCCGTTTTCCGAAAGAAAGCAGATATGGCTTATTCCCTTCTTTTTCTGTAGGATGGCGTATATCAAAAGAGAGTTTCTTCACGAATGCTGTACCATGGGTAAATGATCTCAAAATCCGTGGTTCCTGGGGTGAATTGGGTAATCAATCTGTTGGCAATTACCCTTATCAGTCACTTATTTCTTTAGGCCAGAATTATCCTTTCGCCAACAGTTTAGCAGCTGGTGCTGCAGTAACAACCTTACCTAATATAAATATTACATGGGAAAGGACGAGAATGACGGATGCAGGTTTAGACGTATCTATGATGAATGGTAAATTAGCCTTGACAGCAGATTACTTTGTAAAAACAACCTTTGACATACTTTATAATGTTTCTGCATCCTCAATGTTAGGTGCATCACCTTCAGCAGAAAATGCCGGGACGGTTGAAAACAAGGGTTGGGATTTTGATCTGTCTCACAAAAATACTATTGGAGATTTTTCTTATAGCGTATCTGCTAACGTCTCATTTAACAATAATAAAGTGGTTTCCCTGGCAAATGTTAAACTGGATATAGCTAAAGGATTATTTGTAGGGTATCCGATAGGAAGCCGTTACGGATTTATTTCTGACGGGCTTTTTGTTGATGCCACTGACATACAAAACTATGCAACGCAACCATTTGCTGCACAACCGGGTGATATCAGATATAAGGATATCAGCGGACCTGATGGAGTTCCTGATGGAAAGGTAGACAATACTTACGATAGAGCGGTAATAGGTTCCCCTCTACCCACCAGTACATATGGTCTTAGCCTTACTGCAAAATACAAGGGTTTTGATTTAGCATTTCTGTTCCAGGGGGAAGGTGGCAGAAAGGAAATGATAAAAGCATGGCATTTCTTTGCATTCGATAACGATGGGAATATCCAACAATGGCAATATGATGAACGATGGACTAAAGAAAATCCTGATCCAAATGCTGGTTACCCTGCATTTTATAGGAAATCGAATGATTTTTATTCATTTAATCCTTCAAGCTTCTGGTTTAAAAATGCCACATTTTTAAGACTGAAAAATGTTCAAATCGGTTATAAATTACCATCAAGAATTACGGACAGACTCTCTTTGGATAATGTACGCATTTTTGTCAATGCAGAGAATCTATTCACTATCAGTCACTTCTACAAAGGCTGGGATCCTGAAATGTCAATCAATGATTCCTATGGGTGGTATCCCCTGACGAAGATGTTTTTAGCCGGAATAAACATAGATTTTTAATTATTAAAACAGATTATTATGAAATCAATAAAAATAGCAATCAGCTTATTTCTGTTAGTTATACTTATGGGATTGACAGAATGTCAAAAAGACTGGTTGAATGAACAACCTCTTTCATCACTATCCGAGGGAACTTTTTGGAAAACAGAAAGTGACGCCTTACTTGCATTAACTGGGTTATATCCAAAAACAGTTGGCAAATGGGTAAAGGGTGAATTGTATGGTACTGAAATGGAGTACGTTCTTTCTTCCACAGATGATGCATCTGTTAAAGAAGGTAGTCCGGGCACACCGGAATTAGGTCAGTTTCAGTATGCTTCTGATGAGAACGTCATTGGTCCTTATTGGAGGGCATGCTATAAAGGAATTTTCAGGACTAATGTTTTTTTAAGCAATATTGAAAAGGTTACAATGGATGCCACAAAAAAGGCTCAATATATTGCTGAAGCCCGGTTTATGAGGGCTAATGAATATTTCTGGATGCTGCAATTTTGGGGAGGAGTTCCTTTAATAACGAAGGCATTAACTATTCCGGAAGCCAATAGTCAAACACGTAACTCACGAACGGAGATCGTAGATTTTTGCCTTGCAGAGCTTACTGCGGCAGCTGCAGATTTGCCTCCATCTCGTCCTGATAGTGAAAGAGGCAGAATTTTGAAGGCAGCAGCGCTTGCCACTAAAGGCAGGTTACTTATGATAGAAAAACGTTGGACTGAAGCAGCAGCGGCTTTTAAAGAGATTATTGATCTGAATGCACACATAATTGATCCCCGCTACAAAGCAATATTTGAAGAAGCAGGAGAAACAAGTAAAGAAATCATCTTGTCTGCCATTTACGTGCCAGGTCTTTATGGAAATAATCTTAATGAGAAAAACTATCATGCCGCTTTTTATGGTGGATATCAGGAATCCAATGCATTTCAGGATTTAATAGATGCTTTTTTAATGAAAGATGGTCTGCCTATTGAAACATCACCTTTGTATGACCCGGCTAATCCTTTTGCCAACCGCGATCCACGGCTCTATGCTAACATGTTCCTACCTGAGTATACTGTATTCAGGGGGAAACTCTATCTGGCGGATCCTTCTTTAACAGATTTTGGAATAAAGTCACTGAGTACAACAACAGGATATGTTTGTAAGAAGTATGTTACGGAATCATTTACCGGAGATAGAACATCTTCCGGTGATGATATTACATTTATCCGTTATGCTGAGGTGCTGTTAGGTTATCTGGAATCTAAGCTGGAGGCAGGAGATCCTATAATTCAGGCTTTATTGGATCAGACAATTAACCAGGTCAGGGCAAGGGCAGAGATTAACATGCCACCAGTAACTGAAACTAATCAGGCCAAATTAAGGGATATTGTACGAAGAGAAAGGCGCGTTGAATTCTGCTGGGAGCCATTTATGAGGTGGATGGATGTTCACAGATGGGGAATTGCTTCACAGGTTGTCAATAAGAAATTTTATGGAATGAAGCTCCTGCCTGTAGACTATGCTATATATCCGGTTGATGCAACAGGACATTTATTTGTAGTTGATAAGACAGGATTCTACCAGTCGCCAACCAATGACCTTTGGCCTATTCCTACGAGTGAAATAGATATTAATCCTAAACTGGGACAAAATCCAGGTTATTAATAACAAGCAGCATTAAATAATAAAAGAAATCCCCGGTATTCAGCCGGGGATTTCTTTCTAATTATTTGTGAAATAAATTATAATTAAATAATAGAATTATGGAAGAAAAGACACTGAAACTCGATAACCGGATAGACAGTATTGATGCCTTGCGCGGTTTAGCAATGTTTTTAATATTAGCAATCGATATCGGAGGGGCGCCGATAATTGAGACATTTACTAAATTGTGGAGTGAAAATTTTGCCAATGCTGCTGCAGATCAATTTAAATATGGTTATGTGGAGGGATTAAGATTATGTTTTATTGCCATGCCAATGTTTCTTTTTGTTGTGGGATTAGTGATACCGTTTTCAATGAGCAAACGACTTCCACAACAACAAAGCGGTAAAAAGAATGTATATCTGCACATAATTATGCGTGGAGTGATTTTATTCTTACTTGGATTGATTCCGGGAGGACCACTTTTTCATCTTCAGTTCGCAAATATGCCGGTTTATAATAATGTCCTTGAATACATTGGGATAGGATATATTGTCTGTGCGATAATAGTATTGAACACAACCTGGACGTTCCAGCTTGTATTAACATTGGGATTGATGGTACTCTATTATCTTGTATTTTTAATAATTCCTGTTCCGGGTTGGGAGGGAGAGATTTTTTCAGGTAAGATGAATCTGGCAATTTATATTGACAATGTTGTTTTAGGACCACATCATCATCCCGGTTCATGGCAGGTTTTAGCGACAATAAGTTTTATAGCAAATATGCTTCTTGGCGTACTCATGGGACAGCTACTTAAAAGCACGCGGGACAAAAAATATAAATTAAAGATGTTATTTATCTTCGGCTCAGCTATGTTAGTGGCAGGTATGATCTGGGGACTATTTTTCCCGGTAGTAAGAAGCTTATGGTCAAGTTCATTTGTCCTTGTAACATGCGGCATAACAACATTACTGCTTGCTGTTTTCTATTGGCTTATTGATATTAGGGGATATAAAAAATGGGCGTTTTTCTTTATTGTTTTTGGAGTCAATTCAATTGCAATTTACATGATGGCACATATGTTTGACTTCAAACTGATTGGAAATATAGTCATCGGGGGATTTAGCAGTCTTTTCCCCTCAAATGTTCAGGACTTTATTCAAGCGGTCGGTGCAATGACAGTTATGTGGCTGATTATGTATTACATGTATCTCAAAAAGACATTTATCAAGATTTAAACGGCATTAAATTATGAACGCTAAAAATCTTTATTAAATCAATATGTCAAAGACTATCCTGACACTTTTCTGTTTCTTAAGTCTCCTGATTTCAAGCTGTAAGCCATCAACTGATAAGAAGACAGACAATAGCATCATCGCAAATAATCCTTCAAGAGACCAATACCTCAATTGGTTCCGGGACGCAAAATTCGGAATGTTTATACATTGGGGTCCGTATTCGCGGCTTGCCGGAGAATGGAATGGACACAAGCAAGCAGAAGATCAAGCCGAATGGATTATGAAGTATCTTAAAATACCTGTTAATGAATATCGTGAGCTTGCACATAAATTTAATCCTGTAAGGTTCAATGCAAAAGAATGGGTTCAACTGGCCAAAGCAACCGGCATGAAATATATCGTTATCACAGCAAAGCATCACGACGGATTTGCAATGTATCAATCAAAGGTGTCAAAATACAATATTGTTGATTGGACTAAGTTTGGACAAGATCCATTAAAAGAATTAGCTGATGCTTGCGCAGCGGAAGGAATTAAATTCTGCGTTTACTATTCACATCGTGAGGACTGGGATCATCCCGACGGTTATGGAAATGATTGGGATTATGATAATGATTGGGGAGACAATATCTTTCCAAAAGACAAATTCGGAAAATATCTTGAAGAAAAGGCCAAGCCGCAACTTCGGGAACTACTAACCAATTATGGCCCTGTTGGATTGGTATGGTTCGACAGGGGTATGTATACACCAGAACAGGGTAGGGAGTTTGTCAAAATTGTGAATGATCTTCAACCATCCTGCCTGGTAAATAGCCGTGTTGGAAATTACGGCCAGGAACTTCTTGGTGATTATCAGAGCATGGCCGATAACGGTATGCCTCCGGGAGGACTGGGAGAATATTGGGAATCTGCTCAAACATTAAACAAGACATGGGGGTTTAATAAATTCGATACTCTCTGGAAATCATCCGAAACTGTTATTCAACGTCTGGTTGAAATTGTAAGCCGTGGTGGAAATTATCTCCTTAATATTGGTCCGACCGGGGAAGGGGAAATTCCAAAAGCGACAGTTGACATATTTAATAAGGTAGGTCCATGGGTTCAGCGAAATGCTGAAAGTATTTATGGCACAAGTGCAAATCCATTCCGTGAATTACCATGGGGTTATACTGCAGTTAAAGGAACCACTGTTTATTTGTTTATCCGCGACTGGCCAAAGGAGAGGGTGCTCAGTTTGCCGGGGCTGAAAAATGTTGTAAAATCAGCTTATTTTCTGATTGATAAATCAATAAAATTGTCTGTTAAACAAGCTGACAATACAACTTATATTTATCTTCCTTTAAACCCGCCAGATAATCCGATTACCGTGCTGGCTATTGAAATTGAAGGTACTCTCCTTGTTGATCCCCAAATAGTTGCTCACGGTGCTAAGGGGGAAATAGAACTAAATTATTTAACAGCCGTAACCCACGGAAAAGCAAAGACCCGTTATAACCGTAAAGGAAATTTCCACATCTCAAAATGGACAGGGCCTGAAGATTCGGTGGACTGGGAAATACAGGTGAATAAATCCGGAATATTCAAAGTAAACATCTCGTACGCAGCGAAAAAGGAGTGGGACGGTAAACTCTATGAGATTACTGATGGCTCTTCCTCACTTAAAACATCCGTAATATTTACAGGCAATTTGTTCGAATATCATGAATTTCCTGCAGGCTACTTCAATTTCCAAAAACCGGGGAAATATACCCTGACAGTAAGACCGCTTTCTTCAAGTGATTCATATCTGATGTACCTGCGTTCCATAACTCTTATTCCGACAATAGAAATGGAAAAAGAAGGATGGAGCTCAGCTGATTAATTAGTTAATACTCACAGATATGAAAACGACTTTAATATTCTTAATTTGGATCGTCGCATTTTTCCAGGCATTTACACAAGAAAAAACTAATTTAACAAAAGAACAAGGAACGATTCACCAGCCGAAATACTGCCTCTTTTATGATAACCACACTATGCCGTCATGTCCTGATGTAGGTGCAAACTTTGATGCTGAAGCGTTCACCGATCGTATCAAAAGTTGTGGTGTCGATCAACTGACATTTCATGCCCGCTGTAACCTTGGTATGGCTTATTACAATACAAAAATAGGTATAAAGCATCCATCTCTTAAGTATGATCTTTTTGGTAAACTGGCTGATGCATGTAAGCGGAAAGATATAAAGTTAATCGCTTATCTCAATGGAGGCATCAGCAGTGCAGAAGGTGTTCTTCACCGCGAATGGACTACTCTTAATTTCGATGGTCGTGAATTTCGGGAACCTCGTTTTACCCCTTTTGTACGGACCATGTGTTATAACACTCCCTACCGCGACCATCTTATTGGGATGATAGAAGAAGTTGCACACAATTACCCGGTATCCGGTTTTTTCATAGATTGTTTGGGACCATATCCGTGCATTTGCCCTACCTGTATAAAGGAAATGAAAGAAAAAGGTATAGACTGGACCAAAGAAGAAGAAGTTGTTAAGTTCACTGCTTTTTCAGCGCTCAGGTTGTCAAAGGACATAGCTAATGCAGTCAAGGCTATCAATCCGGAATTCCAGCTATATTTTAACGGGATACCATTTGAAGACCAGGCGAACTTTGGTACCTGGCTGGAATGCGAGGATCTGCCCACAGCCGGTTGGGGTTATGAATACCTGCCTGTATTGGCTCATTATATGCGTACTCTTGGTGACAAACCGGTAATGAACATGAATGGCCGATTTTACGACTGGGGCGATTTTGGAGGATTGCGTCCGGAAGTTGCAATAAAATCAGAGTTGCTTTATGGTTTAGCTAATGGAATGCGTCCCAACATCGGGGGGCATTTCCATCCGCGAGGCGATCTTGAAAACGCTGTTCTTGATAGAATAGAGAAGATTTATAAAGAATTGCAAACAATGGAACCATGGTTCAATAATGCAAAAAATATTACAGAAATCGCAATTGTATACCCAAAAGGTAATCGTAATATACGTGATCAGGCCAGCAGTGATGGGCAGCTTAGAGCCGCAGTACGTATTCTAAGTGAATTAAAACAACAATTCGATGTGGTTACTGAGTTTTCCGACTGGAGTAAGTATAAGGTACTTGTTATTCCAGATGATATCATATTTAATGAAGAGATAGCCAGTCGTGTCAAAGCTCATATTGCAGCAGGAAAAGCAGTTATCTCAAGCGGCAGCTCCGGGTTGGATCTGGGAAAGAAACAATTCGTGCTTGGAAAAGAATGGGGTGTTAAATATATTGGGGAAAACGATTTCAATCCTGCCTATTTTATGGTCGGGAAAAACTTTAATAGTGGACTGCCCGACATGCCATTATCATTATATTCATCAGGGATAGATATTGAACCATTACCGGGCACCAGCGTTGAAGCCCATCTTATTAAACCCTATTATAATCGTGGATGGGATGGGGAATATGCATTTTATTACAATCCTCCTGATAAAGTTACTGACTTACCTGCACTGACCGTCAATGGGAAAGTAGCACATTTCAGTCACAGAATATTTTCTGGTTATTATGACCAGGCTCCTGTTGAACTGAGGACAGTATTTGGCAATGTACTTGACAAATTTCTGCCGGATCCGTTGATCAGATATGAAAATTTACCTTCATTTAGCAGAGTTTTTGTGACAGAGCAACAGGGGAGGAGAATGGTACATCTGCTTTCGTATGTTCCGGAAATGAGGGGTTCGAAGACACAGATGATTGAAGAACCGATAGAACTCCATAATTTAAAAATATCACTTCGGAATGATGGGAAGGCACCTCAAAAAGTCTATCTGGCACCTGAAAAAAAATCACTGCCATTTAAAATTGTTGATGGATATATTAATGTAACAGTACCGGTTAGTTATGGATATTCTCTGGTAGTTTTTGAATAGAATAAGGCATCACAATTTTACAAGATATGAATCCTGGTTTAATAGGATCTTTTTAGAAATAGTATTTTGATCAGTATTAAATTATAATGAATTTAATGAATTAAAAAATGAAAAAGTCAGTGATAATAGTAGTTTTTTTGGTGGTATTGTCTCCGTGTTTTGCCCAGAAAGAGGATAAGTTAACTCAGGAATGGGAGAAGATGCATCAATCAAAAAATCAATCAATTAAAAAATTTAATGATGCTAAATTTGGGATGTTTATTCACTTTGGAGCCTACTCAAATCTGGGAGGTTTTTGGAAAGGAAAAAAAATTGAAGGAATTGGAGAATGTATAATGCGTTATGCAGAAATTCCACGGAACGAGTACAGAGAAGCTGCCAAAAAGTTTAACCCTGTTAAATTTAATGCAGATGAGTGGGTTCAGGCAGCAAAAATGGCGGGAATGCGTTATATAGTTGCAATGCCTAAGCATGCTGACGGATTTGCTATGTATGATTCAAAGATAACAGATTATGATATTATGGATGCCACTTCTTTTGGTCGTGATCCGATGGCAGAATTATATCAGGCATGTAAAAAACATGGGATTAATTTTTCTATATACTTTAATTATCTCGATTGGATGGATGGTGGAAATGGCGGCGTTAAGGATTATGAAAAAACTCATCCTGACGAAGATAAATCGTATCAGTATTGGGCTAACACATGGGATCCATCTCCCGTATCTTTTACTGAGTATCTTGAAAAGAAATATAAACCTCAGTTACGTGAGTTACTTACGAAATATCCTGGTATGCAGGAACTATGGCACGATATGCCGATGAAAATAACCAGACAACAAAGCTTCGATGTGTATAAAATGGTTTATGAAATTCAGCCGGCAATCTTAGATAATAGCAGAATCGGTAATGACTTTAGTGATTATTGGATTCCGGGAGACAATATTATTCCTGAAGGAGAAAAGGATTACCTATTAACTGGCGACGGAGTTAGTAAAAAGGTTCAGGATCTTCCCTGGGAAACTCCCGGTACCATGAATAATACCTGGGGTTATAGAAGTGATGATTTGGATTGGAAATCGACGGAGGAGTTGTTATACTGGCTTACAGCAATTACAAGTAAGGGAGGTAATTACCTTTTGAATATTGGCCCGACTGGTGAAGGACTTTTCCCAGAAGAAAGTCTGAAACGATTGAAAGCTATAGGCGAATGGATGAGTGTTAATGGAGAATCAGTTTATGGTTCAGAAAAATGGCTTGTAAATCACGAAGGTCCAACAACTATTTCGATAAAAGGAACAGATTCAAGGGAGCAATTGGGCTTCAATGCTCATTTTTCACCTCAGGATTTTTGGTTTTCCAAAAAAGAACACAAGTTATATATTACCAGTTTAAAATGGCCCGAAAATAAAGATGTAGTAATTAAGTCTTTAATTCGTTTAACCAAAGATGAAATCAGTAAAATTGAATCTGTCAGGTTGCTTGGATCAGATGAAAAAGTTTCCTGGAAAATGGAAGAAAAAGGGCTTAAAGTAACATTGCCCTCAGTGAGACCAAATAGCCACGGTTATGTTTTGAAGATTACTTTTAAAAATGTGTAAACACCGGCATTAAAAGATTCCAAAATATTTGATTTTAAATTATTAACGTTAGAAAAAGTATCATGAATACAACAACTATTCCAAGACAAGAGTTTTACGACCGTATTGCGAAATTCCAAGCCAACATCAAGGCTGCCGGACTCGACGCCTGCCTTGTCCATGCCACAGAATCGGATATGGCTAATGTCAGATATCTGAGCGAATACTGGCCGACATTTGAAGCTTCCGCAGTATTTGTACCTGCCGAAGGAGAGGCTGTACTTATTGTGGGACCTGAAAGTGAGATTTATGCAGCTCACCGAAGTGTCTTTAAGAATATTGAAAAGATGATCGAATATCGCGAATCTGCAGAACCTGAATGTCCGGGAATGGCTTTCGCAAGTTATAAAGATATCGTGGCAAAATACACGCCAAAAGGCAAGATTAAAAGACTGGGAATCGTTGGGTGGGCTATAACACCACTGCCTGTTTACATGTCGGTTAAGGAGCAGTTTCCATTTGTTGAACTGGTTAAAGCTGATGCCACCCTTCTTCCGTTAAGGTTTGTGAAAAGTGAAAATGAACTTGCCTGCATGCGGAAAGCTTATGCAATATCAGAGCTTGCAATTGACGCAATTTTAAATGAGATTAAACCAGGAATGACTGAATTACAGGTAGTTGGGATAGCTCAGCGTGAAATTTATAAACATGGTGGGGAGTACGAAGGTCACTCTCTGTATGTTTTCTGCGGTACTGAAACCAATAATGCCATATCACGTCCCACGCATAACATGATAGTTAAGAATGAGGTCATTCAACTAAATATCGGAGCACGTGTAAGCGGTTACTCATCAAGTGTCGGATTGCCAATATCTATCGGTCCGTTACCTGAGCGCAAGAAAAAGCTTATTGATTTTGGTCTGGAAGCTCATTTTAAAACAATTGAGTTGATGAAAGCCGGAAAACCTGCCGGTACTGTTGTCAGGGATTATGAAGCCTGGGTGAAATCACGTGGATTTGAAAAATATATGCTTTATGGCCCGTGTCACTCAATCGGTATGATAGAGGTTGAACAGCCCTGGATGGAATCCACATCTGACTATGATTTGCAAAAGAATATGACCTTCCAGGTCGATACTTTCTTCTATGATCATGATTTTGGTCTTCGCTGGGAAAACGGAGTCATTGTAAAGGAGGGAGGAGTTGAAAAACTCTCTTCTAAATTTATGGAAATTGTTGAGATATAAAAAGTGCCTGGAGTGCCTAAAATTTAGCTCACTCCAAACTTAAATTACGATTTACCATATTAAATTAATAGAAAGGATAAAATTATGCATTATGAAATGATGTTTCCGGATCAGATCCGGGAGGCTATTGATAAAAACACTCCGGTAGCAATGGCTCTGGGAGTGCTTGAATATCACAGTGAACATTTATCTCCGGGAGTTGACACATTGTTGGTTGTTCGTGCTTTGGATCTTCTTGAAAAGGAGATGCCCTTGGTTATTATGCCACCATTCTATTATGGAGCAGGCAGCTATGCTGTTGAAGCTCCAGAGCGTAATGGCGGGATACATGTTGATTCTCAGGTGCTGAACCAATTTGCACGTCAGTTGTTTTACAGCCTTTTGCGAATAGGGTTCCGTAATATATATTTGTTTGTTCATCACCAGAGTGAGAATTTCGTTAGCGGTATGCCGACGGACCTTTCCTTTAAACTTGCTGCAAGGCAGGAGATCTTTGCATTCATCGAAAAGGAACGGGGTGATGGGTGGTGGGGAGATAAATCCTCAGCAAATTATTATGATGAGCATGAATCAGGAACTGATCCGTTTAACTGGATACATATCTGTCAGTTTATGAGCGATGAAATACAGAAGCAGTTCCCAATTGACCATGCAGGTGAACAAGAAACATCCCTGATGATGGCATTTTGTCCTGAAGCTGTTGATATGAAACGGTTTGATAATACAAAATGGTACTCACAGGGAGCAAAGAAAGCATCACTTGATTATGGTAATCGTGCTAAAGCTCTCATACTTCCTTACATGAAAAAAACTATGGGAAAATAGCTATGAACGGAAACGACCTGATAGATCTTATGCAACAGTCGCACCGAAGGGTACACATTATCGGAACTAAGGATAACGGTATTCTTGCTGCATTAGATCTTGAAGGACGCCTGTTTGCCGTGGTTAACGACAGAGTTATCAACAGGGTAGTGCCATCAGCAATATTAAACCGGAGCAATAAAACTTCATATCTTAATCCCGGTGGAGATGCTCTATGGCCTGCACCTGAAGGGACGTGTTTCGGTTATGAATACGCCACCGGGATTTGGCGTGTTCCTCCGGCCATTACCGGAGCAGTTTGGGAGGTGGTATCATCTAGTTCTGACACAGCATTTATCAGGGCAGAAGTAGACTTGATAAATAATCGTCAGCTTGGCATTCCATGTGAATTCGAACGGCATATTAAAATCATTCAACGGGGAATATCCCTTGTCCAGAATGTCACGGAAGTAATTCGTTATATCGGGAAAAGGCCGCTTCACAAAGGTGAATTTTTAATAGCGCCGTGGTCTCTTTGCCAGTTTGATTCCGGTAAACCCGGACGGGTCACTATGCCACCTCCTACTGAGAAGGATATTTGGGATTATTACAGTAAAAGTGAATCGCAACGCCATCTGGAGGGTGAAGTCTTTGTTGTGGATACTTATACTAAAAACCGTTTCCAACTGGGCCTGAGTTCAAAAATCCCATGGATAGAATATAACTATGGCGATGAATTACGAGCCAGGCGATATGCCGGAGACTTGCCGGTAGGTCAGTTCTATATCGATATAGCTGATGCACCACCCGACCAACCTCCTTCTAAAAGAGGAGTAAAACTTAGTATTTATTGCGATCCCTCCGGTTTCATGGAGATTGAAGCATGTGGCGGGTGCCCGGAAAATCTGGAGCCCGGAACCGAACTTAGCGTTAATATAATCACAGAATATTCAACTGGTTAGTACAACTTTCATAAATTTATGAGTTCCTTAGAACCAATATATCCTCTGCACCCTACATTCCATATCTGAATAAAATAAATTATAATCTCAATAAAACTAACTTTTTCATAAACATTCTGACTATGACAAATAAACAAAAGACCCTGCTTGTTCCCTTGATGATAATAGGATCAATGTTCGCAGTTCTTGGCTTTGCCCTCGGGATAAATGCATTTTTTGTTCCATTTGTAAAAAAAGCATTTAATATCTCAATTACTATGTCATATCTTGTGATGACAGCTACCTTTTTATCCTTTGTCGTTTTTGGTCTACCTTCCGGAGCAATAATTAAAAAGTTCGGTTACAAAGGTGGTATGATTATCGCTTTTATGATCATGGCAATAGGGTTTTACCTTATAGCCCCTGCTGCAAAGATAATAAGCTTTCCACTGCTGCTTCTGGCGCTGTTTGTAAGCGGGATGGGTCAGACCTTATTAACAGGTGCAGTTAATACCTATGTTTCCATCCTGGGTCCGGAGGAGAGTGCCGCAAGCAGGATTGCGCTGATGGGAATCTGCAGCAAAACTTTTTATGCAGTGGCTTCGCTGATGTTGTCTCTTTTTATGGACCTCACGAATGTACGCCTCAATGATACCATTCTTCCCTTTTATATTATTTCAGGAGTACTCGTGGTCATGGGTATTTTATATTATTTTGCACCTCTTCCTGAGATAAAGGCTGCAGGAGAAGAAGAGAGTGGCGATGAAATAGAAGCATCAGTATATGCCAGTTCAAAAACAAGCATCTTTCAGTTCCCACACCTGTTATTAGGTGTTCTTGCTATATTTTGTGATATTGGGTTGGAATATATAGCTTTAGGATCAATTAATGACTACGCTGCAAAGCTAAGTTTGCCTTCACCCCAGAATTATGTCTGGTTTGTTTCGGCAGGAATGGTGATTGGTTATATATTAGGAGTATTGTTTATTCCGAAATATGTAAGCCAGAGCAGAGCGTTACTTCTATCAACCATTTCAGGTGTTGTCGTGACTATTGCAATTTTGTTATTTCCCATTGGTATATCAATCTATCTTGTAGCCCTTCTTGGCTTGGCTAATGCATTAATGTGGCCAGCTATATGGCCTCTCGCAATTGCTGATCTTGGTAAATTTACAAAGATGGGATCTTCATTCCTGGTTACAGGAATTATCGGAGGAGCAATTATTCCGCTTCTTTTCGGATATGTTGCCGACACTGAATCTTACAAGTTTGCTTACCTTGTATGTTTGCCTGCATACTTTTATATAATGTATTATGCTTTATCAGGAAGTAAAATAAGAACTAAAAAATGAGGTAATATTTTTTATAAGCTGCACCCTAAATAAACAGTACCAAATTAACATAATAAAATCTATAGATTATGAAACGATTATTATTTTTGTTACTAATATTAACGTGTATCTTTATCATATCCTGTGTTAAGAGTACCAAAAGTACTCCGAGTAATAAGGAAGATGTTATAATTGAGAATGATCAGATGAAACTGGTCATCTCCGGCGATGGGATTGCCAAAAGTCTTATTTACAAACCGGGTAATGTAGAATGTTTAATTCAGGGAAAAAAAGTTCCCATAAGCACCATAACAGAACCGCGTCCTTACCAGAATGAGATAAAACTGGCATATCCCAATAAAAGGACCACATTTAAATCCAATTCGGTCCGTAAGGAAGGGGGTAAGATCATTATTGGCTATGAGCTGATCCCATGGGAAACCACAGTAAGTATAAAGATTACTCCGGATTATTTAGCTTTTACCATGGAAGCATTCAAGCTAACTGAGGATTATGGCATCTTAATGACTGAACCTCCAATTTCTGAAATGTATTTTCTGCAATTACCTATTAAAGATCGCGGTCATTACGGCGACTGGCTGAATGTTATCTGGGATGATAAAGTTGCAGTCAACATACTTGCTGCCGATCCCAGCACCAATGCTAATGCAGAAGAAGGTGAAGGATATCATCTGTTACAGGCAGGGGTGGATGAAAGGGTAAAACTTACAGGTGTTACTGCAGTATTAATTACCTGTGCTAAAGACAACTTATTAGATAAAATTGCCATTGTTGAAAGAGATTATAAATTACCTCATGGAGTGGCCAGCCGTAGAAATGATCTCATTAATGCATCATATTACTGGACGTCCAATATTAATCCGACCAATGTTGATGAACATATAAAATATGCCAAAATGGGAGGATTCAAGCTTATGAATATCTATTATCCTGCTTTTCTCGAGAGCAGAGGTTATAGGCTCATAGGAAATTATAATGTCTTCAGGCCGGAATATCCCAATGGCAAAGCTGACCTTAAAGCAATGCTGACCAAGATCAAAGCAGCAGGCATCACGCCCGGTTGTCATTTTCTCCATAGCCACATAGGAAGGGACAGTAAGTATGTAACACCCATACCTGATCACAGGCTGAACCTTTTAAGAATTTTTATACTGAAAAATCCTCTTGGAATAAAAGATACCACCATTTATGTTGAGCAGAATCCTCAGAATTCAGCAATGGCAAATAACAGAAGGGTGTTGAAAATAGGAACTGAATTCATTTCATACAGAGGTTATACCACAACACCGCCTTATATGTTCTACGGTTGTGAGCGCGGAATTGATAAGACAACTATAAATGCCCAGCCTGCAGGTTATATGTTCGGGTTGCTTGATGTAAGTGAATTTGGAGGAACAAGTGTTTATCTCGATCAATACTCTGACCTCCAGGATGAGGTGGCAGACGCTATTGCTGATCTCTGGGACGCAGGATTTGAATTTTTCTATTTCGACGGGTCGGAAGGTGTTAATCGTCCTTTCTGGTATCATGTATCCGCAGCACAATACAGGGTATTCAGCAAGCTGAAACCGGAGCCTGTTTTTGCAGAAGGTGCAGCTAAAACTCATTTCGATTGGCATTTGCTTTCCGGTGGAAACGCCTTCGATGTTTTTCGTCCTGAAGAATTAAAGGTACAAACAATAAAACATCCTTTCAAAGAAGCACCAAGAATGCAGGATAATTTCACACGGGTAAATTTTGGCTGGCTGGGATATTGGGTGTCAGGTGAAAAAACTATCGGAACACAGCCCGACCAGTTGGAGTTTGTTACAAGCAAGGCAGCTGCATGGGATTGTCCTGTGGCTATCATGGCTGATCTGGAAACATTGATCAGGAATCCGAGAACTCCAGATAACTTTGAGGTTTTCAGACGATGGGAAGAAGTAAGAGCAAAGAAGTGGCTGACCAGTGAACAAAAACAATTGCTGCGTAATGCTCAACAGGAGTATACTCTTTTGCTGAACGAAAAAAAAGAACTTGAGCTGGTTCCTTATGATAAGATCATGAATGTTGCAAATGAGAGCAGGGACGTGATTGCATTTACCTTTGAAAGGGGTAAAAATTTGTATGCTGTTTACTGGCATATTTCAGGGGATAAAAAGCTGGAATTACCTTTAAAATCAGAAAATATTACTCTGATGGAAAGTCTGGGTCAGAAAATTCCACCTCTGTCAGGCCAGAATAGTGACAGAACTTTATTACCCGTTGGTAAACGTCGCTATATAAAGACAAGTAACATAAGTAGGGATGAACTGATAAACGCATTTAAAAATGCCAAAATTATTGAATAGATTCAATAGGATGATATGAGAAAATATATTTTATCCGGCGGTTGTTATGTAATTTTTGGCGTGGCAATTATTTCAGGTAGTTGTATACAAAGGGCAGACAAAAATGGGATTGGAGTTTTTGCAGACACTATTTATCTGAAGAATGCACCACCTCAACCGGGCGTAGATTCCTGGAAATTTGTTGAGGATCTTAAGGCTCCAATGTGGACAAAACATCCCTGGGGAATTACACGTCCGGGTCCTCAAGATGCTGATCTCTCAGGTGGTGTAAATCTGAAAACTGGATTTGCGGATCGTAAGATGCGACTTGAAACCGCTTACGAAGATTTACGCCGTTTTCTTGCTGCCGGAGACGTGGCGGGCGATAATGGTGCATATACGATCGAGACATCAGCGGTTCCCAATATGAAAAGTGAGGCCTTCCGATTGGAGATAGGGTCGAAGTCCTGTCGTATCCTGGCAAGTGACGTTGAGGGTATACGGCGGGGAATTTTTTGCATCGAGGATGAAATGCTGCGGGAACGCGGATCCTTTCTGCCTTTGGGAACAATTGAACGAAGTCCCTTTATTAAAAGACGGATCTCCCGATGTTTCTTTGGACCCATCAAACGGGCACCCGCAATGCGTGATGAATTGATGGACAATGTGGATTACTATCCTGATCAATACCTGAACCGTCTGGCACATGAGGGAGTCAACGGATTATGGCTGACTATAGAATTCCGCGATCTTGTAGCAACTACTTACACCCCCGATGCAGCAAAGGATGGGGTGAAAAGGCTGGCAAAGCTGAAACAGACAGCTGAAAAGTGTTTGCGGTACGGGATTAGAACCTATATATTTTGTATTGAACCGCGTGCATGGGATCCTGCTAGCCCGGTAATAAAAAAATATCCTGAGTTGGCAGGTGCACCAAATGGCAGGGGGAATTTCTTCTGTCCCAGCAGCCCTACTGCTCATAAATATCTATATGAATCAGTAAATAAAATCTTTAAAGCTGTACCCGAACTTGGCGGGCTTATCAATATAACCCATGGTGAGAGAGGGACAACATGTCTGAGTGCCGTTTCTTCAACATCTGATTATAAAGGGAAGATTAATTGCCCCCGTTGTTCTAAGAAGGAACCCTGGGAGATTCTATACGCCTCACTCTCGGCAATGGAACAAGGTATGCAAGCTGCTGCACCGGAAGCTGAACTGATCAGTTGGCTTTATATGCCCCAACCGCAGCGATTTGTTACAGGCGATTCATATAGTCTGGCAGACTGGGTTTATGAATTACCTGCACATACACCAAAAGGTGTGATTCTTCAATTTAATTTTGAGTCAGGTGTCAGTCGGACTGAATTTGGGAAACTACTTGTAGGTGGTGACTATTGGATATCGAATCCCGGACCGAGTTCTCGATTTAGCCGCATAGCAGAGATCGCAAAGGAGAAAGAGACAAAAGTTTCAGCAAAGATACAAACGGGTAATTCCCACGAAGTGGCTACTGTGCCTTTCGTTCCTTTGCCGTCGCTGCTATACCGGAAATTCACTGAAATGAGGAATCTGGGAGTTTCATATACAATGTTATGCTGGTATTTTGGGAATTATCCCGGACTTATGAACAAGGCAGCCGGTCAACTGTCCACGGAACCGTTCCAGGAAGATGTGGATTTATTTTTGCCCCAACTTGCTTCCTTCTATTGGAAAAAGGACGATGTTGCAAAAGTGGTTGAGGCATGGAAGCTCTTCAGTGAAGGGTATCAGAATTATCCTCTTGTCAATCTGTTCCAATATTACGGACCTATCCATGATGGCCCTGTCTGGCCTCTCCTTCTTAAACCTGTTGATGCGCCTTTATCACCAACATGGCAGATAGGTTCAAGTGCAACTCTTAATCCATGGCCGCCCAGTGGAGACCGCATTGGGGAATGTATTGGTAATGTCCTGACACTTGAGGAAGTGGTGGAATTAACCCGGCGTATGACTTATTCGTGGGAAAAGGGAATTGAGATACTAACCGGATTGGAAAGAAAATATTCAAACGAACCTGAACGAATATTAGATATTGGAGTAGCCAGAGCCCTTGGTATCCAATTACGCAGCGGATATAACATACTTAATTTCTACTTACTTCGTGAAAAAATGTTCCGGATGGATGGGCCGGAGCGGTTGGGAATATTAAAACAACTTACTGATATAATACTTGAGGAAATAAAGTTGGATCAACAGCTGATAATTTTGTGTGAAAAAGATTCCCGTCTGGGATTTCATTCTGAAGCAGAAGGTTATAAGTATTTTCCGGCGAAGATAAGATGGCGTATAAAGCAATTAAATAGTGTTCTTGCCAATGATGTACCGAAAGTGAAAAAAGCTATACAAAATGATCAGCTCTTGTTTCCTGAATATACGGGGAAGAAACCGCAGGGCCCAGTAGCTTATTGTATCGGTGCAAAAGCTTCAATTTGGTCGGATACAGAACTTGTTCTGCCCGGGGATCTTAAATGGCAACCTTGCGATAATGGATCAGATAAAACCTTCGTTCAATGGGCATCGGCTTATGATAAAGATGCCTTATACATAATAGTTTCTGAAAATAAACCCTCAGATACTGCCACGAAGATATCCCCATTAAACGATATTGAGATAAAGATCGAACCTGATCGACTATATCCTGCCATCCATTTTGTATTTAACGCCTGTAGTACAAATAAGGATCCGGTGCATGTTTTAGGATATCCTTTGATTTACAGGGCAGCTATAAAAGAGACTAATAAAAAGGGGATATGGATTGCCTGGGTACGCATTCCTTTGCAGACCATTGGATTAAATGCTGTAAATCTGCACCCGATACGTATGGATATTAAAGTGCAAAAGAGAGCAGGAGGCTACGGTTCATGGCGACCTGATAATCCGACCACAGAACGGTTGATATTGGGATCGGACAATCCTGCCGACCTGGGCTGGCTATTGTTTAGAAAATAGGGGTAAAAAAATGCAAGTTGGGCTAAGTTTTGCAATCGGCCAAATTGACGGAACATTTTTATACCCGGGAAAGGATTACCGTTTTCCTGCGTAGAACAGAGGTCTTTCCGGTACTTTATCTTCTATCAGGGCTAAGAACCGGAGTACCAGCTGTCCGGGAGATCAGTTCATACCCAATTGTTTATTTCTTTGATTCCGTGCGCGGTTGAAATAGTCATCAACGAGTTCAATGTTAAACTCTTTTACCATTTCGGAGGCGCTTATTTTACTATTCTCACTGGTGATCATAACAACACCCAGTTTCCCCGGATCGGTTATGGTTACTGTTTCTCCGTATTTCTTTTTGAGTGCAGTAAGCTTTTCCCAATTAAAATCAAGATGTGCAAGCTTACGATCGAGATTAATTGTAGCTACTGTATAATTGAAATAATTGGTTGAAGATGCCACAATTTCACCAAGCGGATTTCGTATTTCCGAAGGAACTTCGGTGGAACCAAAAGAACAGACAAAGAATGACCTGCAGGCATAGGCCCATTTGCTTTGTTCCAGTCCGCCATGGTACATCGAAGGAAAAAGCATAATGTCAGGTTTTAATTTTTCATATTTCACACGTAATTCATCAAAATTCAGATCAAAACAGATGGCACACCCGACACGTCCGAAATCGCATTGAAAAACCAGGGTCTCTGAACCGGCTTTGATTCCCTGATCCATCTCGTCGGTAGTTGGAAAATTCTTATTATAAATTCCCGCTATTTTCCCCTCTCTGTCAAGCAAAACACATGAATTCCACCACGTTCCTTTCTCTTCCCGCTTCATTCCAAAAGCTATATAACAGTGATTTGCTCTTGCAACAGTTGCAAAATAATCCAATACCTGATCCTTTCGGATTTTGTAATAATTGAATTGTTCTTTCGTGGTCAGACCGCCGGGACGGTCGCAGGCTTCCGTAAGCAATATAAGGTCGGGATGACCGGGAAGCACTTTGTCGAATTGGCCCTGCCAGTAAACAATTATCTGATCCACCAATTTCTGCGGTTCGCGGTTATCACCAGCTTTTACCAGTCCGCCTCCCCCCCCGATCGTAGCAATAGTCACCTTGTTGCTGGCTTGAGCATCATTGTATCTAACAATTAACAAGATGGTCAACAAATAAACGAAACAGATACTTTTATTTTTCATACCGGACATATTTCTGCAATTGCAATAAGTAAAAAAGGTAAAAGTAAGTTAAAGTTATGGGTAATATTCATTTTCAGATCAGTTAATCTCCTCGCTTTGCTATTTATATTCAGCCCCGATTTTATGTATAGTATTGAACAAATCGTTATTTATAAGTAACTTCCATCAGCTTCCTGATGATCAGATAATTTTTGTTATTAGTAAAGTCCTTTTCCAGATCAAGAACTTTCGTCTGATCATTCTTGTAGGTAGCAATCACCCATTGGTTGATCGGGTTTCCAGGTCTTCCTGATTTTTCTATTTTCTGGGCCAGGATATTGGCAGCCTCAGTTTCTCCCTTGTCCTTAAGGAGTTTAAGTGCCAGAATATTATTAAATGAAGGATAAGGATCCTGGTTAGTGTAGTCAATCACTGACTTTCTGAGAGATGCTGTTTCATTCGGTCTCTTAAGCTTTTCCAGACAGAAAATATCAAGGTAGTCCTGGATTCTGGTTTCCACATCATAAGGTTTTCCTACTCCCAGATTTTCAGGCCACTCTTTTGACTTCTCAATCATTTTCATGGCTTCTGCATATTTCTTATTTTTCATCAGATCGATTGTTAAGAACAGACAAGTCTGTTCAAACATGACCTTTCCCTGCCTGGCTCCTTCAGAGGGTAGTATGTTCATTCTTTCAAGTGTTCTGAGACTTTTTGCATATTGCCCGTTGTTTATAAGTGCGATGGCATACTGGACTCCTATGTCAGGATTGCCTTTATGTTGTTTAAATGCTTCTGTTGAAAGTGACAACATCATCTGGTAGTTCTGACGTGCATCATAATAGTTGATCAGCCTGTAAACTGTACGCCAGTCATCGGGTGCAAGCTTTTGTGCTGATTGCAGATCCCTGAGTTCCTGCTTTTCATTCTTTGGTCTTAACAGGGCAGCACGTGCAAGAAAGAAAGGTGCATAATCAGGTTCCTGCCCGCAGGCCTGGAATAATTTCATGGCATCAGCATCACGCTGAATAGCCATATAATTCATTGCAAGATAATATTTTAGTTTCCAGCTTGGGTTCTTCAACGTAGCCCATTCCAGTGCTGAAACAGTTTCTGTACGGTAAGGGAATACATATGACGGAGATGCAGAAGCCACTTCATTAAGCATTGAGGGATCATTTTTGAGCCATGCTTTCCACATCGTGATTTCAGCCTGGGCAGGCGCTTTATCCAGTACCTGCAGAGCATCGCTTTTTAATCCAAATCCTGAATAAATCATACTTAACTCAAGGTAAGTCTGATATGGCATTTCATTTGTAATGGTAGATGTGAAACGCGAATAATTTTCAGCGGAAGGATGCACAAGGTTACGCTCAAAATCAGCAAAATGGTTCAACGGATCAAGATTGCTTATTGCTTCAATATATTTATCAGCAAGTGCGGTCTTTCCGGATTTCCGGTATAATATTGTCAGCGCTTCAAGTGCATTAAAATTATTGCGGTTGTAATCAAGTGAGAGATTTCCATAATGTTCAGTAAGTTCCTTATTTTCCAGTTGCAATTGAATTCCAGCCATAAGTGCATAAGCTGTAGATCTGTATTCCTGGGAACGGGCAGCCCAACCGAGTGATTCAAGAGCATCGGTAAGGTTTCCCTTAGCGTGGTATGTAACACCTGCAAAGTAATTTGCGGCTGGATGGTATGTGTCAAGCTGAAGTGCGTTATTTGCATAATACAATGCAGAATCATACAGATTGCTACGGTAATAAATTTCAGTTAAAGCCGCCATTGCATCAATATAAAGCGGATCTTTCTCCAGGCATTTTTTAAAGATTGCTTTTGCCTGAATAAAATTTCTTTCTTCTTTTAATTGCATTCCTTCCTGAAAAAGAGAAGCTGCTGTTGTAATATCCTTTGGCATAGTGGAATAAAAAGGACGGCTTAAGAGTTTTCGTTTTGACGGACTATATTGCAGATCCATGCCATCAACAACTACCTCATAATCTGCTTTTGCACTCAAAGGAACCGAAGTCTTATAGACATCCATTGGTTTGAATTTTTTATCTTCGGTAAAAATAACTTTGCCTTCTGATTTAACCGTCACTTTTGCCTGTGCGAAAGAGAGGGAATTGATTCCTATCTGCAGTTTTCCATCTTCAGATTTAACATTTAAAACACCTAATGGTGAAACATCAGTAAGCCCGCCAATCTCTTTTACAGGGAACCATATTTCATGCCACATATCTGTAAGACCGGGAGTAAATGGAGTTTGGGAAATCGGAGTTTGGAAAGCAGATGTACCGCCATACTGATTAAACATTCGGCCGGCCTGAAATTCCATATACTGACCGTCAGTATCTGTCAGCAGAGTTTCCCAGATTGCTCCGTTTCTTGCCTGAGACCACAACCAGAGTTTATGTCCTGGCATTTCATCATAGAGGGCCCAATGTCCAAAACCAAATTCAGATTTATGATAATACCCACCCATGAAATCATTATACTCCCCGACGATATGAGCTGACCTGTCGGATCCAAAAGCATTGTTTGCATACATTGACAGGTCACGTCCCTGTTTATCGACCGGCCATGGACCAGCTTCGCCGCTGTGTTCAAGCTCATTGTTACCCGGATAGGCGAATTCAAGATCGGCAGTAACTACTGCAGCGGCTGTCATCCAGTTATAATAAGTCTGAGGAAGAGGGGTCGGATTACTCCACATTGCTTTTGTTTCAAAATATGCCCTGTCTTTTGGAACTCTTATTTCAACGGTCCACTTTGTACGGGAAGGTAAATCCATACTCCCTACAAAGCAACTCACACTTCCGTCTTCGTTTTCAGCTATTTTATAATCTACCGGAACACAAGTTGAAGGATTATGCCCGATATATCCAAAGTTAAATTCAATACCTCCTGATGTCCAGGGACCCCGCATGGAGATATTCCTGTATTTCATGACTTCATTCCGGTAAATAAACTCTTTGCCTGTGGATTTTTCAATAGCGCCCCAGACTTTACCTCCGTCTGATGGAAGAACGTACACTTCAATATAGTCATTCTCGAGTTTAATCACATTCCATTTTTGCATCTGCCCTTTCAGGCTATACCCGCTGAAAGAATGATACGGGAAGATCTCTGATCTCCCTTCAGCCAAAATCGGTATGGGATTAGGATCTCTGTAAGGATACGTCAGTATGTCTCTGGACTCCACCGTGATGGTAGCCTTCTGGCCCATAAGGATCGGAGTCAAAAATAAAAATGCAAATAGCAAGTTCCTTTTAAGCATGGTTCTAGGTATTTAAATTGAAAACTAAGTTTGTGAACTTTTAAATGATATCATCAGATTAAAATATCAAACACTAATTAATATCAAAATTAACCAACATAACGAAAGAGTCAATCAATTAGGTATAAATATAAATCATTTAAAATCTCTGATCGGTGAAATCAAGTGGTTTAAAAAATTCGATTCTTACCTTATTCATAAATTCCACCTGCTGTTTGAAAATTGTTTCATGTGCTTCATCACCGTTAAAGAAGTTCAAAGCCATAAACGCAATTTCGATACGTGCCGGATCAAATTGTTGTATGATGCGCATTACTATAGCCTGCCGGGAGGCAGGGTAGGCAGGGGTATGTCCAGACATGAAAGACTAAATTTTGTAAGTGACTGATATTTAATAATTTAAAAATCAGGGGGGAGGTAAAATTAGGTTTTTAGAAAGCCAAACATTATATTTGTTTTAAACCCGGCGCCAAAAAAACAGTAATTAGAGGTGACATAATATTTAACAACAAATAATTGGAATTATCGAATGAAAAAATCAAAAAACTGGCTAAGTTTCGTTATTGTTCATGTTATTTTTATGAAAATATATCAGCAAGGACGCAAAAGTAATTACCGATGAATGGAAAGGTTATCGCTCTCTAAAAAAGGATTATCTAAATTTGGAACAAGTAAAAATTTGCGGAAATATTTGGATTATTTACTATGATAACTTAAAGCTAAAATCATGAAACAAATTAATCATTCCAATGCTTATACAAACGCATATCTGAAACTCCGGGTGAG
>JANYJP010000004.1 GCA_025358455.1 Bacteroidales bacterium
CCGAACATAAAGAAAGTGGACAACCGGGTACATCAAGATATATTACGACAAAAAACAGGAAGAACACTCCTGACCGTCTTGAAAGGAAGAAATACAATCCTATTCTTAAAAAACATACACTTCACAGAGAAATCAAGTAAACTGATTAAACCATGGCAAAGAAAGTTGTTGCAACACTTAAGACAGGAGCAGGCAAGTCATTTACAAAATGTATTAAAATGACCAAATCTGACAAATCCGGGGCTTATTTGTTTAAAGAAGAGATCGTTCATAATGATCATATTAAAGACTTCTTCACAAAGAAGTAAAAATACAATCTACTCATAAGATGCTCATAGCTTTCTTCTTAGCAGAAGGAAGCTTTTTTTATATTTAATTTTCAAAATAGTTTCTACAAAATGGCTTTGCTGGGATTTCTTGGAAAAGATAAAAAAGAGAGCCTTAATAAAGGTCTCGAAAAAACTAAGGAGAGCGTTTTCCATAAGCTTTCCAGGGCTGTTGCAGGAAAATCAAAAGTCGATGAAGAGGTACTGGATAATCTTGAGGAGGTTCTGGTAACTTCTGATGTCGGAGTAACCACCACGTTAAATATTATTGAACGTATTGAAGCAAGAGTGGCCAGGGATAAGTATTTAAATACAAGCGAATTAAATGTAATTTTGAAAGAAGAGATAGTTGAGCTTCTCGAAAAAAACCAGACTGATTCTGAATCAGACTTTTCAACTCCATTTAAAACCAAACCATATGTTATAATGGTTGTAGGTGTAAACGGCGCCGGAAAAACAACCACTATCGCAAAACTGGCATACCAGTTCAAAGGTGCAGGAAAAAAGGTTCTTATCGGGGCTGCAGATACTTTTCGCGCGGCCGCAATCGACCAGCTTCAGATATGGACCGACAGGGTAGGAGTTCCACTTATAAAACAACAAATGGGTTCTGACCCCGCTTCAGTTGCATTTGATACTCTGAGATCAGCTGTTTCGGGAGATACTGATGTTGTTATAATCGATACGGCAGGCAGGCTTCATAACAAGATAAACCTGATGACTGAATTATCAAAGATCAAGAGGGTAATGGAAAAAGTAATTCCTGATGCACCGCATGAGGTTCTTCTCGTACTTGACGGATCAACCGGTCAGAATGCATTTGAACAGGCAAAACAGTTTACCGCGGCAACAGATGTAACAGCTCTGGCAATTACAAAACTTGATGGTACGGCAAAGGGGGGAGTGGTTATCGGGATATCAGACCAGTTTAAAATTCCTGTTAAATATATTGGTATCGGTGAAAAGCTTGAGGACCTCCTGATATTCAACAGGTTTGACTTTGTTGACTCGCTTTTCAGTTCAAAATAAAAATTGCAGGCCACCTGGGCGCTTCTCGTCCTTCTCTTTAACCGGGGCCAGCATTATGGAATCATTAAAACCAATGAATGAATAATAAAAAGATCAATATTGTTACTTTAGGCTGTTCCAAAAACCTTGTCGATTCGGAAAAACTGCTCAAACAGTTAAATGCAGGAGGTTATGAAGTAATATATGACTCCAATGATACTTCAGCTGGTACGGTAATAATTAATACATGCGGCTTTATAAATGACGCAAAGGAGGAAAGCGTTGATACAATTCTCAGATTTGTAAAAGCAAAATGTGCCGGATATATTAATAACCTGTATGTTATGGGCTGTCTTTCAGAACGATATATGGATTCCCTGAAACACGAAATCCCTGAAGTTAAAAAATATTTCGGCGTCAATAATATGACAGACATTTTAAATGAGCTGGGTCTTAATTTAAGGAATGATCTGCTGACCGAAAGAACTATTACCGGACCAGGACATTATGCATACCTCAAAATATCTGAAGGCTGCAACAGAACCTGTGCTTTTTGCGCTATTCCGGCAATTCGTGGAAAATATATTTCACGTCCGGTTGAGGAACTGGTGAAGGAAGCATCTCTCCTCGCAGAAAATGGAGTTAAAGAACTGATACTCATTGCTCAGGACCTTAGTTACTACGGTATTGACCTTTATAGAAAACAAGTATTACCAGAATTGGTAAAAGAATTGTTGAAAATTGATTCTCTGGAATGGATACGTCTGCATTATCTCTATCCTGCTAATTTTCCAATGGAGTTAATACCTTTAATAAGAGATAATCCCAGGATTTGCAGGTATATTGATATACCGGTTCAGCATATAACTGATAACATGCTCGGACTGATGAAGAGGTCACATTCAAGGAAAGAAACAGTGAATATACTTAATACATTGCGGAAGGAGATCCCGGGTGCTGTTATCCGAACAACTCTCATTGCAGGACATCCCGGGGAAACCGAACAGGATTTTCAGGATCTTAAAAGTTTTATTTCGCACTTCAGGTTTGACAGGCTTGGTGTCTTTGCTTATTCACACGAAGAAGACACATATTCATATAAGGAGTACAATGATGAAATTTCTGGTGATGTCAAAGAATCGAGGGTTGCCGAACTTATGGAGATACAACAAAATATTTCAGCGGAATTGAATGAAACTAATGTTGGGAAGATATTTAAGGTAATTATTGACAGGAGAGAGGGTGAGTATTTTGTTGGGAGAACAGAATATGACAGCCCCGAAGTAGATCAGGAGGTTCTTATTCCTGTTGAAAATAATCTTAAGCCGGGCAATTTCTACAATATCCGGATAACTCAATCCACAGATTTTGATCTTTACGGAGTACCGGAATAAATATCAATTTCCAATCGGGTAGGAAGTGAGTGATGCCAGGCTCTATGCGATTCCACAAACGGGTTCTAATCCGTTTCCATCAAGTTATTTGCCATGCACGGCACTAAAAAAAGGGTGCAGTGTTTAAAACTACGCCCTTTTAATATAATCTGATAAAATTTCTAGTTTCTCATTTCCGGAGGATTATCGGTTTTTTCCGGAAGCTCAATCTTCTTCTTCTGGATTTTTATCTTTATTTCAGATTTAACGCTGTTAAAACCAACGTTAATGCAATCACCTTCTTTAAGGTTTGCTCTGATAAGAAGTTCTGCCATAGGATCTTCAAGGTATTTCTGTATAGCACGCTTAAGTGGTCTGGCGCCAAAATTGGCATCAAATCCTTTTTCTGCAATAAAATCTCTTGCACCGGTAGCAATTTTTAGCTGGAAGCCAAGCGACTTTACTCTATCGTAGAGACCTTTCAGTTCGAGGTCGATAATCTTATTGATCTCTTCCTTCCCTAATGAGTTAAACATAATTACATCGTCAATTCTGTTCAGGAATTCAGGTGCAAAGGTTTTCTGCAATGCTTTTTGCAGTATACTCTTGGTCTGCTCATCACGCGTACTTTTTTTTGAATTGGTATCGAACCCCACACCATGACCGAATTCAGCAATTTGCCTTGTTCCGATATTTGATGTCAGAATAACAATAGTATTTCTGAAATCCACCCGTCTGCCCAGACTGTCAGTCAGCTGCCCTTCATCCAGTACCTGAAGCATTATATGAAATACATCGGGGTGAGCTTTCTCTATTTCGTCAAGAAGCACAACTGAATATGGTTTCCTTCTGACTTTTTCAGTAAGCTGCCCGCCTTCTTCATAACCTACATACCCGGGAGGTGCTCCAACTAATCTTGATACCGAGAACTTCTCCATATATTCGCTCATGTCGATCCTTACAAGATTATCGGTTGTATCAAACAAAAATCTGGCAAGCACTTTTGCAAGCTGGGTTTTTCCTACACCTGTTGGTCCGAGGAAAATAAATGTGCCGATCGGTTTATTAGGGTCTTTGAGTCCGGCCCTGTTTCTCTGTATCGATTTTACAACTTTACCGATTGCTTCATCCTGTCCAATGACACTTCCTCTTAGTTCGTCCGCCATGTTTAGTAAACGGGTACCCTCTGTCTGTGCAATTCTTTGAACAGGAACCCCTGTCATCATTGCCACAACTTCAGCGACTTTTTCTGCATCAACTGTTTCACGATTCACTGAAAGTTCCTTCTCCCACTTTTTCTTCTCCATGTCAATCATGTCGAGGAGATCTTTTTCACGATCGCGGAAACTGGCAGCTTTCTCGAAGTTTTGATTTTTAACTGCCATCATCTTTTCCTTTTTTGTGTCCTCAAGCTGTTTTTCGAGCAAGAGTATTTTTTCAGGAACAACGATATTTAATATATGAACCCTTGAACCAGATTCGTCAAGAGCATCTATTGCTTTATCAGGAAGGTGACGGTCAGATATGTAACGGTTTGTCAGCTTAACGCAGGCTTCAATCGCATCGTCAGTATATATTACATTATGATGCTCCTCATATCTTTCTTTAATATTATTAAGAATGTGAATTGTCTCCTCAATTGAAGTTGGTTCAACAATTATCTTCTGGAACCTTCTCTCAAGAGCGCCATCCTTTTCAATGTGCTGACGGTATTCATCAAGGGTTGTAGCACCGATACACTGGATTTCGCCTCGTGCAAGTGCTGGTTTGAGCATATTAGCTGCGTCGAGAGATCCTGTTGCTCCTCCGGCACCAACGATAGTATGAATCTCATCAATGAAAAGAATAATATTATCATTTTTTGAAAGCTCGTTTAGTATAGCTTTCATTCTTTCCTCAAACTGTCCGCGGTATTTTGTACCGGCAACTATTGAGGCAAGGTCAAGGGCAACCACCCTTTTGTTAAAAAGGACTCTCGATACGTTCTTTTTAATTATCCTTAGAGCCAGGCCTTCAGCAATTGCTGATTTCCCGACACCGGGTTCTCCAATAAGAACAGGATTATTCTTTTTCCTCCTCGACAGAATCTGAGCCAATCTTTCAATCTCTCTTTCTCTTCCGACAACAGGATCAAGCCTGCCTTCTTCAGCAGCTTTCGTCAGGTCAATACCAAAATTATCCAGCACCGGCGTGTCGGAAGATGATTTCGATGAAGGAGGAGTGGAGGACTGACCTTTTCCAGGTCCGCTGAAACTTTGACCTTCATCATCTTCATCCCGGGGGAAGTCAGCTTTTGCAGTCGGCGATTCAGCCTCCACCATACGGCGCACAGACTGGTAGTCGACATCAAGTTCGGAGAGGAACCTTGTTACCAGGGCATTTTCATCCTTAAGTATGGCCAGCAACAGATGCTCAGTATCTATAGTATTGCTTTTCAGAGACTTAGCCTCAAGAGATACAAGTTTGAGTATCCTCTCGGTACTTCTCAGAAGTGGAATAACCTCATGGTCAGCAACCGGTACCGGACTTTCCACTTTTATACTTTTCTCAAGAGAACCCTTAAGAACAGGCAGGTCAATACCCTGGTTGATCAGGATCTCTATAGCAACGCTTTCCCCATCTCTTAGTATACCTAAGAAAAGATGTTCAGGACTTATATGACTGTTACCAAGCCTGATAGCTTCTTCTTTTGAATACCCGAGAATATCTTTTACTCTTTGTGAAAATTGTGAATCCATATTTTGATCTTTCAATTAACAGTTTAATAATATTACACGACATTCTGTCAGATTACTTCCGACAAAGGTACACATAACTACTTTTTCAAAGATAAATTATGCATAATATCTACATGGCAATTTTCATGCCCAATTATTAACAAAGAATGTTAAAAAATTCACAGCCCTATAAGGCCAGGATTAGCCAAATATTAACTATTTTCGTAATTCAAAACTTCTAATGGGAGCTTTGTTTGTAAATATTTAATTAATAATCTGTTATGTCAGAGAGAGAGAGAATCGTCCAGGTTAATATCGAGGAGGAGATGAAGTCAGCCTACATCGACTATTCGATGTCGGTTATTGTGTCGCGTGCATTACCTGATGTGAGAGATGGACTTAAACCGGTCCATCGCAGAGTCCTTTTTGGGATGTCTGAATTAGGGGTACTTTCCAATAAGTCATATAAAAAGTCGGCAAGAATAGTAGGAGAGGTGCTTGGAAAGTTTCATCCCCATGGCGACTCATCCGTTTATGAAGCAATGGTTAGAATGGCACAGGAGTGGTCTTTAAGATATCCACTGGTTGATGGTCAGGGTAATTTCGGGTCAGTTGACGGTGATAGTCCGGCTGCTATGCGATATACCGAAGCGAGGCTTAAAAAAATTGCCGAGGAAACACTTGCCGATATTGATAAGGATACAGTTGATTTTCAGCCTAACTTTGATGATTCACTGACTGAACCATCTGTTCTTCCAACAAGAATACCACTGCTTCTGGTGAACGGGGCTTCAGGTATAGCCGTTGGAATGGCAACTAATATGGCTCCCCATAATCTTACGGAGATTATTGATGCCACAATTGCCTATATTGATAACAATGAAATTACTACTGATGAAATTCTCCAGCTTGTAAAAGGACCCGATTTCCCCACGGGAGGCATAATTTACGGCGGACAGGGTATAAGAGATGCTTGTGAAACAGGCCGCGGCCGAATCGTAATAAGGGCAAAGACCGATATGGAACTTACACATTCGGGTCGTGAATGCATTATCGTCAATGAGATTCCTTACATGGTAAATAAAGCGGAGATGATCCGCAAGATTGCTGATCTTATAAATGAGAAAAAGCTTGATGGCATCTCATATATAAATGATGAGTCGGATCGTAATGGAATGCGCATCGTCATTATTCTTAAGAAAGATGCAAGCTTCAATGTTGTATTAAATAATCTTTATAAATTTTCATCACTTCAGACTTCATTCAGTGTAAATAATATCGCTCTTGTTAAAGGTCGTCCTAAAACACTGAATACCAAGGAACTGATTCACTACTTTGTAAAACATCGTCACGAAGTTATTATAAGGAGAACGAAATTTGATCTTGATCAGGCTGAAAAAAGAGCTCATATCCTTGAGGGACTGATTATTGCCAGTGATAATATTGATGAGGTTGTTGCAATCATAAGGGCATCCCAGACACCTGAAATGGCGAGAGAGAGACTTATGGAACGGTTTGGCCTTTCAGATATTCAGTCAAGGGCAATAGTTGAAATGAGACTTCGTCAGCTGACCGGACTTGAACAGGAAAAATTAAGAGCTGAATATCAGGAGATTATGGCACTGATAGAATATCTCAAAAGTGTTCTTGCAAGTGTAGATATCCAGATGAAAATCATTAAAGATGAACTTCTGGAAATAAAGGAGAAGTACGGCGACAAAAGAAGAACTGAAATAATCCCGAATGCGGAAGAATTCAATCCCGAGGATTTTTATGCTGATGATGAGATGGTTATTACAATCTCTCATATGGGTTATATTAAAAGAACTCCTTTAACAGAATTCAGAAGGCAAAACCGGGGCGGAACAGGAGCTAAGGGTGGTTCAACCCGTGATGAGGATTTCATCGAACACCTATATATTGCCACAATGCACAACACAATGCTTTTCTTTACAAGGAACGGAAAGTGCTACTGGCTTAAGGTTTACGCTATTCCTGAAGGTTCACGGACTTCAAAAGGGAGGGCAATGCAAAACCTTATAAATATTGAACCTGATGATAACGTCAGAGCGTTTATCAATGTTAAGAATCTTAACGATTCAGATTATATTAATAATAACTTTATTGTTCTCTGTACTACGAAAGGAATTATTAAAAAGACCTCCCTCGAAGCATATTCACGTCCACGGGTAAATGGAGTAAATGCCATAACAATAAGGGAAGGCGATGAGCTTCTGGAAGCGAGGATGACAAACGGCCAGCATCATATTATGCTGGCAATCAAAACAGGACGAGCAATCAGGTTCCCTGAAGCCTCAGTAAGGCCAATGGGACGTACAGCTTCAGGTGTAAGAGGGATAAGGTTAGCCAACGAGGAAACAGATTTTGTTGTTGGTATGATAACTGTTGAGAATAAAGAAAAAGATATTCTTGTAGTTTCTGAGAAAGGTTACGGGAAGAGATCTGATATAGATGGCTACAGAATAACCAACCGGGGAGGAAAGGGAGTAAAAACGATAAATGTTACTGAGAAAACAGGTTTTTTAATTGCCTTAAAAGATGTAACTGATAAACATGATCTTATGATTATAACTCAATTTGGTAATATATTGAGAAGCCCTGTTTCCGCCTTAAGGGTCATGGGAAGAGCAACCCAGGGAGTCAGATTAATAAACCTCAAAGAAAATGACATTATTGCTTCAGTGGCGTGTGTCCTTGTAAATGAGGAGGATGAAGCCGTTGAGAAGCTCCCTGATGAAAAAAATAATTTAAATACAGAGGAAAATGGCAAAGAATTTGAAGATTAATAACTAATAACTAAATTTGGAAAATTTTTTAAGGACAATTAAATTAAAATGGTAATCATGAAAAAGTTTTTTCTGCTTATAGCAGCCGTTAGTATCTCAATTGGAGCTATGTCCCAGAAGGGCAAGGTTACGAGTGCATTAAGTTTTATTGAACAGGGAGCTCTTGACAAGGCAAAAGATGCCATCGATCAGGCTTTGGTCAATGAAAGTACAATGGCCTGGTTTAATACATTCTATGCAAAAGGGAAACTTTGCCAGGCTGTTTTTGAATCAACCGATCCAAAATTCAAAGCTTTCTATCCTGATCCGCTTGCAGAGGCATATGCTTCATACCAAAAAGCAATGGAACTGGATCAAAAGGGTACGATTAAGAAGAAAATCATAACTGGAATGGTTTATAATTCACTGGCTGTCAATTTGTACAAACAGGGAAGCGATCAATTCGAAGCTAAGAATTACGCAGGTGCATTATCTTCATTCGAAACACAGATTAAAATTACTGAAAGTGAGATGTATGCAGGTGCTGTAGATACAGGAATGTATTATAATGCAGGTCTTGCAGCTGTAAACTCAGATAAATTCACTGAAGCTATCAAGTACTTCGAAAAATGCGCTGAAATGGGATACATGGGAATTACACCTTATTTTCAGATATATGCAAGTTATCTTGGACTTAAAGATACTGTAAAAGCAGAATCCATACTTACAGGATTATCAAGTAAATTTCCTGATAACAAGAATATCACGCTGCAGTTAATTGATCTTTATATTAAGAGTAACAGAAATGATGAAGCTCTCAAATATATTAACGTAGCTAAAGAGAGTGATCCTGGTAACAGCACACTGTTCTTTGCAGCTGGAATTATTTATCTTAATGAGAACAAATATGATGAAGCAATAGTTGAACTTACCAAATCAGTTGAACTGAAGAGTGATCTATATGATTCTGAGTATGGCTTGGGCGCAGCATATATTAATAAGGCTGCTGATATGTTTAAAGCAGCTAACGAAATTGTGGATGTAAAAAAATACACTGCATCAATTGATGTTGCAAACGCAGTTTATGCAAAGGCACTTCCATATATGGAAAAAGCATTGGAGCTT
Source organism: Bacteroidales bacterium (assembly GCA_025358455.1). Taxonomy (GTDB): domain Bacteria; phylum Bacteroidota; class Bacteroidia; order Bacteroidales; family VadinHA17; genus LD21. Next base: position 9,336 of record JANYJP010000004.1, read on the forward strand.
AAACCTGATGATACTTTTGCAATGAGAAGCCTGAAGGAATTGTATTACAGACTGAAGGAAACAGACAAGTACAATGCAATTAAGGCAAAACTTGATGCTATGGATAATAAGTGAGAACTACTTTTTCAAAAGATAAAAGGGGGTGTTTATGCATCCCTTTTTTATTTAAATACATTCTCTGCGAAACCGCACAATGCATATCTGATTTATTAACAAAAAGATAGGTTAGGGCTATTAACTATAAATCAGGTAAGAGCAACAAACCGAAATTATAATAATTTTATTCTATTTGACATAATATTAATTATAGGCTTTTAAGGAAAATTTCCGCCCAGCTTGCTGGTTGACATAGAAAATTTCTCTCCCAGCTTAAATTTCTCTCCCAGCTTTCTAGGTTTACGTGGGTTGATGTTCTCGCGTTTAGTCTTTACTTTTCCAATTTAAATATTTTCAAAATAAAATAAATCAAAGTCAGCAATGAAATAAAAATTACCATTGCCCCTAACTCTTTCAAAGGAAGATTTGATAAGACCCATATAATAACTACTGCAGAAAACCCTGGAACAAAATAACCTTCCGGAATAATATATGAACCTTCTTCGGTGCGCCTATTTATCCTGAATTTTATAACTGAAAACACAACTCCCAGATAAATAAGAAGATACGAAGCACTTGAGAGCATTGCAAGTTGTTTAAATTCACCGGGTGAGGCAAAAATAAATCCCAGGCAGGCATAGATGATTATAGAAACATGCGGGGTAAGAAATTCCGGATGCACTTTAGCAAGTCCCGGCAAAGGAATAACCCTGTCTCTGGCTGCAGCAAACAATACCCTGGGCATATTCAAAACCATTCCACTAATATTACCAAACATGGAAAATAATGCTCCAATAATTACAATTGTTGCTCCCGCAGGACCTATCATTCTTCTGGCTGCTTCGGCTAATGGCGCATCCCTGAAATCAGTATATGCAAGAGTATTTACAAGACCATTTGCCACTACAGCATTGGCCATAACAGCAGCACCAAAAATGAAAACGTTGGTTGTGATAAAACCGGCATATCTTCCAAATGCATCCTCAATATACGAATAAGCTCCACCTGTCCGGGTAATCTTTGTACCGACTTCTGCGAAACAAAGCATAATAAATATCATTAATATCCCGCAGATAAGATAAGCCAGAATACTCCCTGTACCTAATCGTTCAGCAATAATTACGGGAAGAATGAAAATTCCTGCACCTACAATAATATTAATTGAGTTGGCTACAAGACCCCAGACTCCGATCTCTCTCTTCAGGCCTTCATTAACATCCATTTCAAATATTGTTGTATTATATTGTATTCAGTATATCCTTAAGAAGCCTGTCTATGTTCATTCCTCCTTTTGACGTTGGCGAGTATCCCAACACAACAACAACCAACTCGCTGGATGGGATAATATATATATGTTGCCCGTCATGTCCGTCACATGCATACATATCTTCAGGTGCCGATGGCAATGTTTTCCCTTTGTTAAGCCAGAAGAAAGAACCATATTTGCTTTTACTGGCAGAAGCCGCTGAAGTGGTATATCTCACCCAGCCTTCAGGTAATATTCGCTCCCCGTTAAATACCCCGTCATTCATGTATAATAATCCAAAGCGTGCATAGTCGCGGGCTGTAGCATAAAGATATGATGAGCCGACTCTTGTTCCTGTAGGATCAACTTCAAATACAGCGTCAGGTATTCCTATTTTATTAAAAAGCTCTTTATTAGCAAAAGCATAATATGAAGAATCACTTTCGAATTGTTTACGTATCAGATAATTAACAATATTAGTTGTACCTGATGAATAGTACCAGTGAGTTCCTGGCTGATACGCGATGGGTTGATCAAAAGCATAACGGCTCATATCACTTTCAGAGTGAAGCATAACGGTGACATCTGAATTGTTCCCATAATCCTCATTCCATTTAAGACCGCTTTGCATCTGCATAAGGTCGTTAAGCGTTATTGTACTTCTGTCATCATTCTTCCATTCTTCAAGCCCGGTCGGTTTTAAAATATCCAATTTGCCTTCTCTGACAAGTATCCCGACCATAGCATTTGTAAAGCTCTTGGCCATTGACCAGCTAATTAATCTGGTTTTTTTATTAAATTGTGGCTTATATCCTTCTGCCACCGGAATACCTTTGTGCAGAACGATGAAAGCAAAAGCATCACCATTGTAAGCATTATCATTTATAAGATGGCTCGTAATTTCACCAAGTGCAGTCTTGTTTATACCTGTTTCTGTTACAGGCAGAATATCTCCCAGTGGCCAGGCGATTGTATCCTGTCCATATCCTGGTTTAATGCTGACAGGATATCTGGTATGGCGAAGTTTTTCCTCCGGAATGTCTCTTAACAGGGTGGATCCAAAGCCTTCCCTGTAAATTGCCTTTGATTTACCCCACAGAAAATGGCTGGACACACTCTTTTCATCATAGTTTACCGTATTATGAGTATACTTTATAAATGAAAAGTTCAGATCAACAGCCTCTACATCAACAGGTTTTCTGCCTGATATAAAAACTGCAGAACAAAGATTCTTTGCTGCATATCCGGTTATTATAGGAAGTAATGTATTGAGATAAACTGCGAAGACGATAATCGCAATCCCAATGGTTGCCGATACACCGTAAAGTACTCTTTTACTTGTTTTTTTCATGGTCTTACTTGTTGAATGTTTCTTGCTGTTTGTTGCTCGTTGCCGGGTATTAGTTGGCATCTTTATCTTTTAACAACCCCAATACCCGGTCTGTCAGGCAAACTTACCTTCCCATCTCTGATTTTAATTCCGTCAAAAACATCATTATCAATAAGAAGGTTACCGTCAAGGTCGGCCCAATCAACTAATGGAGAAAGCTGGGCTGCTGCAGTTACAGCACATGAAGTTTCTGTCATGCAGCCAATCATTACTTTCAGTCCCAGGGCTCTGGCCATTCCAATCATTGTATATGCGGCCAGCATTCCGCCGCATTTCATAAGTTTAACATTTATTCCGCTATATACACCCTGCACATTTTTAAAATCTGCAATAGTCTGGATTGCTTCATCGGCTATTACAGGTAATGGGCTATTTTGTGTAAGCCAGGCCGTATCGTCAACTAATGTTTTAGGCATTGGCTGTTCCACAAATACAACTCCCTGTTCTTTAAGCCAGTGTATCATATCCAGTGCCATATTTCTGTCTGTCCATCCCTGGTTAATATCAACACAAATTGGCTTATTCGTCTCGCTTCTGACTGATTGGATCATTTCCTTATCATTCCCCTGTCCCAGTTTAACTTTGAGAATCCTGTAAGGTGATGCTTCCCTGACCTTTTCTTTTACAATCTCCGGTTTATCTATTCCGATTGTAAATGATGTATTCGGAGTTTTATCCGGATTTAGCCCCCAGATCCGGTACCAGGGTTGGTTCATAAGTTTCCCGACCAAATCATGAAGAGCAATATCAACTGACGCTTTGGCTGCATAATTCCCCGGAGCAAGCTGATCAACATATGTCAGTATATCCTGAATAAGGAAAGGGCTGGAAAATTTTTTCAGATCTACCTTGCTTAGAAATAACCCGGCAGTTTCATGACTTTCGCCAAGATATGGCGGCATTGAAGCCTCACCATATCCAATGGAATTTTCAAATTCAATCTCAGTAAGCATTACCGGTGTTGTGCTCCTCGATCCTGATGCGAGAGTAAAAACATGTTTAAGATGAAGTTCATAAGGTTTATAACGGAAATCCATTACAGCACTTTTTCCTGTATTAATATTTCCTCTTAAAATACCGGAATTTCCTAATTTAACATACGAAAAGCCAGCAGCTCCTGCAGCCATGCCACAATTGGTTAAAAATTTCCTCCTGGTAACCATTTCATTTTCATTTTGTTATCAATACCAAGTATGTTGCTTTATTGGAATTATTCCAGGATCACTATTTGCATCAATTACCCGCCTGGCTGCCAGTAAGGAAAACAATCTGTATTTATTGAAGTTGTTATCAGTTGAATCCAGGCTGTTTATCTGTACTCTTCCTGCAGAATTGATATACTTATTATCTCCAAAATAGATAGCAACATGAGTTATATGCAGTTTGGAACCCTCTTTAGATCCGAAGAAAAGGAGATCACCTTTTTGAAGCTGGTTTAAGCCTTTTGAAAGATCTATATTGTCTCCGTGAAGAGCCTGTAAAGAGGCATCTCTTGATAATAGCAGGCCGTTAATAAAAAAGACTCTCTGCACGAAGCCGCTGCAATCAAAGCCTTTGGCAGATGAACCTCCCCACAGGTAAGGAACTCCAAGCAGTGATGATGCAATTCTGATAACAACTTCTTTATCAGGTACATTTTGATTCCGAAAAGCATTGAACTCCATTAAAGCCTTCTTCTCTACAAACCCTGTGCGATCATCAGGAAGTTTAACAAGAATGTAACTATCTGATTCTCCAACTTTTTCCATTAAACATCCTGCAACAAGGTCGCCTACTATTCCTGATTTGTCCGGCGAGCTATAGATCCATCCCGTATTTTCCAGGTAAATTACCCTATCAGCCCTCCGCCAGGCAGCCATTTCGGAACTGGTCCCCATTCTTATTGAACTCTTTTCGGTCCAGGCAATGTAATTGTCAGGGGTCTGTATAAGTAGCCAGGAGTCCTCATCCTTTAAAATCAATACCGGAGTGCCAAGTATTGACTGAGATACCATTTCTGCTGCCTGATCAGGCTGCTTCCTCAGGTTAATAACACTCAGCGTAACCAGGCCCATGAACTTCTTATTTCTTACTGTATCAGGTAGTATTAAAATACTGTCTACAAGGTTTATATTCTTATTATCTAAAGTTTTAATTATCTCCTGTTTTGCTGAAAGACTTGTTGTTTCGCCGGTGAGTATTACTCTTCCTTTTTCCCCTGATTTGACTGAAATTGTACAAATTGCTTCCCGTGTATCAGGAACCCATTTTTTTGCTATTGCATTAATTTCAGATTGCAGAATTGTTTCCATATTGGAGCGGCAACCAGTATTAATTAACAGTACGCCTATCCATACTATAATTATAACACGAGTTTTTAAGATTAAGCGGTTTCTCATCAGGGCTGGATGTTCTTCAGTTTCCTCAAATTTACCAATTATATTTTCAAAGCTGTTGTATGAAACAAATTTTTCCGCTTGCAAATTTCTTCATGGTTCCTTACGGCAATGATTCTACAGCACCCCGCCCGTCTTTTACATGATTAAATTGCAATGACAGTCGGTTTTAAATTTGTACATATTTGATATTCCAGCGCTCAGGATATGGAAAGTGTGAAGTAAAAAACATGGTTAATTAATTTTCTTTTATCTTATTAATTAATTGATGAAGGAAAGTACCTTTATGCTTTTATTGTCACATAAATCGATATATAATGAATTGGGAATCTATAATGGATCCAACCTGCTTAAGCAGTTATGCCTTTGCGCCTTAAAGCCATATAATAAATAAAACTATATAATACAAGAGAATATGGAACCTATCAAGAAGTCTACACTGGAATTTCTGGATAATTTAAAAAGAAATAACAACCGTGACTGGTTTATAAAAAATAAGGGGTTGTACCTGGAAGTAAAAAACAACTTTGAGTCTTTTGCTCAGGAAATTATAAATAACTTAATTGATATTGAGCCTATTATGAAAGGGCTTGAAGTTAAAAGCTGTGTGTACAGGATAAACCGCGACATACGCTTTTCGAATGATAAGTCTCCCTATAAAACACATCTTGGTGCCTTTATCGTAAGAGGAGGTAAACAAAACGGAGACAAACTCGCCGGTTACTACTTTCAAATTGAACCCGGAAAGAGTATTCTGGCCGGCGGAGCATATATGCCACCAAGTCAATGGTTGTCAGCAATAAGAGAAAAGATAGATGAAGAACCTGATGAACTGATTAAGATCCTTAATACAAAAACTTTCATAAAATATTTTGGCAAAATAGACGGAGAAAAACTTAAGACCGCACCAAAAGGATATCCTGCAGACCATCCTCATATCGATCTTTTAAGACTTAAAAGTTATCTGGTTGTCAATGAATTACCGGATTCCATGGTTCTCAGTGATAAATTCTTTGATCATATAATGAAAGTTTTTAAAGCAATGAAACCTCTTAATGACTATTTAAATGAATATTGAATAAAAAGTCATTATATGGCAGCTGAGAGATTGCGTAATATCCACTTTACTGTTGCTCTTGTGTGGTAATCAGGATCAAACTGAACTGCCACGATTATTCCTTCCCTGTTTATTATAAAAGTTGCCGGAACAGGCAGATGTGCAACATCTCTCCCATTATTTTTTGCAATATCTGTTGAAAGACTTTTAAATATTTTATCCTGATATTCCTTCGTTACATTGAACATAACATCAAAATCCTTCATAATTTTCTCCTGACAATCATAAAGTACTGTAAATGTGAGTTTATGAAATTTCACTGTCTGCTCTACATTTTCAATTGATTCAGGTGTTATTGCAACAACACTAAAACCCTGATCAGTAATCATGTTAAGAGAATCCTGGTAATTATTTAAATACCTGCTGCATACCGGGCACCATTTTCCTCTATAAAAGAATAAAACTATGGGGCCCTTTTCGAGCACTGTTTTCAGTGTAACCTGCTTGCCGGTCTGATCATACGCTGTAAAGTCGGGAGCTTTATCCCCTACCTTCAGACCATGAGGAATTAAGCCTTCTTTTGTTTCAATACCGAACTTAGGATAATTTATTTCCTGTCCGTATCCTGCAGACATAATTAAAAGTAAGAATGCAATTAACCAAAATTGCTTTGTTTTCATTTTTAAAATAATGTAATGAGTTAAAAAAATCCTAAGCAAATTTATAGCTTGGTACTTTCCTCATTCTCAGGCTTAACGGAGTAACTTCAAGGTACTCGTCATCCTTGATCTGCTCCATTGCTTCCTCCAGTGAAAACTTAAGTTTTGGCGCAATTTTAAGACCTTCATCAGAACCTGAGGCCCGCATATTAGTAAGTTTTTTTCCTCTTATAATATTGACTTCAACATCACCCTGACGTGTATATTCACCTACCACCTGACCTCTGTATACCTGTTCTCCCGGATCAATATAAAACCTGCCTCTGTCCTGAAGTCTGTCAATTGCATAGCCTGTAGCCATTCCCTGATCGAGGGAGATAAGTGAACCGTTTTGTTTTGGCATAAGATCATCACCCTTGTACTTATCATAACCTCTTAACCTGTGATGCATTACCGCTTCGCCTGATGTAGCAGTAAGCATATTATTTCTCAGACCGATAAGACCACGGGCAGGAATATCGAATTCAAGATGAATAAGATCCCCTTTGGGCTCAATGACAACCATTTCCCCTTTTCTCTGAGTAACAAGTTCAATTGCTTTACCTGAACCTTCAGCCGGAACATCGATAGATAAGGTCTCGTAAGGCTCTGATTTGATGCCATCTATTTCTTTAAGTATAACTTTAGGCTTACCTACCTGGAACTCGTAACCTTCGCGACGCATTGTTTCAATGAGTATTGAAAGATGAAGTATCCCGCGGCCATAAACATTAAAAGTATCCTCCGAAGTTGTTTCCTCTACTTTCAGGGCAAGGTTTTTTTCAATTTCCCTCATTAGCCTGGTTCTCAGATGTCTTGAAGTAACAAATTTTCCCTCTTTCCCAAAAAGAGGTGAATTATTAATGGTAAAGATCATGCTCATGGTTGGCTCATCAACTTCAATACGTTGAAGAGCTTCCGGATTCAGCAAATCAGCCAGGGTATCCCCGATCTCAAAATCTTCAAGACCGACAACAGCACAAAGATCTCCGCATCTGACACTATCTGTTTTAACTCTCCCGAGACCCTCAAAAACATATAATTCCTTTACCCTGACTTTTTTTACTTCACCTGCCTTTTTGCATAATGTATAATCTACACCAGTATGTATATCACCTCTGAATACCCTTCCTATAGCAATACGTCCGACATAACTTGAAAAATCAAGTGAGGCAACCTGCATCTGTGCTGTACCTTCTACATATGGGGGTTCGGGTATCTGTTCAAGTATTGTGTCCAAAAGAAAAGTAATATCAGTTGTTGGTTTCTTCCAGTCTTCACTCATCCATCCCAGTTTTGATGAACCGAAAACTGTCGCGAAATCAAGCTGTTCGTCAGATGCTTCCAGGTTGAACATAAGTTCGAAAATATCCTGCTGAACTTCATCCGGACGGCAATTTTCCTTGTCAACCTTATTAACCACAACAATAGGTTTCAATCCAAGATTGACTGCTTTGCCTAAAACAAACCGCGTCTGTGGCATAGGTCCTTCAAAAGCATCGACAAGTAGTAAAACACCGTCAGCCATCTTTAAAACCCTTTCAACCTCGCCTCCGAAATCAGCATGCCCGGGTGTGTCGATGATATTTATCTTGACGCCTTTATATCTGGCCGAGACATTCTTTGACAGAATTGTAATGCCTCTCTCACGTTCAAGATCATTGCTGTCGAGGATCAGGTCCCCAGCTTCTTTCCTCTGATCCAGAACTTTACATTCTTGTATAATTCTGTCAACCAGTGTCGTTTTCCCGTGATCGACATGTGCAATGATCGCAATATTTCTTATTGATTGCATATTAAAATTTCAGAGTGCAAAATTAATACAGTTGTCGGGATTAACGATATAAACATTAAAAATTAATTTATAATAAAAATTTCATATATTTCGGACTAACAATAAAAACAGGAATATGAAAAAGATAATCTTTACCCTACTCTTCACTTCGCTGGCCCTGATTACGATTCATGGGCAGTCCGGTACAAAGCTTGAAGTTGGCATGAAAGCACCTGAATGGATGTTCACTGATGCTGATAAAAAGGAGTTCACAATGAATTCATGGCCGGGCAAAGTTCTTCAGCTCAATTATGTTGATCCTGATGAATCTGATCTAAATGACGCTTTTAATGATGCCGTAAAAAAAGCAACTGATGTAGATAAGACTCTGAGTAAGGATTTATTCAAAGGCTTTGGCATAGTGGATTGCAAATCAACATGGAAACCAAACGGCCTGATAAGGATGATTGCCGGGAACAAAGCAAAAAAATACGATACGACCATACTTTTTGATTATAATGCTACCCTTCAGAATAGCTGGGGCTTGCCGAAAGACAATTATACCGTTGTTATTCTTGATAAGAGCAGAATCTGTCGTGCTGTCTATAAAGGCCATATTCCTGAATCAGATAACCAGAAGATCGTTCAGATGATAATTGATCTTACAAAAGAGTAGAACAAATCAGCTTTTTCAAAGCTCTGCATTGCTCAGGGTCTTCTCTGTGTCTTTTTAGTTCTGCATCGACATACTAAGAGAATATGCTGAGAGCCATAGAGTTTTTTATTTTTAGAATTAATTGATATAAACCGAAACAATGAATGTTTTAAACCTGCTGCTGATTGCCGGAACCGGGACTAAATCAGGGAAAACTTCTTTAGCCTGTAAAATTATTGAGCAGTTTAAAGATCTCAATATCACTGGTATTAAGATAAGTCCGCATTTCCACGAGACTACTGAAGGATTGATTTCAATATCTGAAGACACAGGGTATGCCATTTATGAAGAGACAGACAGGAATAGCACAAAGGACACCTCACGAATGCTCAGGTCGGGTGCTTCAAAAGCATACTTTGCAAAAGTATGGGATGAACAGCTTATGAATGTCTTCAATAAAATTATGAAATATGTGCCATCAGATGGTCCGGTAATATGCGAATCACCGGCATTAAGAAATTTTATTGAACCCGGACTATTTATGATTATAACTTCAGATATAATCAATAAACACAAGAACATAAGTCGTTTACAGCAACTACCTCACCTAATGTTCAAGTTGGAGGAGCTTCAGGAAATATCATCATTACCTGTGGCGTTTGAAAATGGCAGATGGACCAATGCATCAATGTAGGGATTGGTCGCGACCGATCCCTACATTGATTTCCATTATTTCTCCTCATTAATATCCGAAATATCATTCCCGAGCTTTGCCTTAATCCTTTCGAGGTCATGTTTCATACCTGCCACTGCCTGGAACAGTTGTTTTTCAGGTAGTATGGGATCAGGAATTTCACTGCTGATATAGTTTACGAATTTCCAGATCTCTTTAACCTCATTAACATGTACCTCATAAGGTTCATAAATAGGATTCAATGAATACAGAACCAGCTTTCCGTCGGTTCTCAGATAGTTTTCCACAACCTTAAATACAATACCATCATTAAGGGTAAATACCACATAGGCTTTTCCGCTGATAATCTCTGTCCAGTCCTGAAGGTACTCTCCTGTTACCCACGAACCATCAGGTATTGGAAGCATAGAATCGCCTTTAAGCTGGAATGTTCTGTATTTCTTTTTATCTGAAAGAAACGGCAAAGTGAATACAGGGAGTTCTCCGATATATTCAGGATCAGCGTATCCGGTTGTATAACCCGCTTTTGCCTTCTCATGAACAAGCTCAATGTTCTCGCGGTTGGCTGAATTTACAGTTGTAGTCAATACCCGCAGATTGCTTCCTTTTACATAGGCATCATATCCTCTTTCAAGTTCGCCAAGCTGACTCTCCGACAATTTGCATATTTCCATTTTAAGGATAGTATCAATGGAGATGTTAAAGTAACCGGAAAATGATATCAGAATTTCGATACCAGGCTGGGCAACACCGTTCTCATAACCGCTGAGGGTCGAACGTTTAAGGTTAAGGGCAAAAGCTACCTCATCCTGTGTTCTGCCCCTCCTTTTTCTTAAAAATTTTATATTCGATGCAAAGTACATAATGAAATATGATTATATTGTAACCATTAATTTGATTAATTTCTAATCAAAAGTAAAACATAATTGTTATATATACAAGAGAAAAGGAATATTTTTGAAAAAATCAGGACTTGGTAATTGGAGATTGCTTCGCTTCGCTCGAAATGACGGTGCAGGTAAGCATAGTTCAGGTTGGAAGTTGAACTGAAGTTAGTAAAGTAGACGGTCATTGCGAGAAGCGAAGCTACGAAGCAATCTCCACTTCCCGGTACATTTAAAAATTACATTATGATTTTCTCCGGCAACATAGAAAGATCAGTTCTTCACCTCGACCTCGATACATTTTTTGTATCGGTCGAAAGGCTTAAGAACAGCCGGCTGAACGGGAAGCCGGTTATAATAGGCGGAATGTCGGACCGTGGTGTGGTATCGAGCTGCAGTTATGAGGCACGTAAATACGGCGTAAGCTCTGCGATGCCTATGAAACTTGCCAGGAATATGTGTCCTGATGCCATTATGATACGGGGCGACATGGAGCTTTACAGCAACTATTCAAACATCGTGACCGGCATCATTGCCGAAAAAGCACCTTTATATGAGAAAGCATCGGTTGATGAGCATTACATCGATCTTACGGGGATGGACCGTTTTTATGGATGTTACAAATGGTCGCATGAATTAAGGCAGTTTATAATAAAAGAGACCGGACTACCCATATCAATAGGACTTTCAGTCAACAAAACAGTATCAAAAATTGCGACCGGAGAGGCAAAACCAAACGGGGAAATTGAGGTACAGAAAGAAATTGTGCTTCCGTTCCTCGATCCGCTGTCGATAAGAAAAATACCAATGATAGGCCAGAAAACTTACCAGGTACTACGCTCAATGGGCATTGCAACAATTTTTACCCTAAGAAGCATTCCGGTTGAGATGCTTGAAAAGCTGATGGGGAAAAGCGGTATCGAAATGTGGAAGAAAGCCAATGGAATAGACTCTGCTCCCGTCATCAGCTATTCGGAGCAGAAATCTATAAGCACTGAACATACCTTCGAAAAAGACACCACCGACATGGAGAGGCTTAATCAGTTGCTGGTAAGTATGGTGGAAAAGATTGCGTTTGAACTGAGAAATCAGGAGAGACTGACTTCGTGCGTTACTGTAAAAATAAGGTATTCAAACTTCGATACCCATACACTGCAGAAACGGATACCATATACATCTTTCGACCATGTTCTGGCCGCTATCACCAAAGAACTTTTTGCAAGACTGTACCAGCGGCGTATGCTGATAAGACTCATCGGAGTCAGGTTCAGTCACATGGTTAGAGGAGTTCAGCAACTTGATATGTTTGACGATACTCCTGAAAAGGTAAGCCTTTATATGGCTATGGACAAGCTGCGGAAACGTTTCGGACGAAATGCAGTCAGGAGGGCTTCCGGTGTAATGACGATAGGCGAAAGAGAGGAAAAGGCCCTTAAGGCACTCTAGGCACTATGTACATCAATTGTCACTCATATTACAGTTTGCGCTACGGAATAATGTCCGTTGAACAGCTTGTGCAGAAAGCGATGGCAGCCGGAGCAGATGTCATTGCTCTCACTGATATAAATAATTCAACAGCAATACCTGACTTTGCAGGAGAATGCAGCAAAAATAATATCAGGCCGGTTGCAGGAATTGAATTCAGAAACGATAACGAGTTGCAGTACATTGGAATTGCACGAAATAATAACGGATTAAGGGAACTGAATGAATTCCTGTCAAAACTCAATTTTGAAAAAGAGTCCGCGCCCTTCCCTGCCCCTGAATTCTCTGAATCATACATAATATACTCACTGAAAAAAATTCCTGATCGTAAATTATTTGACAATGAGCGCATTGGAATAAGACCACAGGAACTGAACCGGCTGCTGACTTTCGGTTCATTGTTAAACAGAAATTCAATGGTAATACTGCAGCCTGTTACATTTGCAGAGACCGGCGATATTTTTATTCATAAGAGTCTGAGGGCTGTCGACAACAATATTCTTCTCAGTCATCTTACACCCTCGCAGTGCGCCAGTAAAGATGAATTCTTCAAAAGTGCTGACGATAATGAAAGAACCTTCAGAGAATATCCCTGGTTAGTCAATAATACTCAAAAACTTCTGGATGATTGTTCACTGCAGTTTGATCTTAAAAGCCTTAAAAACAAAAAAATCTATTCTGCCAGCAGATACGACGACAAGCTGCTCCTTGAAAAACTCGCATGGGACGGGATGATTTACAGATACGGCAGGGAGAATAAAGAAGCAAAAAAAAGAATTCAGCATGAACTTGCAATAATCGATAAGCTCGGATTTTCCGCCTACTTTCTTATCACCTGGGATATTGTCAGATATTCGATGTCCCGGGATTTCTATCATATCGGTCGAGGAAGCGGTGCAAATTCTGTTGTTGCTTATTGCCTGAAAATCACCAATGTTGACCCGATAGATCTAAACCTTTACTTCGAGAGGTTTATCAATCCCAAACGGAGCAGTCCGCCTGACTTTGATATTGATTATTCATGGAAAGAGCGTGATGAGGTCATTGACTATATTTTCAAGCGTTATGGTTACGGCCACACCGCACTGCTTGGAACTATGAGCACTTTCAGAGGAAAGTCAATTGTCCGTGAACTTGGAAAGGTTCATGGATTGCCAAAGGAAGAGATTGATTCATTGATAGATAATCCTTCAGCAGAAACAAACAGGAATGAGATAACCAATACTATCTTTTCTACTGGACTGAAGATTGCTGACTTTCCCAATATGAGAAGCATTCATGCCGGGGGCATCCTGATATCGGAAGAACCCATAACATGTTACACGGCGCTCGACATGCCTCCGAAAGGTTTCCCAACAACCCAGTGGGATATGTATATTGCTGAAGAGATCGGTTTTGAAAAACTCGATATACTCAGCCAGCGGGGTATCGGACACATAAAAGAGAGTGCTGAGATTATCCTGCACAACCGGGGTATCGATGTGGATGTTCATGCTGTACAGAAGTTTAAGAACGATGAGAAGGTTAAAGAGTATCTCAGGATCGGCGAGACAAAGGGATGCTTTTATATTGAAAGTCCTGCCATGCGGGGCCTGCTGAAAAAATTAAAATGCGACAATTACACGACTCTTGTTGCTGCCAGCTCAGTGATCAGGCCTGGCGTTGCCCGTTCAGGAATGATGAAGGAATACATTTACAGATTTCATAATCCCGGGAAATTCGAATATATACACCCCGTTATGAAAGAGCAGCTTGAAGAGACTTTCGGTGTTATGGTTTACCAGGAAGATGTACTGAAAGTATGTCACCACTTTGCAGGTCTGGATCTGGCTGATGCCGACACGCTGCGCCGTGCAATGAGCGGCAAATACCGGTCGAAGCAGGAGATGCAGCGTATTGTTGAAAAGTTCTTCTCAAACTGTCATGAAAAAGGATACAGCGATGAGGTTACCAAAGAGGTCTGGAGGCAGATTGAGTCATTTGCCGGGTATTCATTCTCAAAGGCTCATTCCGCTTCCTACGCCGTGGAGAGCTTCCAGAGTCTTTACCTGAAAGCTCATTATCCGCTTGAATTTAT
>JANYJP010000008.1 GCA_025358455.1 Bacteroidales bacterium
TCAGATCAGCAACAAAGTTTCTCTTTGGAGGCTTTGCATCTATAATGCCGGAAACATGGACACCACTTATTGATGGAATCGGATTAACTGTTGTGGCATGGGTATTCCTCTATTTCCTTTATAAGAAGAAGATATTTATGAAAATCTAATGACAAATTATACCCTTACTACTTTCGGAAAATCAATATATTTTGACCTATGAAAACAATCAGTGCAGTTTTTTTCGTGGTACTTTATCTAATGAAGGTTACGAATATTATGGGACAAGAATCCATCGTTTATCTTCACACCGACCGATCTTATTATATACCGGGCGAATCTATTTTGTATAAGGCTTATTTTTTAGATGGTCTGAAAAACGATTCTTATCCTGTCGATGATACTTTGCATCTGACCCTTTTAGATCAGTATGGACAAGAGGTAGCTTCGGGAATAAGCCCTGTTAATAATAATATGATATCCGGAAATGTTGATCTTCCCGATTTTCTGACTGAAGGAAACTATTTACTTATTGCTTCCACCCATTCGATGAATAACCTTTCGCCTGATAAGATTTTCTCCGGAGTGATTGAAATACGAAAATCTTTCGAATCTATTTTGATTACGGAAATAACATTAACGGATACAATTTATCTATCGGGCAGCAGTCTTACGGCTGAAATCAGGTTCTCCGGAAAGGATAATAAACCCGTTCCGGCAAGTTTTGCCTACCAATTATCATTTGGAACTGGCGTAGTACTTAATGGTAATAACAAAGCCAACAATGAGGGGAAAGCTGCTCTTAATTTACAACTTCCCAAGTTTGATAACACAGAGAGTCTGAAACTTTTTGTGGACCCATCTTACAAGGGTACTAAAAACATTACCGGAATTGTAATTCCTACACACTTTAATTATACTGGTGAAAAAATGCTTTATGGTAAAATTCTGTCATATAATGAATCCAAACACTTAAATATCCAGATTAAGAACATCAATATGACAAACGAAAAAAATGATAAAATCCAATTGGAAATTTCTGTTACTGATGACAAAGGAACCCCGGTAATGACGAACTTGTCAGTTTCTGCCTCAAATATTATTCCTCATCAGATTCATTTGGAAAATGATAACATATTAAAATACTCAAATTTAAAGAACAATTTACCGGAGTCAAATGCAAATTTGGACAGGATAAAATACTTTATGCAATACCTTGCAGAGAAAACCCAATCGCCGGGCATTTCTTTTATTATCCAGGAGAAAAACAACATTAAAAAGCTAAATAAAATGGCTCAGTCAGTTAATCAAAAGAACCAGAATGGATACTCAGCCGAACGGAATATTTACGATATCCTTATGCAGATAAAACCCTATCGCATGGAAAATGGCAAGATAATCTTTGGCATTAGTAGTCCGAACTCTATTAACTGGCAAGATGGAGCCCTGATAATTGTTGATGGAATAAAGATGGGTACTGACGCCGGACTCCTTAATAGTATTCCTGTACCAGATATTGCACGAATCACAGCCTCAACTAATGTATTAGATATACAGAGATATTCAGTGAATAGTATAGGGATCATTGAGATATTTACGAAAAAAAGTCCGGATTTTGTAAAAAATGAAGAAGCCAAAGCCAAAGCCAAAAGTAAAACCAACACTCTTTTTTGGGGACCTGATATTATGACTGACAGTTCGGGGAAGGCATCGGTAAGTTTTTTTAATAATGAGAATTCCACCGAAGTTTTAATTTCTGTTGCCGGAATGACAGCAAACGGAGTTTGTGGAAGTAGTTCAATTCACTATACAGTAAACTGATAAGAACTTATAAAAGATTCCTAATCACCAAACCTGAAATACAATGTCCCGCTCAGAGGCTTTGTATTTTCATTGGAAATATAAACATTTTTCTCTCCCTGAGGACCCTCTGCCTGAGCACTTGAAAACTTTGTACCTACAGGACTTATCCCATGTAAAACGGATATATTACCTGATGGGAAAGGTGGTGTCAAACCTCCCCTTACTCCTTTTAGATTAGTTGCAGGTGCAGGTGTAAAGAGATGCAGGAACAGATCAGCAGTGGCTGTTATAATTGTAATCGGCAACTCCTTGGTTTGAATTTCAACAGCATAGAAATTTGAGTAATATCCTTTGAACTCAGGATAATCCCATGATTGTCCTGTTACTGTATTATTGTATTTCTTTTCAAAAACACCAAACTTTGTTCCTTTCAGCCTGTTTTTCCAGACACGATATGGTCCGTTGGCCATTAGAGTGGCACCGGTAACCAGGTTTTCAGGGTAAGCAAAAGTAATACCTGCATAGTCAAGTGAACCTTTTGGGATATATCCGTAATCGAGTTTCAAACATCCTCCCTTCAGTACTGTCCAGGTAGCATAAGATGCACTATCATATTGCAGTTCAATAATATAGTTATCATCTTTGTAATAGTTCTTCATCTCTTTAAAAGAGCGATTAAAACCGACAAATTGCATCCCCTTGAAAGAGACAAACTTTCCACTGCTCTTTAAACCGGTAATCAAGCCGGTAGTCTTATCAAAAATGATCTCAATTGAACCAGATTTAATCGTGATCTGATTATTGAGTTCAGAAGTAACTACTTTTTGTAGATCACTAGTAATAATCCGATTGCTGAAATCTTTGGGTTGAGTTATATTCCACGACCATGTATTGATATGACGACTATACTGGTCATAAGCGTTTACATATAGAACATCATAACTCTTCCAGTCATCCGGAAGTTCAAGGTTGAGCATACCACTTGCGCCAACAGCAATATCCGGTGACTTGACAGTACCTGATTTTTTCTCTATTTTAACTTTAGGAAAACTGTTACCGAACCTCTCCAATTCATAAGAATACTTACAAAGACTTAAGTTACTGTATAAGAATCTATTGCTCACTTCCAATTGACCATTAAAATCTTGTGTAATTTTTGTTCCTTTAAAATATACCGGAGACCATATCTCTTTAACAGTATAAAAACTACCTTCTTTTTCATGGTACGGACCAAGAATTCCATCGGGAGCTGAATTACCGTTTGTATCAATAGAATCATTACGATCGCGACGCTCTACACCTTCATCTGCGAATACCCATAAGAATGCTCCTGCCGAAAGAGGTTTGGTTAGCATGAAATTCCATTGGTCGTCGAGTCCGGCACCATGTCCGCCGTCATTTAATCCATGAAGAAATTCTGTAGGAAAGAAAATCTCCTTACCGTTATTAAGTGCATTTTCAACATATGAGAATTTAGGGTAATGCTTTGTGTTAGTGCCGTTTATAATTGACCATGGTTCAATAACCGTTCTTCTCTGAGGATCATAAAGAGAATAATCTCCACGCACATCCTTATTAAAGCCTCCTTCGTTTCCGTTATCCCAAAGAACAATGGAAGGATGATTCACATCACGTATTACTAACTCTTTAACCAACCGTTGCGCAGTTGGAGTGTCATAAAATTTCTGCCATCCGGCTAATTCATCGAGGACAAATAAACCGAGTGAGTCGCAAACATCCAGAAAATACTGGTCTGTTGGATAATGGCTCATCCGGACAGAATTCATGTTCATATCCTTCATCAGATTGATATCATCGATAGCCAGTTGTTTGCTGCTGGCCCGACCCGAGGAAGGCCAAAAAGTGTGCCGGCAGACACCTCTGAAAATGATCTTCTTATTATTGACGTAAATACCATCTTCCTGCCGTACCTCGACAGTCCGGAAGCCAAACTTCTGTGACACCTGATGAATAACTTTTTTCCCGGTACTAATACTTACAACAACCTGATAACGATTTGGAAACTCAGGATTCCAGAGAGCAGGATTCGCGAAAGTGCCTCTGATTATTGCTTTACCTGAAGCATCATTATTAATTGCTGAAACAAGGGTCTTGCCAAATGGCTTGCCGTCAAGTGTCTGAATCTCAGCTTTCACTGTTTTTGCTTTACCTGTGCCCTTGATATAAACATCCATATAAAACGATCCATCGGCTTTAGCGTCAATAGCAATGCGATCGATAAATTGGATTGGAACAACTTCGAGGTAAACCGGTCGAAAAATACCTCCAAACACCCAATAGTCTGAAGTACGCTCAGCCCTGTTAATACTTTCATTACCAGATTCTTTACTGACTGTTACTTCTAAAAGATTCTTACTTTCATAGTTAACTAAATCTGTAATATCATATTTAAAACGATAAAATGCTCCCTGATGGGTTGGTCCTGCAATCTTTCCATTTATTTTTACTTCTGTGTCTGTCATTGATGCTTCAAAAACAATAAAGATCCTGCTTTTTTTCAGGTTTTTTGAAACAGAAAACTCATATTTATAAAGCCCTTTCTCGTTGGTTATCAGGTCAGGTTTACCATAATGATATGAGCCAAAACCCTGTAATTCCCAGTTTGATGGGACCGCAATTTTGCTCCATTTCCCGCTATTTCGTCCGTTCGTGCAATAGAAATCCCATTGTTCAGTATGATCTTTATCAACTCCAGAAAGATATATGATCTCAGTTTTCTGCGCATTCAATGAAATAAACCCCAAAATAATCAGTATAAAGAAAAGTGTTCTTTTCATATGGATAGGTTATATTTTATATGTTGCAATTTTGCAAAAAGAATCCATATATTTAACTACAATATCATTGACTTAGAAAATATTTTATTGAATGTTAATATAACACCCTGATTTCAGATTTTTTATTCTGTACTTTCTATTTTTAAACCTGTCATATTTTGGTTCGTATGAGACAAAATTCATAATTATAATCGAATACCGATAAGGTCAATATGCATAAAACCACAATATTACTTTTCCTTTTACTATTTGCCGAAACTAAAATAATCAGTCAAACTTCAGGTAAATGGGGCTATCAGGGTGATGGCACTTACAATAATCCGATACTACCGGGAGATTATAGTGATCTGGATGCTATTTACCTGAAGTCTTGCTGGGGGATCAATGGCAACAGTCAATATTCATTCAGCACTGATGGCAGTATATTTGAACCATTTGGAAAACCCTATAAAATGACATGGGGAAATTATCGTGGCGACAGAATAAGTATTTTTTGT
>JANYJP010000029.1 GCA_025358455.1 Bacteroidales bacterium
TCCTGCATTCTCACATTAACAGTATCATAAACATCCTGACTATTAGCATAATCAACAAAGTCCGGAACTCCATCATGTCCTTTGTCTATTATCCAAAAAGCTCTTATATCAGCTATATTTTTAATCTGCTCCCTGGAGATGGAGATCGCTTCAGACAAAGTGGTGATATTATTCGCTTTGTACATCTGAAGACGATTTATGTATGAGATCAATTCGCTGGCTGATATTAAGGTGGGTTTCGACAACTCTTTCTTTGTATGAAAAATATATGAATTGGTTCTTAACACCAGGTCAGAGGTGTATAACGAAGGAGAAGTTTTCTTAAAGAAATATGATGCACCAATTCCAAGTACTATACTCAGAACCAGTGGCAACCACCTTCTTAACAGAAAAACTACAGAAATCAAGAAAGCCTTTCCTAAGGCATTGAACCAACGATTTAATGTTCTTCCCATCCTCCTGAAAAGATCTAAAAGATCTATTTCGTCATCCCTGACATTCTTATTATTAGTTGTGTTTTCAGACATTTTTTGTAGATTGACTGGTTAGTTTTACAAAGATATTCAAAATTGAATTAAATCCAAGATGTGTTGTACCAGCCTATAGAATTTTGAAAACTTTGAGTGCAAGATCGCGCATCAATGGCTTGTAATCCTGAACAAATTCTCCGGTAACACGATTGCCAATTACAAGACAAATGGTAAGAGCTCTATGACCCAGCAAGGCAGACAATCCATAAATTGCTGAACTTTCCATCTCATAGTTGCTGATCGTTCTTCCCCGGTATGTAAACTCCGATAACTTGTTATTAATCTCGTTGTCAAATGTTTCCAGCCTTAGTCTTCTTCCCTGCGGTGCGTAAAATCCAGGAGTCGAGATAGTTATACCATGAGTGAAATTTTCACTATTGAATAATTCAACTAATTCCTTATTTGCATTCACGGCATAAGGGTAGGAGAGTGTGTCGGGCCATTCAAGATACTCAACAAGAGAATCAGACAGGCCTGTATCAAGTATCCAGTCATATCCTTCGTAAAAATGTAAAAGGCCGTCAAATCCGATAGCAGTCTCC
This sequence comes from Bacteroidales bacterium, assembly GCA_025358455.1. GTDB lineage: Bacteria > Bacteroidota > Bacteroidia > Bacteroidales > VadinHA17 > LD21. The sequence continues at coordinate 1,073 of JANYJP010000029.1, forward strand.
GTAAGAACACACGATCCGGCCGGAATGTCTGCTCTTAATCCCCCTGATGTTCCAAGTCTGATAATGGTAAGTGAAACTAATTCTTCTTTACTTATTCCTGTTTTCAGATCAATATTAACCAGCGCATCAAGTTCATTGACTAAAATATCGATATTGTCAGTTCCAATGCCTGATGAGATAACAGTAACTTCATTGTTATCAAATGTACCGGTTGCTGTGCGGAATTCCCTGTTCTCTTTCCTGACTCTGACTTCTTTCATCATGTCGGCCAGCATGTCAACACGCCCCGGATCACCAACTATTATAATATTACTGGCAATATCTCCGGGAAGAAGATTCAGGTGAAATATACTCCCGTCTTTATTCGTAATTAATTCTGTTTGTTTTTGCATGTAAATTTTTTTAAGCATCAAATTTAATAAAATCTATCTTAACCTCAAACAGCCCTGAATTATGGAGGGGAGATTGAGGAGCGCAGCGACGAAATTCCGCGAACTGTAACTGAGAGACTTAGGGACTAAAAGACGCTAATCATGAAACACGAAACACGAAACATAGGTTATTTATAATACTCCATGATCTTACCAGAAATGAGCTCTAGAGAGATCTCTGCAAGTTTGGTCTGATAGTGAGCCGAGATTAATCTTTCTCTTGCATCGAGAAGGCTTTTTTGAACTTCCCTGAGATCTATTCCCGACAGACTGCCAAGTTTATACCTCTCAAGTGCAATATCAAGGTTTTCAGTTGCAGTCTGAAAGTTCTGTTCTTCGAGTGTTATTAATCTCAGGTTATTACTGTAGGCGCTATATATACTAAGCAAATCAGCTCTTATTCCCTGTTCAACTTCACGATATCTCAGATCCTTGCTTTCTCTGTCTATAGCTGAATTCCGGATACTTCTCCTCTGGTTATTTCCATCGAACAGATTAACACCAAGAGTAAGTCCATAGTTAGCCCCGTTTGTTAGCTGGCTTTTGTTGGTGTTCATTGAAAAGGTATTATAATTGTACCCGTAACCACCTGAGAAATTAAGGTAAGGATAAGACCTTGAAACTATTAATTTATAATCATAGTCTGAGATAGTCTTATTTTTTGCTGCTATCAGAAGATTCGTGTTACTGACCAGAGTTTCTTCAAGAAGTTTTTCGTACAGGAGACCGGGATTTACATCAATCGAGGTGTCCCTCGATAAAAATTCATTGCCAAGATTTTCAACAGCCATCATTTGATTAAGCCTGATCTGCGCCGATCTGATTACTTCATTTTGTCTCGAAAGGTTGGAACTATCTGAATTAACGTAAACCCGCGATTGTAAAACCTCAAGTTTTGATCCGGAGCCCAAAAGATAGCGGTCCCCATCAATTCTAAGTCTTTCCCTCGAGAGTATTAATGCATATTTGAGGTTATTCATAAGCTGCACCTGCAGAATATAGTTGTAATAACCTGATACTACGTCTGTAATGAGGTTTTCAATTGTCAGTTGTGTACTTAATTGTCCTACCTGATTTAGTTCCCCAAGCTTTTTATAGGTTGTAATAGCGCTGAATCCATTAAAAAGAGTCAATCCCAGATCAACAGATCCGTTCGTGTTAGTATTGAATACTCCATCAGAGATAGTTTGAGTACCGTCTGTTTTTTTTGTTGTGGAGTTATTCAAACTTCCATTATGACCCCCTATGAGATCTATTTTAGGAAGGAATCCTGCATTACCCAGTGTATAATTGTTTTTTGATATAGTCTCATTATTTTTAGCGACAAGGATTGAGAAATTTCTCTCTAACCCGATAGAGATACAATCTTTAAGTCCGTACACAGTTTGCCCCTTAACAGGTGTAACTGCCTGTTGCAATAGAATTAGTAAGCTAAGATACAGGAACTTCATTTTCAATTATTTTTGTTTCGCTTGATATGTATGAATAAATTGCGGGAACAACAAACAGTGTCAGGAAAGTTGAAAAGACCATTCCTCCAACAACTGCAATACCCATTGATACGCGGCTCTGTGCGCCTTCTCCCAATCCGAGTGCAAGAGGCATAATACCCAGTATTGTAGCCAGACTTGTCATCAGGATGGGCCTGAAACGGGATGCTGCTGCATATTTTATAGCATCCATTTTAGACATTCCTCTTTGTTTGTTCTGGTTTGCAAATTCCACGATCAGGATCCCGTTTTTAGTAACAAGGCCGATCAGCATGATGATCCCGATCTGACTGAAGATGTTCATTGTAACGTTGAAATACCACATAAATAACAGTGCTCCGGTAAGCGCCAGAGGCACAGTCATCATAACTATAAAGGGATCTTTAAAACTTTCAAATTGTGCAGCCAGAACCAGGAAGATAAGGACAAGAGCAAGCATAAATGCAAACATAAGACTCGATGAACTTTCCTTAAAATCTTTTGAGTCACCTGCCAGAGCGGTTCTGAATGAATCATCGAGAACCCCTTTTGATATTTTATCCATCTCCGCGAGTCCCTGACTTATTGTCTTTCCTTTTGCCAGTCCGGCAGAAATGGTAGCTGAAACGAACCTGTTATACCGGTTAAGCTGCGGAGGTGCTGTTTCCTCTGTAAGCGTTACAAGGTTATCGAACTGGATCATACTTCCATAATTATTCCTTACATATAATGATTTAAGATCCAATGGTTTGTTGCGATCATTTCTTGCAAGGTCGCCTAATATCTGGTATTGTTTGCCATTCATGAAGAAATATCCGAATCTCTGTCCGCTAAGTGCCAGCTGCAATGTCTGACCAATATTCTGGGTTGAAACGCCAAGAGCGCTTGCCTTTTCCCTGTCGATATGGATTCTCAGTTCAGGTTTTGTGAACTTAAGGTTTACGTCAGCCATCTGGAACATTGGGTCATCCTGTACTTTTGCCATAAAAGCCGGGAGTACTTCTCTAAGCTTATCTATACTTGTTGCCTGCAAAACGTACTGAATAGGCATACCTGCCCGTCTTCCCCCAAATGTAGATTGTTGCATAACCATTGATCTTGCTTTGGTCTTTTTCCGGAGGGCAGCACCCAGCTCATCGGCAATTTGCTGTTGCGTTCGATTTCTGTCCTTTGGATTAACAAGAGATACTCTTACAAATCCGCCACCACCTCTTACCATTGAAATTATTCCATCGCGCTCCGGTACAATATTAGTAACGGTATTTGCAATATCGTCTATATAGTCCAGGTTAAACTCATATGTAGCCCCTTCCTGGGAAATTGTATTAATTGAGATTTGTGACCTGTCCTCAAGAGGGGCCATTTCAGCTGGAATAGACTTCCAGAGAAAGAAGATCAACCCAAACGACACAACAAGAATCAGAAATGTCACACGACGATTATTAAGAAATGTGTCAAGTGAGCTTTTATAAATATCATTAAGTTTATCGAAAAATTTTTCTGTCTTTCTGTAAAACCAGCTGTGTCTGGTTTCGTGACGAAGCATTTTCGAGGAGACCATTGGTGTCAGAGATAGGGCAAGAAATGCTGAAATACCCACGGCTCCGGCCATAACGATTGCAAATTCACGGAAAAGTCTTCCCGTTATTCCGGAAAGAAATACTATAGGAAAGAATACAGCGATGAGTGTGATCGTTGTAGCAATAATTGCGAAATAGATTTCTTTTGATCCTTCGAGAGCTGCTTTTACCGGTGGCATACCTTGTTCCACTTTCACATAGATATTCTCCATCACAACTATTGCATCATCGACAACAATTCCAATAGCAAGAACTATTGCCAGTAAAGTGAGAACATTGATTGAGTAACGAGCCAGATACATTATAAAGAATGCTCCAATAAGCGAAACCGGGATGACAAGAATTGGGATAAGAGTTGCACGCCAGCTTCTTAAAAAGAAATATATAATTATAACAACCAGCGCGAACGCTATGTAAATAGTATCCTTTACTTCTTTGATTGAATTCCTGATATACTGAGTATTATCGAATGCTATTTTTACCTTAACGTCTTCCGGAAGATCTTTCTTGATATAATCCAGACGTTTGTAAACTTCATCGACGATATCTATCTGATTCGAACCCGGCTGAGGTATAATTACATCACTTACCATTGGAACACCATCCCTCTTAAGTATACCGCGGATGTCTTCCGGTCCAAGTTCAGCCCTGCCAATATCCTTGAAACGTACAATCTGGTCACCTGTTTGTTTTATAATGAGGTCATCAAACTCTTTTGGAGTAGACATAAGCCCCAGTGTCCTGATTGTTAACTGTGTTGTGTTTCCTTCAATGCTACCTGAGGGAAGTTCCACATTCTCCCTTAGAACGGCATTTCTTACATCGAGCGGGGTAATCTGATATCCGGCAAGTTTTATAGGATCAAGCCACAACCTCATAGCATAGCGTTTCTGACCGAAGATACCAACGGCACTCACACCGGCTATTGTTTGCAGCTGTTCTTTAAAAGTGAGTTCAGCTATTTCAGAGAGCTCAAGCAGAGATCTTTTGTCGCTTTCAATTGTCATTTGCAGAATGGGATTTGCATCTGCATCCGCTTTTGCTACAACAGGTGGGTCACAATCGCGTGGAAGCATCCTCATTGCCTGAGAAACCTTATCCCTGGTATCATTAGCTGCCGTTTCCATATCCACTGACAGCTCGAATTCAACTGTTATGTCACTGCTTCCCTGACGGCTTACACTGGTGAGCGAACGAATCCCCTGTATACCGTTAATAGATTGTTCCAGAGGTTCAGTTATCTGGGTCTCAATCACATCCGAATTGGCGCCCGGATAAGAGGTGCTTACTGAAATGATTGGAGGGTCTACGCTTGGAAATTCCCTGATCCCTAAAAAGGTCAGACCAACAACTCCGAAAAGAAGAATCACAATAGCAAATACTGTTGCTAATACAGGTCTGTTAATACTTACTGATGATAAACTCATATTAAAATTACCTGTTATTTGTTAGTGAAAACAGTGTCAAGAAGTATCGGAAGATTTTGTCTTAACTGCATGATACCTGAAGTAATTAAGGTATCTCCGAATTTAAGCCCCTTGGTAATTTGGATTTTTGATTCTGTTCTCAGCCCTGTATTTACTTTAACAGACTGAGCTTTTCCATTTTTATAAATAAAGACTTTCACTCCTTCCATTTCAGGAATAAGCGCTTCAGTAGGAATAGCAATTGTTTCTTTAATTTTTGATAACTGAAGACTTATATGAGCATATTTGCCGGATTTTAGTTCTTCACCCTTATTAGGATAGAGGGCACGAAGTAAAATAACTCTGGTTACTATATCAATTTTAGGGTCAATTGCGTAAACAGAAGCTTCAAATGGGTGATCATTACCATCGATCGTGAACGTAACGGGGTACCCGATTTTAATCTCTGAAGAATATTTTTCCGGAATAGAGAACTCGATCTTAAGGGGACTGATTTTAACCAGTGGTGCAATTTTTGTTGCAGGAGTAGCAAAACTTCCTTCACTTAAATTTCTCAGACCTATGATACCATCGAAAGGAGCTCTGAGTTCAGTCTCTGAAATACGTGCTTTGATAAGGTCAATATCTGCCTTAAGGCTTTGAACATCAGTCTGTACCTGGTCGTAACTTTCCTGGCTAATGGCGTCTTTGTCAAGCAGACTACGCTGCCTGAATTCTTTTGCTTCTGACATTTTTAATTGTGCTTCCAGCTTGTCAAGCTGTGCCTGAAGTGGTTTGTCATTTATTTTTGCCAGAAGGTCACCTTTTTTTACCCGGGTCCCTTCAGTAAAATTTATACCTACAATCTTGCCTGAAGTTTCAAATGAAAGATCAACTTGTTCATCCGGTTGAAGAGTCCCGTTTGAGTTAATTAATTCACTCATATCAGTAGGAACAATCAGAAAACCTTCAGCATTTAACTTTTGTTGTTGTTGCCTTAAAAGTGGTATGGAAACATTCTGACCCTTCATTTTTTTAACCAGGAAAGGTTTGTACTTTGGATAAAAAATAATTCCCGCAAGAAAAACAATTAAAAGTGTTGTAATGGTTATCCTTAGTTTTTTATTCATTTTTTTCAGATAAAAAGTTTATAAAAGCATTATACCAGAATAGTATTTTATAATGTAAAAAGCTAATTTAAAGTGCAATACCCGACATTTATCATCCAGTTCAGACCGCAAATGTAGAAAAATTAAAGGTTGAATGACCGTACGCCTGATTTAATTAATGTTAAATATTCATAAAATAAATCTTTAAATTCTGAGGGATTTTAATTTAAACTAAAAGGACGTAAATTTGTTCTTTTAATATTTAGATAATTATATGATCCAGCGCATACAATCAGTTTACCTGTTATTGACAACTCTGCTAACAGTTTTATTCCTCAAAGGAGGTTTTTTAAGTTTTGCCGAAAAAACAGGAAGTGCAATTAAAATCTCATTTAATGGGATTATAAGTG
>JANYJP010000064.1 GCA_025358455.1 Bacteroidales bacterium
TCCATTATTGATACTGCGATAAAAAACGATCAAAATGTGTTACAAGCATTAAATGTAATCGCTGATTATAGAAGAATCTAATCTGTTAATTTTAACTTTAGGCATTTTAGTCACTCCAAACTCTAGTCACTGATTAGTTACCATTTTTTGAGTTTAAAGGCATATTTGATATATCGATTTTTATTAATCCTTTACTGGGATTCGGATAAACAAGTGTAACTATTTCCCCATCTTTTGAACTGATGTTTTCATTAGCAGCATCTTCTTTTCCTTTTGTCTTAGCGTCTTCCGTGGTTGTCCCTTTTTGTGGGGTTACCAATCCTTTTGGCATTGTATTATCAACGGATTTTAAACTTTTAGGATCAACCACCGGAAAACTTACACTCTCAGATCGAAGCTGTTCGACTACAATTGTTCGTGTAAGCCTGTTGCCGTTTTCATCATAAGTAAATTCAACCCTCTGGCTGAAAAGACTTATCATTTGAAACAAAGCAAGGCCCAGCAGAATTACTCTTTTATGGTTCATATTAATTAAGGTTACAGGGAAATATTTCGAATGAATATTCAAATAAAACTGGCCACCCCTGGGGTGTCGGTTATTATGTGATTTATTTATTATCACAAACCTATTAAACATACTCTTATCTTAAACTTTCATAGATTTAATAGGAATAGGGTCACTTTTGTTACCTTCAGTTGAATCAAAAAATTGATTTTCATCTCTGAAAAATCCTTACCAAACAGTTATCATGTTCACCGGTACACTCAAAGTATAATATTTAATTATTGTTAAAATCAATATCCGTAAACAGATAATCATTATGTTTATACAAGAGAATATTTATACCCTGAGTATTCAATTAGTTTTACCGTGAAAAGCTTTTATAAACTTAGTTAACCAATGATAAGGTCTATTTCATTTTGCGTGTTTCCATACAAATATTTAAGCCTGAAAATTTCCATTTCACTGTTTCTTCTCTTAAACTTTGCCTGCAGCGTTCCTACGGAAAAAGGTATCCCCTGTGACCTGAAATGTGAGTATATTGTTAATCCCCTGGGAATTGATTCCCCAAACCCCAGGTTTACATGGCGTATGAATGATAATCGCCAGGGTGCAGCTCAAACAGCATATCAGTTGTTTGTAGGAACTGATTCGGCTAAGGTCTCAAACAGGACAGGCAATGTATGGAATTCAGGAAAAAAATCTTCCGGACAGAGCCTTGTAAAATATCAGGGCGGTTCTCTTAAACCCTTTACGCGCTACTATTGGAGTGTTCTGCTTTGGGATCAGAATCATACTGCTTCCACTGTTTCTCCTGTTGCCTCTTTTGAAACCGGCATGATTGATTCAAAAAACTGGCAGGGGAGCTGGATCAGCGATTCACGCGATGTTGACCTGAAGCCCGCACCTTATTTCAGGAAGACATTCACGGTATCGAGGAAAGTCAGATCCGCACGTCAGTATATCGCTGTGGCAGGGCTTTATGAACTTTACATAAACGGTACTAAAGTTGGTGATCACAAACTCGATCCTGCTTATACCCGTTTCGATCGCCGGACATTGTATCTTACTCATGATGTTACTTCATTAGTTCATGAAGGAGAGAATACCATCGGGGTCATCCTGGGGAATGGCTGGTATAATCATCAATCCACGGCAGTATGGTATTTTGACAAGGCTCCATGGCGCGCCAGACCCAAATTCTGTACCGACCTGCGTCTTACTTATGATGACGGCTCTGTGGAGACTATTACCAGCGGAACAGACTGGAAAACCGCGTTAGGTCCTGTAGTATTTAACAGCATCTATACAGGTGAGCATTACGATGCAAGGTTAAATCAGCCGGGATGGAACAAAGCTGGATTCAACGACTCAAAATGGGAAAATGCAATCCCTGTTGCGGCTCCTTCGCAAAATATCATTTCACAGGTTATGCAGCCCATAAAGATCACTGAGGAAATACCTGTAAAAACATTGACGCGTCTTAATGCCAACACCTGGCTTTTCGATCTGGGGCGAAATATAGCCGGGATCAGCAGCCTGAGGGTTTCAGGAGAGGCCGGGACGATCATCAGATTGAAACATGCTGAACGTCTTAATAATAAAGGATGGGCCGATCAGTCAAATATTGATGTGCATTACCGTCCGACAGATAAGAGCGATCCTTTTCAGACTGATATCTTTACTCTTTCAGGAAAAGGTGAAGAATCATTTATGCCACGGTTTAACTATAAAGGTTTTCAGTATGTTGAGGTTTCCTCCGACAGGCCGGTTACTCTTACAAAGGAAAGTCTGAAAGGATATTTCATGCATAGCGATGTTCCTGTTGCAGGAAAAATTGAATCTTCAAATCCACTTCTGGACAAGATCTGGCGGGCAACCAATAATTCATATCTCTCCAATTTATACGGATATCCGACCGACTGTCCGCAGCGTGAGAAAAACGGATGGACCGGTGACGCACATATAGCTGTGGAAACCGGTCTCTATAATTTCGACGGGATAACAATTTACGAGAAATGGCTCAATGACCATTTAGATGAACAACAGCCAAATGGTGTCCTTCCGGCCATAATACCAACCAGCGGCTGGGGCTATACCTGGGCCAACGGTCCCGACTGGACCAGCACTATTGCAATTATACCTTGGAATATTTACCTTTTTTATGGGGACTCTCAGCTTCTTGAAAAATGCTATGATAACATTAAAAGGTATGTTGACCATATAACTGAATTAAGTCCTTCAGGTCTTACTGATTGGGGACTGGGTGACTGGGTTCCGGTAAAATCGGTTGCACCGAAGGAATTAACCTCCTCAGCTTATTATTTTACTGATGTTACAATCCTTGCTAAAGCTGCAAATATTTTCGGTAAACAGTCAGATTATGAAAAATATGCGACACTTGCAGCAAAGACCAAAGACGCAATAAACATAAAGTATCTGAATAAAGAATCAGGTGTTTATGGAAAAGGGATGCAGACAGAATTGTCAGTTCCGCTCCAGTGGGGCCTGGTGCCGGAAGATATGAAGTCCAAAGTGGCAGCTTGTCTTGCTGATAGTGTTAAAGCCAATAACAATCATATGGATGTCGGTTTACTGGGTACAAAGGCAATCCTTAATGCCCTGAGTGAGAATGGTTACTCTGACCTGGCTTACACGCTTGCCTCGCAGTCAACATTTCCATCGTGGGGATGGTGGATAACAAATGGTGCAACGACTCTTTATGAAAACTGGCCACTCGACACACATTCTGATATTTCAATGAACCATATTATGTTCGGAGAAATTGGCGCCTGGATGTACAAGGCTCTTGGTGGAATTTTCCCCGATGAAGATAAGCCCGGATTTAGAAATGTAATTCTGAAACCTCATTTTGTAGGTGGATTGGATCACTTCGAAGCTGAACATGATGGTCCTTTTGGAACAATTGTCTCGTCATGGAAGAAAGCTGATAAGAAGGTTATTTATAAAGTTGTTATTCCTGCGAACAGTACAGCAACATTGACCCTTAAAGGAAGTGATATACTTGAAAGTGATAAAAAACTATCGGAAAACAGGTTCATCAGAACTGTAAAAAACAATGAGGGATCTTATACTCTGTATTTAAGCTCAGGTACTTTTATATTCACAATTATTTAAATAGCCAATACTATAATTATTATATAGAACCTATTCTTAAAAAAACATAATCAATGAACAGAATTTCAGTGAAGTACCTAGTCATCTTATCCAGCATTATTTTTCTTATTCCATTGCATATTTATTGTCAGAAACCGGTATTCACCCGACAGGATACTCTCCGGGGTTCAATAACTCCTGAAAGGGCGTGGTGGAACCTTTCTTATTATCATCTTGATATAGTAGTAAATCCGGATGACAGTACAATTCATGGAACCAATACGGTTACATATATGGTTGTAAGTCCTTATAACCGGATGCAGATCGATCTTCAGGAACCGATGAAACTGACCAGAGCGGAAATGAATAATGTGCCTCTTGAATTTAAAAGAGAGGGGAATGTTTACTGGATCGAAATAAAAGAGAAACAGGAGCAGGGGAAAAGTTATTCCTTAGTTCTTACTTATGGAGGGAAGCCAAGAGTGTCAACCAGGCCACCGTGGGTAGGAGGGATCACCTGGAAAAAAGACAAGAATGGACTGCCTTTTATTGCGTCTTCCTGTCAGGGCGATGGTGCGAGTTTATGGTGGCCGTGTAAAGACCATATGTATGATGAACCTGACAGTATGCTGATAAGCGTAAATGTGCCTGAAAACCTGATTGATGTATCTAATGGAAGGCTCAGAAGTGTAGTACAGCTAAAGAACAAAACAAAGACCTATAACTGGGTTGTATTAAACCCGATAAGTAATTACGGGGTGAATATCAATATTGCCGATTATGCTCATTTCTCAGAAATTTTTAAAGGCGAAAAAGGTCCGCTGGATTGTGATTACTGGGTGCTTAAAGAGGATCTTGATAAGGCAAAAATTCAATTTAAGCAGGCTCCTTTAATGCTTGCTGCATTTGAGCACTGGTTTGGCCCGTATCCATTTTATGAAGACAGCTATAAGCTTGTGGAAGCTCCATATCTCGGCATGGAACACCAAAGTTCGGTAACTTACGGAAATGGATTTAAGAACGGTTACAAGGGAACAGATCTCAGCAATACAGGCTGGGGATTAAAATTCGACTTTATCATCATTCATGAATCAGGTCATGAGTGGTTTGCCAATAATATTACTTATGAAGATGTAGCTGATATGTGGATTCATGAAAGCTTTACCAATTATTCCGAGAACTTGTATGTTGAGTACTATTTTGGGAAAGATGCCGGAAGTGAATATGTGCTGGGTACGCGCAGCAATATAAAAAATGACAGGCCGATAACCGGTATCTACAATGTGAACTATGAAGGGTCGGGTGATATGTATTCTAAAGGAGGCAATATGTTGCATACCCTGAGGCAGATCATTAATGATGATGAAAAATGGAGAGGCATCCTTCGTGGTCTTAATAAGGATTTTTATCATCAGGTTGTAAAGGGCTCACAGATTGAAAATTACTTAAGCGAAAAAACTGGAATGAACCTTAAAACATTTTTTGATCAGTATCTCAGGGATGTCAGAATACCTATTTTTGAATACTTTATAAAAGGGGACAGTCTCACTTTCAGATGGAATAATTGTGTCCCCGGATTTAACATGCCACTGAAAATTTATGTATCAGGAAAAGAGATGAATATTAATCCAAATACAGGATTCACCTCAGTTCAG
>JANYJP010000065.1 GCA_025358455.1 Bacteroidales bacterium
TTATGGGTTCAGGATGAATGGAGCTACGACAGGCATTTTGATAATGCAGATAGTTTATACCGTGTGATTAGTCACATGAGTACTACTGATGGAGAAAGCTCTTTGAATGCAACAACACCTGCCCCATTAGCAAAAGCGTTGAAAGAAGAATTTCCTGAAATAATCAGATCTTCAAGATGTGGCATTGGTTCCATGTTATCATTTAAAATAGGAGATGAATTTATAGATGAAACAGCTGTCCCAGTTGATAATGATTTCTTAAAAATGTTTAATATTGAGTTTGTTGCAGGGGATATAAATAGCGCTTTAATAGCTCCGAACAACATTGTTCTAACAGAAAAAACAGCAAAGAAATATTTCGGTAACGAAGATCCGATCGGTAAAACATTGAAAATGGCTGAATCTGATGAAATATATACAATTTCCGGAGTTGTAAAGAATCCACATAATAGTCATCTCTTGTATGATTTATTGATTCCAATAAAGCTTACAAAAGAGTTTGAAAGCCTCAAAAGTGATAGGCAAATGTTTTGTTATAACTATGTTGAGCTAATAAAAGGTACCGACAGTAAAATGGTTAATGAAAAAATCCGAAATTTTTTAAAAGATCATTCAAGCACGATGACTTTTGGGATTTCCCTTCAAAACATTAAAAAGATCCATTTGTATTCTTCCGGAAAATATGAACAGGATATAAAGGGCAATGGTGACATTACTTATGTAAGAATTATGTGCCTCATTGCTGTTTTTATTCTTCTTATTGCCTGTATAAATTTTATGAACCTTTATACTGCACAATCTGCCAGCAGGGCCAGGGAAATTGGTTTACGCAAAGTGGCAGGAGCAAACAGAAGAAAAATATTTGTTCAATTTATGGGAGAATCTTTGTTGCTGGTATTAATTTCCCACATAATAGCTATGATTTTAGTTGAATTGCTGCTGCCCGGTTTTAATAACCTTATTGGCAAACAACTTGATATTAACTATCAAAGCGCTCATTTATATATAGGGTTGATTGCAGTTATACTGTTTTGTGGTATATTGGCCGGAAGTTATCCAGCCTTGTATCTGTCTTCATTAAAGCCATTGAATACAATAAAGGGGGTAATTAATAAAAATCCCGGCAATGCACAATTCAGAAGAGTCCTGGTTATTTTCCAGTTTTCCTTGTCGGTCTTGCTAATCATTTGTACCTTAATTGTTGGAATTCAACTTAACTATATTCGAAATAAGAATCTTGGATTAAATAAAGATAACATAGGCTATTTTACTAGTCACACCAGACCTAAAGGCTCCGTACTTGAAGACTTAAAAAAGGAGCTTTTAAACAACCCGGATATAGTAAGTATAACTCGGGGTAATAATCCTGTCAACATTGAGAATAATGCTAATGGCTTTAATTGGAGAGAAAATAATGTAGGCAATGATTTTTCATTTAATATTTTGAGTTGTGATGCAGATTATGCCAATACCTTTCAACTTGACCTTGAGAAGGGGCGTTTTTTTTCCTCTGAATTTTCAACGGATTCTTCTGCAGCAGTAATCAATGAAAGTGCAGCAAAAATCATGGGATTTACTAATCCAATTGGGGAAATTATATCGACGCCCTGGCAATCGAAATTACATATTATAGGCGTAGTAAAGAATTTTCACTATAGATCTATGCATTATAAAATTGAACCGCTTATTATGACATTAGATCCGGATATCGAATTTTTTATCCGGATGAAGCCTGACAAAGTAACCTCAATAGTTCCTTACATTAAGAAAACTATTCAATCATTTAATCTGTCTTATCTCCTGAATTTTCATTTTTTGGCTGATGATTACGAAAACCTGTACCGTACAGAACAAAACATGAGTAAGATAATTTGTTATTCCTCGTTTCTTGCAATCTTCATTTCGTGTCTGGGTCTTTTAGGACTGTCTGCATTTATGACAGCACGACGTACAAAAGAGATAGGAATAAGGAAAATAAATGGGGCAAAGTCCAATGAAATATTCACATTGATATCAGGAGAATATATTATATGGGTAGTGATTTCAATTATAATTGCATGCCCGGTTGCCTGGTATATCATGAATCAATGGTTGCATAATTATGCATACCGGACTACTTTAAATCCATGGATTTTTGCTGTTGTTGGCCTGATTGTTCTCCTTATCGCACTGATGACAGTAGGTTTTCAATCGTATAAAGCCGCGAACAGAAATCCGGTCGATGCACTGAGGTATGAGTAGTAAAGGAAGTATAAGAATGATATTTGGAATAGGTTTTGCTGTTAATATGTTAACAGTTAATCAACAGAAGTAGATAATCCTATGAAAAGAAAGCATTTTCTTTTATTGATTTTAATCCTTGTTTTGCATTTCCCTCTTCAGGCTCAAACCTATAGTTCCAAACAGATTGAACTTGCAGAAAGATTGGATTCACTGGCTACTAATGCACCGCCAGAGTCTGCTTATATCCAAACAAGTAAAGATATCTATGAAACAGGCGAAGATCTTTGGTTTAAAGTTTATTTGCTCAATTCACAAACATTGATTCCTTCATTACTAAGTAATACTCTTTACCTTCAATTAGTTAAAGAGGACAATAAAAAAATTGTCTGGCAAGAAAAATATGAAATTCAAAATGGTTTTGCGGACGGGAGGGTTTATCTCGAATCTGCTCTTCCTGAAGGTGACTACCTCCTTGAAGCATTTACTCCTCACTCAATTTTTAACGATATAACTGAATTTAGCGCTGTTAGAAAAATAAGAATAAAAACAGATATAACTCAAGAATCTAAAGTTATCTCGATACCTGAAATGATTAAGACTGTACAATTCACAACATTTCCTGAAGGTGGAAATCTAGTATCTGGAATTTATAGTAAATTGGCCTTTAAGGCAGTAAAAATAAGTGGATTGCCTTGTGATATTACGGGTACTTTATATGAAGATTCTACTCCTCTACTGACTTTTAAAAGTTTTCATGCCGGGATGGGAAGTCTTAACTTTAAACCAAGTCTTGGGAAAAAGTACACAATTCGATTATTTAATCCTTCAATAGATAGCATTTTTTATTTACCTGAAATTTATCCTAATGGGATTTCCATGCGATTAATTGCCAGAGACAATGAATCACTCTCTTTTAAAGTAACTCAAAGTCCCGGTCCTAATACAGATTCCATCTATTTAAGGATTCAATGTAGGGGGATTGTTTATGGAATGACTTCAGCCAAACTAACAAATGTCTTAATAATAAAAGTTCCTCTTGCAGGTCTTCCTCAGGGTATTGCTGAAGTAACAATGTTTAATAGCAATTTGATACCTGTAGCTGAGAGACTCATTTATATTAATAAGGACCAGAAACTTAATATAACCACACACTTATCAAAAGAAATATACCCCACCAGAGGAAAAGCAACCTTGATGATATCTGTAAAAGATGAATATGGACAACCAATAAAGGCAAATCTTGGAGTAAGTATTTTTGATAAACTATATCAAAATTCTAATGACGCAAATAACATTCTTACACATTATTATCTTTCTAGTCAGTTAAAGGGTAAAATATATAACCCATCTTTTTATTTCAATGGCAATAGTAAAGACAGTGATGTAGCTTTGGATTTACTAATGTTGACACAAGGATGGAGAAAGTATGTATGGAATGAACCAACCCTTGAAAAATTACGAGATACAGGTGGAAAAATAATTTTTGATGGGATAAAAGGGGAAATTTATTATCCGAACATGAAAAAAAAGATTCTCAAGGAGCATTTATTCGTTATGGCTTTTTCCCCGAACAAGGATAGTATTAAGGTTGTAATACCAGCAGATTCGGCAGGGAACTTTTATGTTTCTGCAGACCGCTTGAAAGAATGGGAAAATGACTATGTTTATCTGAAACCATTTGGACCTTATGAATCTAAACGCCAAAAAAAATCATGGGATCCTTTAGCAACTCCTGAATTTAATTTCCATATCAAATTTAAGAACCCTTTTGAAACAATTAACCGGCTATTGAAAAATACTGAAATTACATACCCATTGCCTGAAATGATAAATGAAAACAATAACACTACCAACTTATATAAGATAGAGTCTGATGTTATCCAAATAAAGGAGGTTACCATCAGAGGACAAAAAGCAAAAACAGTCAGGGGAAAATATCTGGGATTTCTGGATAATATTGAAATGGATAAAGCGGATGATGACTATGTCTGTAGATATGGTATTTTGAATTGTCCAAATCATGACCATAGTGATCAAGGTTCTTCAAAACCGATACAGGGTCATCAATATATGGTAATTTATGACAATAACACCCCGGGTGTACACACGCGAATTATAACATACTGGCGGCCTCACTATTCAGAAAATGAATTGTTGAAGATAAATAATTTGTCGAGGATTAAGGCTTATTATGGTAATCGGGAATTTTACAAACCAAACTATGATCAGAAAACAGAAGAAGCTATAATACCTGATTTCCGTAATACCCTTCTTTGGGAGCCATCGGTTATCACAGATGAAAATGGAGAAGCTACTCTAAGTTTCTTTTGCTCTGATATTAATACTGATTTTATCGGCAGAATAGAAGGTGTTGATGGTAATGGTTTATTAGGATCGCAATACTTTAAATTCACAGTGAGAAAAATGAGACTTAAGCCTTAAATATGCAGACACCTGATTTTGATGATATTATCTTTGAAAAACTGAATAAGGAATATGGTGCATATCTCCTAAGAAAAAGATACAACCGTGTAGTTGTGATATCCATTATTCTGGCTGTTTTATTTGGGAGCATCACAGTGTTAATTCCCTTCTTGAGTAAACCTGCACAAAAAAGTAAAGAAGTATATTCCTCTTTATTTGTAACAATGGAGAATTTAAAACCTCCCGGGCCAAGTGGTATTCCTGAGATGCCACCTCCTCCATTGTTGCCTCGATTAAAATCCTCAGTTTTAAGAAATGCGGAAAACTCATATGTTGCCCCCAACGTTGTTGATTCAATTCTTCCAATTGAAAAGCCAGCTGAAGAAAAATCTGATTCCACAGGGTTGGATTTAGGAGATATAGGCGATATTAATGGTTCTGATAATGGTAGTGTGAATGGGACAGGTAATTACTCAGGTGGTGTTGAAGGCGGAACTGGTGGAGGTGGCGGAGATGGTAGCTATTCGTCGGTGGATATTATGCCGACATTCAAAGGAGGAGATATTAACAAATTCCGGGAATGGGTTCAGAAGAAAACCAAGTATCCGGAAGAAGCCACTATTAATGGGATACAAGGTAAAGTATATATAACTTTTATTGTAGAGAATGATGGCACTGTTTCAAATGTTAAAGTGGCAAAAGGAGTTGACCCATTAATAGATAACGAAGCCATAAAGACAGTTAAATCATCACCAAAATGGTCTCCTGGAAAACTCAGGGGAATGAGTGTAAGAGTTTCTTATATTATTATGTTAGATTTCCAGCTTTAGAGTCAACTTATCGGGACTTTGCGAAAAATGCGGCACTGTGACTCAGACGGCACCTAATTAAACCGCCGGTGCTGTTATAATGCAAGCGGAGTCGGCAATATTGTCTGATAAATCATCTTGTTTTGATATTAACGATAATTATTCTTAATTTGTGATATTAAAAAACTAGAGAAATGGTGCAATGATTTTGCCTTCTACTTCCTTGCTCAAGAATACTCGACTGTAATTATGAATTTAGAGAGTGCATCGGCAAAGAATGATACCATTAAAGAAGACCTCTATGTAAAGTACAAAGATAAGGAGGATGCGGAAAAAATTAGAAAAGAACTTGATAAGGCTGAGGGTAGAAAGCCAAAAGGATCATCTCCTAAGCCGATCCAGTCCCCTTTACTTTTAAAAACGATGCAATTCGCATATTTGGAGGGGATAATAAATGAAGTTGAATTTTGCAGAAGATTAAACCTAAAGCCAAATAAACTAGAACTTTTCTTGCAATGAGAATCCTTATTGATACTAGCTCATTACTTGCTTTAGTAAAATACTATCGACCCTTTGATAAAGAGGATTTATTAAAAGAATTTTTCAAAAACAAGATTGACAACGGTAGCATTTTATTAATTGATAAAGTATTCGAAGAGTCTAGATATTTGTCAAAGGAACAGATAATTAAGGATCTCGAATTCTTACAGGACAAAAAAAGACATTTTAAAACTGATGAGCTTTTGCCGACAAAAAAATTCTTTAATATTCTGGATAATCAACTATGCCAGGTTCAATTAAAAAATAGACTCTCATCAATTGAATATGAACAAAAGAGGAATGAATATCTTGATTAAGCTGACGCAAAACTTATTTTATATTGCTATAATGAATCAAATGATTTAGGGCTTGATAATCCTCTGCTAGTTACGGAAGAAACAAGTGCTGAGAATGACAATAAAGTATTCAAAAAACTGCCAGCTGTTTGCTCCATTTTAAATATTGAACAATGTAACTTGCCGACACTAATAAAAGACCACTTTAAAATTAGACTAAGTCAATATTTGGATTAGTTGTAGTGTCGAAAATAGACTACGACCTCTTCCTGGATCATTAGCGGGCATATCTCAGTACCGCGGAGCAGTTCCACGATATGACCGGAATAATGTTTCTAATTTATCTATATTTGTAACTCAAACAAATTATTTATGGTTATTGAAAAAGATGATAAACTGATTCTTTTAACAAATGATGATGGTTTATACGCCGCGGGATTAAAAACGCTTCTTGAGGTAATGGAGGAGTTCGGAAAGGTTGTACTTGTATCAACTCAGGAGAGTATGTCCGGAATGTCACAGGCCCTGACAGTTAAGACTCCTCTTCGTGTTAAACTTCTGGAAGAGAATGACAAACACCGGATCTATGCCTGTAACGGAACCCCTACTGACAGCATAAAACTAGCTGTTAATCAATTGCTTGAAAGAGCTCCTGATTGGGTTGCTTCCGGAATAAATCACGGATCAAATGCATCTGTAAGCGTTCTTTATTCAGGTACAATGGCCGCGGCAATTGAAGGCTGTCTTTATGGCATCAGTTCCGTAGGATTTTCTCTTGATAACTTTTCACCCACTGCTGATTTTACTATATGTAAAAAATACATTCGTATAGTTATGAAAAAGCTCGCATCAGAGCCATTACCTCCGGGTGTATGTCTGAATGTAAATATACCTGCAGCGAAAAAAGGTGAAATAAAGGGAATGAAAATATGCCGTCAGTCAAAAGGAAACTGGAAAGAGGAGTTTGAAAAGAGGAAAGATCCTATGGGAAAAACATATTACTGGCTGACAGGGATATTTAAAAATCATGAACCGGAAGCAACAGACACAGATGAATGGGCAATCGCGAATAATTTTGTTTCGGTAGTTCCGGTTACTGTTGATATGACTGCACACTGGTATATTGATAAACTTAAGGAAAGATTCAAAAAATGACTTCCGCTGAAAAATATGATAAAGTAATAACCGGATTAATTCCCGGACTGATTCTTCCTCTGATTGTAGGATTGATAATTTTTCTCTTTTCATCGGGACATCTGACTCTTCATTCGTATCTTGCCAGAATTGCGGAATCAAATATAATTACACATGCAATTACCTTGTGTGTATTCCCCAACCTATTAATCTTTCTGATCTTTAACCGGTTCGATATGCTTCGCGCATCACGGGGAGTGCTTGCCATGACAATAGTTTGGGCAGTAATTGTATTCTCTGTAAAATTTTTCGGATGAGATATTTCATAATTGCAGGAGAACAATCAGGTGACCTTCACGGATCAAACCTGATCAAAGGACTTTTTGAGTCTGACGAAAGAGCAGAGATTTTTTGCTGGGGTGGAGATCTTATGGAATCTGCCGGGGCAAAACTCCTGGTTCATTACAAAAAAATGGCCTTCATGGGCTTCGTTGCTGTTCTTAAAAATCTGGGAGCAATATCCAAAAACCTTAAGCATTGTAAGCAACAAATAGAGGAATATAAACCAGATGTTATAATTCTTATAGATTATCCGGGCTTTAACTTAAGAATAGCAGAATTTGCTAAAAAAGCAGGGTATAAAACCTTTTATTACATTTCTCCAAAATTATGGGCATGGAATGAAGGCAGAGTGAAGAAGATTAAAAAATATATCGACCGGATGTTCATCATTTTCCCGTTCGAGGTGGACTTTTACAAAAAGCATGGTATTTTCGTGAATTATTATGGAAATCCACTTGTTGACGAAACCGAAAAAAGAGTTTCATCGTATCTCCCCAAAAAAGATATGTGCATATCCCTGGGTATAAATGATAAACCAGTTATTGCATTGTTGGCCGGAAGCCGCAGAAGTGAAATAGAGCTTATCCTGCCGGAGATATTAAAGGTGGTACCAAATTTTGCCAATTATCAGTTTGTGCTTGCAGGAGTTAAAAACATACCGGATGAACTATATAATAAAATCATTGGCAATTACGATGTTAAACTGATCAAGGAAAAGACTTATGAGGTTTTGCATGTATCAGAGGCAGCTCTTGTAACTTCCGGCACTGCAACACTTGAAGCAGCATTGCACGGTACGCCGCAAGTTGTTTGCTACAAGGGTGATTTTCTGTCAATGCTGATTGCATGGGTGGTTATTAAGGTCAAATATATTTCTCTTGTTAATCTGATAATGAATTCAGAAGTGGTTAAAGAATTAGTGCAGTATGACCTCAGTGAGAAAAGTATTTTAACTGAACTTAAAGCTATTCTGCCCGGAGGAATAAAAAGAGAAAAAATACTATCCGATTACAAAATCCTGAAGGACAAACTGGGGCCGGCTGGTGCTTCAGGAAGGATTGCAAGGGAAATGGTGGAGGAACTTGGGGAGGCTGACTAAGAATAAAAGACGCACGACACACGGCGCACGACACACGGCGCACGACGCACGACACGCACGACACACGACTTATGGGAAGACTGAAAATAATAATGAGCTTATTTTTAACTGTCATTAATATTGCGGTTTCATCCCAGGTAAAAATACGGTTGTTTGCGAACCAATCACCTGAATCTGCCGTGTTTTCAGTAACCAATGGAAATTATAAAATATGCGCTTTTAACAGGGATAGCATTGTCGTTGCAAAAGGTGAATCGGTATTTATCTCCAGGTTTGATGGGATATTGTTAATTAAAACAAGAGATTCATCCGGGTTTATTTCCGATTCAATTTTATTTTCCTCCCAGACTGGTAATGATTCATTCTCTCTCAGAGTAAATGGTTCAACACCTGTAAAACAATATTATTCAGGAGATCTTCGCTGTTTCCCTGACCTCGGAACTTTGGTACTTATAAATACCTGTGATGTGGAAAAATATATTGCAGGTGTGGTTAAGGCTGAAGGAGGAAGCGGGAAAAACATAGAGTACTTTAAATCACAGGCTGTTATCACCAGGACTTATATGTACAGATACCTTGATAAGCATAAATCTGATGGGTATAACCTATGTGATAATACACATTGCCAGGCGTTTAACGGAACATCTTCCGATTCAATCCTTAATAAGGCTGCTCTGGAAACAAAAGGACTGGTAATTCTTGATCATGACAGCTTACTCATAATCTCCGCATTTCATTCAAATTGTGGCGGAGAGACAGCCTCTTCAGAAGATGTGTGGTTAAGCAGTCAGACATACCTTAGAAAGGTTGTCGATCCATATTGCATAAATTCAAAAAATGCAATCTGGCAAAAAAAGTTTAGTGTAAATGAATGGATGGAATTTATCAGGAAATCAGGTTATTCTGGTTTGACGGATGATAAACCAGTATTCAGCTTCTCACAAAATTCCAGAATGTCAGATTACCAGGTTGGTACATTTAAAATACCTCTAACGACCATCAGAGCTGATAAGAACCTGCGCTCCACGTTTTTCTCAGTTGTTACTGAAGGCGATTCTGTTATACTCCGCGGAAGAGGTTATGGACATGGCGTAGGACTTTGCCAGGAAGGAGCAATGGTGATGGCATCAAAAGGGTTTAATTACATGGAAATTATTGATTTTTATTATTCCGGCGTTATGATTTCGGATATAAAAAATGCAGTAAATTTACCATGAATTCTTAGAGTAAATGGGGGTATAAATGTAAGTGAATGCATAAAAACATCTATAAGAATACGCTGTAAGATAATGTGATTTAATTAGTTGTAAATACCAAAGAAACAAATATTTAAAAATGTTTGCCATTTTCAGAAAGGAGATAAGCGGTTTTTTCAGTAACCTTACCGGTTATATAGTGATTATCTTTTTCCTTCTGGTTAACAGTATGTTTATGTGGGTATTCCCCGGGGAATGGAATATTTTTGACAGCGGTTTTGCAGGCCTTGATACGTTGTTTTTCATTTCTCCATGGGTATTTCTGTTCCTGGTGCCAGCTGTAACTATGAGAATGATTGCAGAGGAAAAACGGCTTGGTACCATTGAACTGATTTACTCAAAGCCGGTTACTGAACGGGGAATTATTTACGGCAAATACCTTGCCTCTGTTGCGCTTGTTCTTCTGGCCCTTCTTCCAGGACTAATATATTATATTTCAGTTTATCTTCTTGGCGAAACACCAGGTAACCTTGATAAAGGAGGTACTTTGGGTGCCTTCATAGGTCTGTTTTTTCTTGCTTCAGTATATGCCTCAGCAGGAATATTTGCTTCGTCTCTTACAGATAACCAGGTAATTGCATTTATAATTGCGGTACTTATCTGTTTTGTTCTTTTCATTGGATTGGATTCATTCGCATATCTGCCGGGATTAAAAAATCTGGACGAATTTGTGATCAGACTTGGCATAAATGAACACTATAAATCCATCAGCAGAGGCGTTATTGACATTAAAGATGTTGCTTATTTTATTGCTGTTATAGTTATTTTTAATGAATTCACAGTATTTCAACTTCTGTCGCGGAGATGGAGGAATAAAAGTTAATGAATGGCAGATCTTTTTCATTCAAATAATTTAAAAACAAAGAGCTGGATAAGATTCATTCTTTCAGTTGTAATGATTATTATTCTGGCTTCGGCCAGCCTGTTTGTCAGGTTAAGGGTGGACCTTACTGAAGACAAAAGATTCAGTCTGTCTGTACCCACGAGAAAAGTTCTCTCCCGGATAAAAAACGACATATATATTCAGGTGTACCTTGATGGGGATATTCCTATTCCTCTTAAACGGCTTAAAAGATCAGTCAGTGATATGCTTGATGAGTTCAGAATAGCATCCGGGAGAAAGATTGATTATGAATTCATTAATCCGTCAGATGGGATTAATGCCAAAAAGAGAAATGAGCAATATCAGGCTCTTGTAAAGAAAGGATTAACCCCAATTGAGCTGAAAGCAGGTGATTCTGAGGGCGGATCAACTCAAAAAATAATTTTTCCGGGGATGATAGTAAACTACAATGGTATTGAAGTTCCTGTAAATTTTCTTAATAATAATCCTGCCATACCCTATGAACAGAATATTCTGCATTCCATGGAAGGCCTTGAATATGAGATGATTCAAACGATAAGTACATTAAGTGCCGATACAATTTATAAGGTTGCCTTTTTAGAGGGTCACGGTGAAATACCAGAGATAGAGACCGCGGATATTACATTGAATATGGCAAAGTTTTTTACTATTGACAGGGGCATCATCGGAGGAAAGCAAGGTGTTCTGGATAGATATGCAGCCGTAGTTATTGCAGGGCCGGAAAAGGAATTCAGTGAAGCTGATAAACTTGTTATAGATCAGTACATTATGAATGGGGGTAAAGTTATGTGGCTGTTCGATGAAATTGCTGTTAACTCCGATAGCCTGGTGAATGGTGAAACAGCCGGACTTTACAGGCCATTAAATATTGAAGATCAGTTATTCAGGTACGGAGCACGGGTAAATCCGGCTATTGTCCAGGATCTTGAATGTCAGGTGATAAGACTGAAAGTTACAGGAAGCGAAGGCAGGCCGCAATTAGTTCCGGCGCCATGGGTTTATTATCCGTTATTAACACCTTCAGTTAATAGCCCGATTACAAGAAACCTGAATAGGGTAAAAGGAGAGTTCACGAACTTTATTGATACGGTAGGCCTCGATCCGGCGATTCATAAAAAAATCCTGCTGACTACATCAAAATACAGCCGGACACTTTCACCTCCACTTATTATCAGTCTTAAGGAAGCAGAGATCACACCGGATGAAAAAGAATATAACAAATCATATCTTCCTGTGGCTGTTTTGCTTGAAGGGATCTTTCCGTCTGCTTTTAAAAACAGGATGATAAGCAGTATTACCGGTGATAAAAATTTCAGAATTAAGACAGAAAGCCGTAAAACAAGGATTATTGTTATTGCAGATGCTGATATTATTAAAAATGAAGTGAGAAGAGTCGGTTTGAATGAAACACCTCTAAAACTGGGTCAGGATAAATATAACCCCCAGCTGATATATGGCAACAGTGATTTCCTTATAAATTGTCTCAATTACCTTGTTGATGATAATGGTATTATGGAACTGCGATCGAGAGAACTGAAGTTAAGGCTTCTGAATGCCACAAAGATAAAAGCTGAAAAACTCAAGTGGCAGGTAATTAATATTGCAGGTCCTGTTCTTCTCGTAATCCTTGGTGGATTATTCTATGGCTATATCAGGAAAAGAAATTACACAAGGTATTAAACGGTCTGTAATGAGGGTTCCGGATTTGGATTTATCATGCTTACAGTTTCAGGTTCAAATCAGAAATCCACGATAAAAAGATGCATGCTTTGAAATATTAAAGATGAAAAAATCACTTTTCAGCGGTGTATTTGTAGCAATAGCAATACTTATACTGTTTCTGTTTTTATTCAGAAACAGATCCCCATTCGGAAAGATCAACAATTCATTCGCCTCCGATCCTAAAAAAGAAATAACACGGATAGAATTATCTCAAGGACGGCAGAATATCTCTCTTGAAAAGGAGGGGGAATCGTGGTTGCTTAATGGAAAGTCAGAAACCAGAAGAAGCGGAATTCTTTTTATGATCAGGATTTTAAAGGAAATCAAAATTAAATCACCTGTATCTTCAGAGCTGTTTTATTCAGAAGTTATCGGAAAAGAAATAGTTCCCGTAAAAGTAAAAGTTTTTGAAAAAAGAAAACTCATCAGGAGTTTTCTGGTTTACAAAACCAGGTCAAATATTTATGGTAACATTATGAAAATGAGAGAAGGATCAAAGCCTTTTATTGTTTATGTGCCTGGTTATGATGGTAACATTGGTTCCGGATTTACTCTTGATGAGTTGTTCTGGAAACCCTATACAATATTTAATCTTCTGCCTTCTGAGATTGCCTCTGTAGATTTTGAGAACCTTTCTGATGAAACAAACTCTTTCTCTGTTATCAATAAGAATCACCATTATATTCTATCTGACAGAGAAAAGGCTCTTAATGGATGGGATTCAACTCTTGTTACCCGCTATCTCTCATATTTTACATGGATACCATTTGAATCATGGGCACTTGAAGTTGAAAAAACTGAACAGAAAATCATTGAATCACAAAAACCTTTATACAGGATCACAGTGATCTCAACAAAGGGAACAAAGACAATTCTGACTTTATGGGAGAGACTGAACGGTGATAATAAATCGGGAATAAAAGACAGCGACAGACTATTTGGTAACATTCAGACAATGGATGAGCTATTTATTATCAGGTATTTTGATGTGGACCCGATTCTTAAGAAGAGATCTTATTTCTTTCCTGAATAAATATTTATTTGAGGTAATAGTTTTTTTTTGTAATATTGGTAATTGTGAATTGAACAGAAACCAGAGTCCAATTCATTCATTCAGACTAAAATAGAATAATTTGAAAATCGATTAATCAACTTAAAACGATACCAATATGAAATTTGTAGTATCCAGCTCGGAACTTCTAGGTCATCTGCAGGCAATAAGCAGGGTAATCAGTTCGAAGAATACACTTCCGATACTTGATAATTTTCTTTTTAATCTTTCAGGAAACGATCTTGAAATTACTGCCTCCGACCTTGAATCAACGCTGATTACACGAATGAAGCTTGAAAATACTGATGGTGATGGTACAATTGCCCTCCCTGCAAGAATATTACTTGACACATTAAAAGAATTTTCGGTACAGCCCCTGACATTTGATATCGACATGAAAACGATGGCAGTGGTTATAAGCTCTGAAAATGGAAAGTTCAATGTTGTAGGGCAGAATGGGATCGATTTTCCCGCATTACCTGCAATAAAAAAGGAAAAGAAAATTCTGTTTAATATAAATGCTGACGTTCTGCTTGCAGGTATTTCTAAAACATTATTTGCAACGGCTGATGATGAACTTCGACCGGTTATGGGAGGTATCTTCGTTGAGGCATCAACCGATAAGATAACTTTCGTGGCATCTGATGCACATAAACTTGTAAGGTATCAGAGAACCGATGCACATGCTGATGACAATGCTACTTTTATTCTTCCTAAGAAACCGGCTTCGCTGCTTAAGAATATTTTGCCCAGGGAAGAGGGTCCGGTAACAGTTGAGTTTGATGATAAAAATGCATTTTTCAATCTCAGCGATTATAAGGTTGTTTGCCGGCTTGTTGAAGGAAACTACCCTAATTATAATTCAGTTATACCTAAAAATAACCCACGTAAGATCACAATTGACAGGGTTGAGTTTTACAATACTCTCAAGAGAGTTTCAGTATTCTCAAATCAGGCAAGCAATCTTGTGAAGCTTCAGCTTAAAGGCAACCAGGTTACGGTGTCAGCACAGGATATTGATTTTTCTATTTCCGCCTATGAAAGGATCAAATGCCAGTACGAAGGAGAAGAGATTGAGATTGGTTTCAAATCGGTCTTTCTGTTAGAGATTCTTGCCAATATTACATCGCAGGACGTAATGATTGAGCTTGCCGACCCTACAAGAGCCGGACTGTTTCTTCCCGTTATTGCCGATAATGAATCAGAAGATCTTCTGATGCTTCTTATGCCAATGATGATAAATGCTTAACCATTGAATCTAAATCTTAAAAAATCTATAGCCTTTATTGATCTTGAGACTACGGGTATAAATGTTACAACTGACCGGATTGTTGAACTGTCGGTACTTAAGATCAGTCCTAATGGTAAAGAGGAGTGGATGACAACTCGGGTTAACCCCGAAATCCCCATTCCACCTAAAACTACTGCTATACATGGCATTACAGATGCGGACGTTGCAAATTCACCTTCTTTTAAAGAAGTAGGGAAAAACCTTGCACTTTTTCTGGAGGGATGCGACCTTGCCGGCTATAATGCCATCAAATTTGATATCCCCGTTCTCGCTGAAGAATTCCTGAGGGTAAATATTGACTTTAATTTCAAAAAGCGAAGGTATGTTGATGTTCAGGTTATTTTTCATAAGAAAGAACAACGCACTCTGTCTGCAGCTTATCTTTTCTATTGCAAAAAAGAGCTTGAAGGAGCTCACGGTGCAAAAGCCGATACTGCTGCTACCTTTGAGGTTCTGAAGTCGCAGCTCGACAGGTACACCGATCTTGAAAATGATATAGAGAAGCTTGCTGACTTCAGTTCATTTAACAGCAACGTTGATTTTGCCGGACGGATCATTCTTGATGAAAACGGGGTGGAAGTTTTCAATTTCGGAAAGCATAAAGGCAAACCAGTGGAAACAGTCTTCTCGGAAGAGCCGGCTTACTATTCGTGGATGATGAATGGGGAATTCCCGCTTTATACAAAAAAAGTTCTTACCGAGATTAAATTAAGATCATTCGGAAAAACACAGGGATAATATGAAGATCATCTGTATTGGACTTAACTACCGGAAGCATGCACTGGAGCTGGGTTGGCCAATACCAGTGGAACCGGTAGTATTTCTTAAACCAGATTCATCTCTTCTTAAAAATAACAAGCCATTCTTTCTGCCGGGGTTTTCAGATAACGTACACTATGAAGTTGAAGTTGTTATTAAAATAAGTAAGCTGGGTAAAGGCATCCTGGCAAAATTCGCTCCACGGTACTATGATGAAGTCACTCTTGGTATTGATATAACAGCCCGTGATACGCAGAACCGCCTTGTTAAGGCAGGTATGCCATGGGAACTGTCGAAGTGCTTCGATGGCGCTGCTCCTGTAGGAAATTTCATCCCTGTAAGCAGTATTAAAGATATGAATGACCTCGATTTCAGACTTGAGATCAACGGAAATATTGTACAGAAAAGCAACACTTCCGATATGATATTCGGGTATAACGAGATAATCGAATATGTATCAAAATTCTTTACACTTAAAACCGGCGACCTGATATTCACAGGTACTCCATCCGGTGTAGGCCAACTTAAGAAAAATGACAACCTGATCGCCTTTCTGGGTAATAAACCTATGCTGGATTTTCTGATCAAATAACTGTTTTACAACTGATTGTATAAGGACTCTGTAACTGTTTCGGTGGTTAACTACCACTTTATCAGATTAATTATCATTATTCCCCCCTGGTTCTAATAACTTTTTACATTCCCGATTGTTCGTTACCTATTATAGTTTAATGTAAAAGAAATTCCCTTTTCTAATTATGCTTTTCTCTAAATAGGATATTAATCTAATTGTTATCGATAATATTATAAATTTTAAACAATAAACTTAATGAAAAAAATAGCTTATCTGTTAATCATAATAGTGCTTAGTGTTCTAAGAACAAGTGCACAGGAGACTGCAAAGTCACCGGAATACAAGGTTCCTTCAGCTTACCATTTCGACAATAAAGTGATTTATGAAATAAACAATGAGGAGAAGAAAGCTCCTGAAACTGCCATTTATTACTTCACTAAAAATGGTGATTATATGAGTGTGGAGACTCCTGATAGTCAAAAAGATCAGAAAAGAGACTTCATGATACGAACCAAAGATGGTTTGATGATAACTTTTGGAGAAGAACCTGTTCCAAATAATTCAGACAAAACCCGAAAGGTTTTAAAAGTAATGGATATGCGCAGCATGATGAAAGGCAGCGGAGAAGCAATAGCTGCACTTGCGAAAAATATGCCAAAGAAGGACAACCCGGAAGCTGAGAAGAAGAAACCCAACGATCTGGATAATTTTATCAGGACAGGAAAAACTAAACAGGTTTTTGGATATTCCGCAGAAGAATATTCCAAACACTTTACCAAAGAAGAAAATGGAAAGGAACATTCCGGGACAATGAGCGTATGGTATGCAAAAGTAGATTTCGATCCGGAAATGATGTTCTCTTTAGGGATGGGAAACATGGCTGCAGGACAGTCTCAATCTAAAATGAGCCAGTCACATCCGAACAATATGATCGGATTGGGTCTGACGCAGAAAAACTACCTGCTTATTGAAATGGATTTTACAGAAACAGGAGGGAAAAGCGGAACAGGTATGAAAGTTGTCAGTATTGAAAAAACAAATTTCAGTAAAAGCACAGAGGGATATTACATTAAGAATTATGCCGGGATGAGTATGAAAGAAATGATGATGAAGGAAAACGAAGAAAAATAGTGTGCATTAAAATAGTAATTAAAAGTAATTAGAGATTGGCTCTATACTTATCTAATTCTTCAGTGTAATTTCTGCAATTTCCCTGTAATGATCGCCGGCAAGTTTATTCCTGATAAGGATAATTTCAATATAATCAATTGCTTTCTGAACTGTCTTTGATCTTTTACGATGTATATGACCATTTTCCGGATGGGTATTTAGAAAAGACGGACCATTATACTTCCTTGAAAAAAGAGGGAACATCAAACCAAAGGCATTAGTGTATGCTTCCAGAATTGAAGATCCTCCGACACCAGCGGAAGTATCACCTTCATCCTGAACCTCCTCGTGTAATATAGTACCAATAGCGCCTTCTTCCTGGTAACTTATTAGTTGTTTAAACAATTCCGATTCAGGTGAAATCATGCTTGCACCCAAAACAAGATGAAATGGTTTACTTAAATAGATATTATTCCTGTTTCTTTCAGCCATGTAACAGGCCGTTTGGGCCGCAACAATGCTCCCTGAACTTGAGGATGTTATAACCAGCTGTGTATCAGGTGAAAGTCCTGCTGAGATAATCTGAGAGAAAGCGGCTGATATAATTTTCTGGTTTTCAGGATGACTGATCGGTTTCTGGGCATTGTTCAGAGCCCATATAACATTCATCAACGCGGTTTTATAATAAATTCCCCTGATAAACCCGAATTCATCACCCATTATCTGTTTCATCAGGCTGATGAATGACCCGGTAAACATGTTAAATCTGTTATTGCGTGTTTCCCCCCCTGCAAAAAACCAGACCTTATATTTATCTTTCTTTTCGATGGGTTATTAATTAAACCAGTAAGATAACTTAACGACAAGCCCCCTGTTTTTAATTTGATAATCTCCGGGGAAGGAGTTCTCTGTATAAACAATAAACAGATCTGATACAGGAGCAAAACGCCACTGGAAGCGAAGGTTCAGATTCAAATTGTTAATCTGGTTGTTGTATTGCAAAAGACTGGTAAAGAAAAGTTTATCAGTAAATGTAATATCCAGCCTTGGTCCGATAAGGAAAAATTCCGCACTTTTATAAGGCAACGGCATGGATATATTATTATATGAAGATATGATAGCCAGACTACCATAAGGCTGAACCCGATAGTATAATTCTCCATTCACCGTCATTCTGGTACCGCTAAAATATCCGCCATACCTGCTGCTGATGAGGAAATTAATAGGTTTACGTATATCAGACACAAACGAAATGCCCATTTCTTTCCAGTTGAACTTCTCTTTTGCGGCAAAAGGAAATGCTCCTGTATTAGTTGGATCAAAAGGTAACTGAAGTTTCAGGAACGTTTGTTTGACATCTGCCTGCAGAATACTTTTATTCATCCATTCAACCTGATACAAAAACTGTGTTTCCCTGTCAGTTTGTATCATCGAAGGATCAAAAAGTAAGTCAAATTTCATTACTGGTCCGTGATTGGCAATCTTACTATCAGAAGGATAAAACTTATACTGAAATACAGGGTTAACCTCATAATATCCTTTTCTTCTTATGTATCCGACTTCTGCAAGATAATCAGCTCCGACCCATGACTGATTAAGAGTAGCATTCAGGTATTGTGTGCTATAGGTTAAATTTGCTGCAAGCGCAGAAGATTTGTTTGTGGAGCCGGGGTAAAATGACTGATGGTAAAAAGTTTTTCCTGTCCAGTGGTTATTTGCACTTGCGAGATTGTATTCCACTCCGGCAACGCGGCTGAACCGATAACCTGTGAATGAGGTATCACCATTGGTCAGATTCGTTACCTGTTTATTAACCAGAAAAGCTGTGATGTTGGAATGGCTGAATACCCTGCGCTGCAGAGCAGCGACAGTATAATTTCCGGCAAGTACATCATCTTTTTCACCTGTTTGAAGATCCATTAATCCAATCCTCCAGTCTTTCCCGATCTTTCCGCTCAATCGTGCCCCTGCCTGTACAGGATTGGTTAATCCGACTCGCCGTGAAAAAAACGGTCTGAGGTTATCTTTTCCGAGATTTGCAAAGAGGTCACTGTTCTCAAGGTAGAACTGCCTCTTTTCCGGAAAGAACAATTCAAAACGGTCAAGGTTTGTTACCTGCCTGTCAACTTCAACCTGCGAATAATCAGGGTTTACTGTCAGATCGAGGTTCATTGAAGTTGAAAGGATAACCTTTGCATCAATACCGGCTGTGGCGGTGGGTTTAAACCCTTCCCCTGCTTGCTTATTTTGTGTGGTTTTTGCTGATACATAAGGTATAAGAGAAAACCTTGTACCTGATGCCGGAAGCGGTTTATCCCATACCAGTGACCCTGTAAATGCGAGCGTGGCAGTTGCAAACTGCCTTGGCATTGGTGCCCAGCTTGATTTTTCACTGGTTTTAAGATCCTGACGGCTGAAATTAATTCCCCATTCCGGCGTACCTTCCTTATAACGCATGCTGCGGAATGGAATAGCAAATTCAGCAACCCATCGGTCATCATAATTTTTAACTGCTGATCTCCATTTTATATCCCAGTCAAGATTTACCAGCCCCCCGTTAGCCTGAACACCGTCCCATTGGGCTCCCGCTGCTGAAACACCAAATGCAAATCCATTTGTCTGATCATTATATGTATCAATAAATACAATGAAGTTATCATTCTTCATGAAACTGAAGTCACGACGTAATGATTCAACCGGACGTTTCCCAGGTGTCGGATCATAACATATAATCCCCACATAAAGTGTCGATTCTGTATATGCAACTTTTACCTCTGTCTGAGCTATCGCGAAACCGGTATCTGTGGGCAGCACTCTCTGGAAGGAAGTTGCTTTATCTGCCGATTGCCATACAGGTTCATCAAGTAGCCCATCTATTTTAATTGGATCATTTGTCTTGAAAATGTTTATGCGATACTTTTCGCGGTTTATTCCCCGGGTCTGACTAAAAACTATAGTATTTACACATAGCAGCAGAGCAGTACTAAGTAAGAGCGATATTCTGGACATTTGGAAAAATAATAATTTGCCACAAGGTAGAAATTTTTTTAAAGTGGCCGTAGCAGATAATGTACCTGATTTGTTAAAAGTAGTTAAAGTGCCTGCAGTGCCTGGATTTCAGTACGCGTGAAGCTTTCACTGAAATTGTACCTGCTACTATTTTGAAACAGCATCCTGATTTTCACCTTTTTATCGATAATGAATCCGCTTCTGCTATCATACCAATAAAAGATTAGATATCTGAAAGGAAGATTGGTTTATAGCGAATATTCTGACCATGCTGCGGATTTATCTTAAGAAATATTTAACGTTCAGAATTAACTTTTTTTTTGGTAATACCTGAAGTATAATTAACTTCGCTCGTTAATTTAAATTTAATAAGATGGGAAATCTTGGAGCAACAGAGATTCTGTTGATTTTACTTGTGGTGGTGCTTCTTTTCGGTGGAAGGAAAATTCCTGAACTTATGAAAGGAATCGGACAGGGTATGAAAGAATTTAAAAAAGCTTCCCGTTTGGAAGACGAACCGGATAAGACAACTACTGAACCAAAAACTGAACCAAAAGAAGAAAATAAAAAATAACAGGTTATTTCATAAATCGTTTATGAAATAACCCTTCTTTTTATAAAATATTGTTAATCAATCAGTAACAATATATTTTGGTGCTTTTCTGTGTTTTGTCCCCTGCTCATAACCATAAGCTATTTCAAGCAATTGAGGTTCGTTCCATGCTCTGCCGTAAAAGGTAACACCTACGGGCAGATCATTAATAAACCCCATGGGTATTGTTATTGCGGGATATCCTGATATTGCTGCAAGAGAGGAGCTTCCCCCGACAAAATGATCTCCAAGGATCAGATCTGTCTTCCAGGCAGGCGAACCTGTAGGTGCCATAATTGCATCGAGCTTATTGCTATTCATTACTTTATCTATCCCATCTTCCCGGGTTGCTTTTAACATTGTTGCAAGAGCCTTTTTATATTCGGGTGATGAAATATCTCCTTTCTTTTCAGCCATTTCAAGAATTTTCTGATCAAAATACCTTAATTCAACAGTATCTGATTTATTGAATGTGATTAGATCTTTAAGACTTTTTACAGAAGCATTGGCAGGGAGGCCTGCGAAATATTTATTCAGGCCATCCTTAAATTCATACAGCATTACTTCAAAT
Source organism: Bacteroidales bacterium (assembly GCA_025358455.1). Lineage (GTDB taxonomy): Bacteria > Bacteroidota > Bacteroidia > Bacteroidales > VadinHA17 > LD21. The sequence goes on from JANYJP010000065.1 coordinate 21,668, forward strand.
GAAGCATCTTCATATTTATCAACTTTTGGAAATTCAATATCAACAATTGTAGCTCCGTTTGCTTTCAGAAAGGCAATTGTCCTGTTCATCAAAGTATCAACTTTATCAGAGAATCCCATCGACTTTTTTACAAGACCTATCCTCTTGCCATTAAGACCGTCTTTCTTCAGAAATTTTGTATAGTCGGTCAGGTATTTTCCTTCTGATGCTAATGTTTTGGAATCCGATGAATCGATACCTGTAAGTGCTCCCAATGTAATAGCCACATCTTCAACTGTTCTTCCCATAGGGCCCGGAGTATCCTGTGTGAAGGAAATCGGAATAATTCCTGAGCGGCTTATCAGACCAACTGTTGGTTTCAGACCAACCACTCCATTGTTATTTGAGGGGCATACTATTGAACCATTTGTTTCAGTTCCTATTGCCATCATACAGAGGTTAGCCGATACAGCAACTCCTGATCCTGCACTGGACCCACACGGGTTACGATCGAGAATATACGGGTTCTTCGTTTGTCCGCCTACACCGCTCCATCCGCTTGACGACATCATTCCACGGAAATTTGCCCATTCACTAAGGTTCGCTTTCCCGATTATTACAGCACCTGCTTCTCTTAATTTTCTGGCAACATAACTATCAACCACCGGATATGAACTATTCAGAGCGGTCGCACCTGCTGTAGTCGGCATCCTGTCGTGGGTATCAATATTATCCTTAAGTATTACCGGAACTCCATGCAAGGACCCCCTGCTTTTTCCGGAAGCAAGTTCCTTGTCAAGTTCTCCTGCTATCTGAATTGCATCCGGATTTATTTCAATTACTGAATTCAGTACAGGACCATTTTTGTCAATTGCTTTAATCCTGTCGAGATATGTTTTTACTACATCTGTAACGCTGAATTTACCTTCTTTATACCCTGCCTGAAGTTGTGCGATGGTCAATTCTTCAATCCAACTGTTGTCAGCTACTCTCTGAACCTGGTTATTAACGGGTGACTTGCAGGTAATCAGGAAAAGTACCGCCGAAGCAAATAAAATCAATAATCCGGATGGATTGGTTTTCATAATCTTATTTTTTTTATAATTAATACTGTCAAAAAAATCATTTGTGAATCTAAACCTTAGTGCTTACTTTGTTTATCTACACACAAAATCACTTCGTATAAAAATATGAATAATAATTCAAAAAGAATAACTTTGTTACAGATGAAAGCCCAATTCCGGCGTTTACTTTATTAAAAAGATTCAGAGGAATATGAAAAACATTTATCTTCAGATTCTTGATCTTCAAACCAATAATTTTCCACTGGTTTTGGCTACCGTAACAAACACCCAGGGATCTACACCCCAGAAGCCGGGTAGTTCAGCATTATTCAATAAGAAAGGCCTTGTATCAGGAACTGTTGGTGGCGGAATTGTCGAAGGCAAAGTACAGAAAATAGCCATGGAAGATCTGCTAACTGGAGAATCAGGACATTATCAGTTTAATCTTGCTAATGACATTTCAAAAACTGAAGAGGCTATTTGTGGCGGACAGATCAGCATACTTGTTGATGCCAATCTCACTAATTACCTTTCAGTATTTAAGCAGGTTAAACAATCATTAACCAATGGAATACCGGGTGTTCTGATTACTATGGTTACCAGGTTTACAGAGAAGATAGTCCTTATAAACCGTTATTGGATGGACGAAAGTTTCAAACCGGATATCCCTGTCGCATTTTTGGAAAAGATTGAACCAATAGTGCATAATATGCTTTTAGCCGGCGATCGATCTGAATATAAAGATTTGGAAATTGCAATAGAAGGAGAAGAACCTTCATCAGTCTTTTATCTTGAACCGCTCTTCCCGCTTCCAAAGCTGATAATTGCCGGAGCAGGTCATATCGGGAGAGCACTTGCTCATATTGGAAGCATGCTTGATTTTGAAGTTACAGTTATAGATGACCGGCAGGAGTATGCCAATAGTGAAAACATCCCTGATGCAAGTCATATTATCGTCAGAAACATTGGTGAAGCTATGCGGGATCTAAGGAAGGACAATGATTCATATGTTGTTATTGTAACGCGTGGGCATAAGGATGATGCTGAGGCTCTTAAAGAATGTATCGGATCGAAATTGGCATATACGGGAATGATTGGCAGCAAAAAGAAGATTGTATCAATGCGTAATAGTTTTATAGAGAACAGATTGGCAACAGAAAAGCAATGGGATGCGATTTACGCACCAATAGGACTGGATATTAATTCTGTAACAATTGAAGAGATAGCAGTCAGCATTGCGGCTCAGTTGGTGTTGGTGCGAAACAGGAAAAAATAGCCAGTATGGATAAAATCTGGGCTGTCATACTTGCAGCAGGTGAGTCAAAGAGAATGGGATCTCCGAAAATGCTCCTTCTCTTCAATGGTAGAACCATGCTGGAGAATGTAATAAGCAATGTTTCATGTTCGCATGTTGATAATACAATGGTTGTATTAGGAGCCGGGAGGGAAAAATTAGAACCACTTGTAAATAAGTCATCAGCAAAATATTGTTATAATGAACATTACAGGGAAGGGATGCTCTCATCCATAAAATGCGGATTCAGGAATCTCCCTTCAGGTTTGAAAGCAGCTATGGTTTTTCAGGGCGACCAGCCATTGATCACACCACAAATTGTAGATAAAGTAATTGAGGAATACAGATTAACAAATAAAGGGATTGTAATTCCCGTTTACAAAAAGAAACGCGGACATCCGATTCTGATTGACAGAAGATACTTCAGTGAAATTGAATTTCTTGATCCCGCTGAAGGATTGCGCTCGCTGGCTCATAAATTCTCTGACGATGTTTTGGAAATTGAGACAGACGAGCCGGGTATTCTAAGAGATTTTGATACTTATGAAGAATATAAAAAGGAATTAAATCAAAAGATGTAAATATGGAAGAGACTATTAGTTTTCAGCTTAACGGGAAAAAGACCGAAGCCCAGCTTGATACCAGCCAGACTCTTTTATGGGTTCTGCGGAATCATTTTGGTCTGACCGGAACCAAATATGGTTGTGGTATGGGATTCTGTGGTTCATGTACTGTTCTCATCGACGATGAACCGGTCAGATCATGCCAATTGACAGTTGGTGAGGTAGCAGGCAAAAAGGTGGTAACAATAGAAGGACTGGTTAATAAAGACATCATGCACCCTGTTCAGAAGGCATTCCTTGAGCATGACGCATTCCAGTGCGGGTTCTGTACCCCGGGAATGATCATGAATGCAGCAGGGCTGTTACTGAAAAATCCTTCTCCGTCAACTCAGGAGATTAAGGATGGTATGGAAAACAACTTATGCCGCTGCGGAGCACATACGCGTATCGTTGACGCGGTACAGACAGCTTCAAAAGAAATGAAAGGAGGGAAGTAATCATGAAAAAGGAAACATCCAAAGTTGCAGCACCATTATTAACCTCCAAAAGTAATGGAATGCCAAGAAGGAGCTTTTTTAAACTTCTCGGCGGAGGAATTATTATTTTATTCAGGCCATGGAGTACAATAGAGCTATTTGGCTTACCGGCACAACAAGGAAGAAATCTGCCCCGGGATTATAACGCTTTTCTTCAGATTGCAGAAGATGGAACTGTAAACTGTTTCACCGGTAAAATTGAAATGGGACAGGGGATTATTACATCATTGGCACAGATGATGGCTGATGAGCTTAATGTTCCGCTCGAAAAAGTTAAGATGGTAATGGGTGATACAGACCTTTGTCCATGGGATATGGGTACGTGGGGCTCCCTGAGTACCAGGGTGTTCGGACCAAGTATGAGAGCTGCTGCTGCTGAAGCCAGAGGAGTTCTTCTCGACCTGGCATCAAAGGAGCTGGGAGTACCTGTTACACAACTTGAAGCCAGGGAAGGAATAATTGCTGATACTAAAAATCCAAATAAATCGGTGACTTATGCTCAACTGACAAAGGGTAAAAGAATTGAAAAATTCCTCGATGTAAAACCTTCAGTTGAAGATTATACAAAGTTTAAGTATGTTGGTAAATCGTATAACCATGCCGATGGTAAGCTGAAAGTTACAGGAGCTGCAAAATATACCGGTGATTATAAATTGCCGGGGATGCTCTTTGCCAGAATACTCCGGCCGCCGTCGCACGGGGCAAAGCTTACCTCAGTTGATACATCCGCTGCAGAAAAAATTGCCGGAACAAAAGTAATACATGAGGGCGATTTCGTAGCAGTATTGAATGAAAACCGCGACCTTGCTGATCAGGCAATAGTCAAAATTAAAGCGGAGTATTCCTTCAATGAAATGCCTGTCAATGATAAGACAATATTCGATTATATGCTTAAGGCCGATTCAAAGCTGAATGTACTCAAAACGAACGGAGATATTGAAGCTGGTCGTAAGCTCTCTGACAAAACTTTTGAATCGAGGTTTGATGACCCTTACCTCGCTCATGCTCCTATTGAAACACATTCTGCTCTTGCACAACTCGAGGGTGATAAAATGACAGTCTGGGCTTCAACACAATCGCCTTTTGGTCTTCAGGACAACCTGGTGCGGGAACTTGGATTCCCCCGCGAAAAAGTAAGAGTTATAACTCCATTTGTTGGCGGCGGATTCGGAGGAAAAGCCCCGGCACAGCAGGGAATTGAAGCAGCGAAACTTGCCAAACTTACCGGGAAACCGGTTATGGTAATCTGGACTCGTGATGAAGAGTTTTTCTACGATACTTTCCATCCTGCCGGAGTAATCAAAATTAATTCCGGCATTGACAAAAATGGGTTAATCAAATTCTGGGATTATAACGTTTACTACTCTGGAACAAGAGGATCCGATACAATCTATGATGTTCCTAATGCAAAGACTTCTCATTTTGCCAATGACAGGGGCGGACCCGAAATGCATCCATTTGCTACCGGTGCATGGCGTGCACCCAATGCAAATACAAACACATTCGCGAGGGAGGTTCAGATTGATATTATGGCCTCTGCTGCCGGAATTGATCCTCTTGAGTTCCGTCTTAAAAACCTTAAAGATGAGAAGATGATTGATTGCCTGAAAGGCGTTGCTAAAAAGTTCGGTTATGTTGCAGGTAAATCACCAGGCGGAAGAGGAATAGGCATTGCATGCGGTACGGATGCAGGAACCTGGGTGGCACATATGGCAGAAGTCAGGGTCGATAAAACTACAGGAAAAGTTAAGGTAATTCGCATTGCATGTGTTCAGGATATGGGTTTGTGCGTTAATCCTGAAGGTGCAACAATCCAGATGGAAGGCTGCATTACTATGGGCCTGGGCTATACTTTTACTGAAGAGGTATTCTTTGAAGGTGGTAATATTCTGGACCGTGGATTTGATACTTATCAGATTCCAAAGTTTTCATGGTTGCCGAAGATAGAAACTGAAATACTCGAAAGAAAGGATAAAGCTCCTCAAGGTGGAGGAGAGCCTGCAATTATTGCTATTGGTGCTGTTATTGCCAATGCTGTCTTTGATGCTACCGGAGCCCGGATATTCAGATTGCCAATGACTCCGGCAAGAGTACTGGAAGCATTGAAGAAGGTGTGAGTTATGAGAAAGGGACAATTAACATCAGTAATAGTTTGGCTTTTTCTTTTCCTTCTTCAGGGTAACCTGAACGCTCAGGGAGCAAAAGCAAATTTCTCAGGTACCTGGATTTTCAATGACACGAAGAGTATATTTGAAGAGGGACGCGGTTTCCGGAGCTTAACACAGATAATTGTTAATCAGTCCGGCAATAAAATGTCGGTTGATAGAATAAGAATTAACCTGAGCGGGAAAACGGTACCCATAAATGATAAATATACTCTCGATGGCAAAGAATGTGCAAATACATCCAGCCGTGGACAAAGTAAAACCAGAGTTACATGGTCAGCTGACAGGAAAGCACTTAATTTTATGATAGCCAGAACTTTTGATTGGAACGGGGAGTTAACTGTTTTGAAATCTGCCGAGGTCTGGAGTCTGACTGATCCGAATACACTTTCGATCATATATTCTCTGACAATGCAGGATGGAGAGAAAAAATCTACTCTGGTATATGATAAAAAATGAGGGTGTCCTTTTGAGGCACCCTCTTTATCGCATTTATATAATATTAAGAATATTAGAGTTCCCAGCCTTTGCGATATTCTCTTACAAGGTATTTATCAGCATCCGGCAAATTGGTAATCTTCATATTCGCGGTATCATATTCAACCTTTTTACCTGCCCTTAATGCTACTCCACCGAGAAGTATTGTTTCCGTGACGGGCCCGGCATAAAGAAAGCTTCCCGGCGATTGGGTATTGTTCCGGAAGGCGGTGATCCATGCATCATCTCTGTCCTGTAATGCCCGTTTTGAAGTAGCAGGAGCGTCCAACATAACTTTATCGTCGGTTATAAGTACCGGTCTCTCACCTCTGAAGTCAGCTACAATTCTTCCCTTGTCACCTACAAACAGCAAACCTTCAGCTTTTAACGGCCCACTGGGAAGTTCAGGTATGATCGGTTTCATTCCGCCATCATACCAGAAAAGTTCAAATGGAGGAAGATTAGCCTGAGCCTGAAATTTAAACCTGATAATGCACGATAAAGGGAATGCAACGTCATTCTTAACACCTGCCGAAACATTTCCCTGCATAGCGCACGTGGTCGTGGCATATGCTTCCGCGCTTACTGCAGGAGCTGTAATCCCCAGAGTCAGAAAAAGAGGAAAAAGGCTGTAATGACCCATATCAGCAATACTTCCTGCGCCAAAATCATACCAGCCGCGGAATACAGCGTTAGTATAATTTGGATGGTATGGACGGTCAGGAACAGGTCCAAGCCAAAGATCCCAGTTAAAATCCTTTGGAACAGGTGGTTTATCTGTCGGATTAGCCTGCCACTGTGGCCACATTGGCCTGTTTGACCAGTTATGAATCTCTTTTAGTTTGCCAATTGCGCCTTCGTCAATCCATTTTTTGATTTTGTCATTATCTGGTTTATCACTCCAGGCAAGAAGATTAGTGCTGACCCCCGTTTTTTTAGCTGTGGCGATAGTCAGCTTTGCCTCATACATCCTGTTGGCAATAGGTTTATGTGTGACTACATGTTTTCCTTTTTTCATTGAAGCTATTGCCACGGTTCCGTGAAGATGGTCAGGGGTCATTATCTTTATAGCATTCAGATCTTTTTCTTTTTCCAGTAATTCTCTGAAGTCTTCGTATGAGGCACATCCTTTATAAGTACCTGAATCTTTTGACTTGCCATAGTATTTCTGAACGAGCTCCTGTCCAATATCCCGTCCACCGGGTATTCCTTTTATTGCCTCACCCCAGGAATTATCACCCAGTACTTTTCGAATAGTATTACGGACATCATTTTGAGACCAGTCCACATAGTTTGTACTGAATTTATTCGGGTCGCATACTGCCACAATCTGTAAAGCGGGATTAGTAATTATTTCAGCCATTTCTCTCAGACCCTGAGTGCCACAACCGATATAACCCAAAGTAACTTTATCGCTGGGAGCAATATATCCCGGCCCTCCGAGGACGTGTCTCGGAATAACAGTAAATGCCAATGAGGCGGCCGCAGCCGTACCAAGGAATTCGCGACGATTAATTTTGTTTGTGTTTGCCATTTTAGTATAGTAAAAAAGATAATTTAAAAATTCTATAATCTGATCCTTAAATTTTCTGGATAAATTCTGCACTTTCTTTGAAGGTATCGGGCTGCATTTCAACGAAGATATTCTTCACAAATTCAATACGTTCATCAAGGTGTTGCCTGAGTTCATCCATTCCATAGTGACAGCTCGGGCAGCTCAGTCCTGCATCATTAATAATCTTTTTCATCTCTTTGGCAGAAAGTTTCATAAGCGGTCCAAAACCTGAATCCACATACCCGGGAGGTGAACACATTTCAACATTCTGATAACCCTGATCAGCTACCATTTTTAAAGTTCCGGGGAAATCTTTAACCAGCTGATCTTTTACGGTCCATACCTGGAATCCGACAGGCATTTTTACAGGTTCCGGAATTACATTAGTACTTAAATCAAAAGGCATCTTGCTTACGATAACTGCTGAGCCGAGGCCCAAAGCACTTTTCCCGAGAAATTGTCTCCTCGATAATTTATTCATAATGAGGTTGTTTTAAAGAAATTTTACCAAGGTATTTTAATTATTAGTCAGCATCTATCCAAAATTACAAAAAAGGATAGGATTAAAACATGTAATCACTGAATTTTTTAATTGATCTTTACTTTTCATTTTATACATCTTAGTAGGAATTATTGTACTTTTATTTTTTGACCGATCATTGCATGAAATGGAAACATTATTTTATTTATTTTCAGGATTAATATTTTTTACTATGCCACAATCGAAAATTCCACAGACTGAGATCAAGAACGCATTTATAAAAGCTGAAATCTATCTTCCCGATCATGAAAATGGTTATTACAGGGGAACAAGGTTCGACTGGTCAGGAAATATGCCAAACCTTGTGTTTAACGGCCATAACTACTTTGGTAAATGGTTTGATAAGTACAGCCCTGAAATACATGATGTTATTATGGGACCGGTAGAGGAATTTACTGCACTCGATTACCCAGAGACAAAAGCTGGTGATACTTTCATTAAAATAGGTGTAGGCGTACTTACCAAACCCGATGATCAGCCTTATGCTTTTAGCAGGTTATACCCCGTTGTCAACCATGGTAAATGGAGTATTAAAAAACATGCCGACAAAGTTGAATTTACTCATGTACTTAATGATAAGGTATATTCATACAAATATGACAAGACTGTTCAACTTACAAAAGATAAACCGGAGTTGGTTTTATTTCATACACTCAAAAACACCGGAACGCGGACAATCGAAACCAGTGTATATGATCATAATTTCTTTGTTATGGATAATCAGCCTATCGGGCCTGATTTCTCTGTAAAGTTTACATTTCCCCTTTCAGGTGGAGGTCAGGGTATCGGTGACCTTGCAGAAATAAAGGGAAACAATATTGAATTTCTGAGGCTTGTTAAAAACGGGGAGACGGTCTTTTGCAGTGAGCTGAAAGGATTCGGTACAGATTCAAAAGACTACGATTTCAAAATTGAAAACAGGAAAACAGGAACAGGAGTGAGGATCAGATGCGACAAACCTTTTCTGAAGCTTAATTACTGGAATTGCGCTACAACTCTTTGCCCGGAACCATATATTAAAATTAAGGTAGAACCCGGGCAGGAAATAAGCTGGACAATCAGGTATGAATTTTACACATTTACTAAATAGAGCAGGGTTTTATAGAGCCATGCCTTTACATTAAGATAGAAACAGGAAAAGCCTATTTTACTTCCGTTTTAGAACCTGTGTTTACGGCTATATTCTTCCTCCATTCGAACCTGGACCCTGCTCTATAATTGAGAAGGATATCATAGGTGCCTGGGGAACAGGCATTTGTGCTGGTCTGTGTGTCGTAGCTTATTATTTCAATATTCTTAATGGGAGTAGGTTTGCCGGTTTGTTTTGCAGCAGTTCCTGCCGGATATAAATGAATCATTTTTACATCCCTGTCTCCTCCTGCATAGCCAATGACACCGCCATTAAGGTTAACCGAAATTTTGTAATTTTCATCTGGTTTCATCAAAAAGTTCTCAAACCATACTTTTTGTTTTTGTCCCGAAATAACAATAGTAATAAGAACATCATAAGTTCCGGACTTTATTTTTCCAACAGTTTCACCGGTAATCTCGTCGGGTGCAATTGGTTTATCATGCTTCCCCTTTGCATAAAATGCAGGAATTCCTTTTGTTGCATTCAAATCGGTGTTGCCCTTATAGTGCAGAATTTTTGAATCAAAGGAGGATAATCCTTTGAACGACCCCTTGGTTGCAGAAACATTAATCAGGTAATCGTACACAGTAACCGAGACAGACGTTTCTGTTTTAGGTTTTATTATAATGTTGCCTGCAATAAAGCTAAGAGTACCCGGGTTTCCGGATAGTTTGAAAATCATTTTCAGATCGTAAGTTCCGGGCGCTGCTCCCTGCATTTTGACTTCTTTCCCTTTATCAAGAAGCTTAAAAGAAGATCCGGATATAAGGTTCCCCAGTACTCTGATATTAACTGAAAGCGGTGTTTTATCATTAGCCGTAATAGGAGCATAGCTCTGCTGTATCCAAACCTGGTTCCAGCAACGTTCGGTTTTTACTGTAATGCCATTATCAAATTTGTATGTGTATTCAGATACTGGTTGAGACTGTAGGAAAGTGATTCCTGTTAAAAGCAGGAGGATTATTGAAAATAATTTTTTCATAGGAGTAATTTTATTTCTGTTGAGAAAGAACTAATCAAATTTACACCTTTAAATCAATAGAAAAAAGCTTTCAAAGGTGAAAAAAGCTTAAAATATGTAAACTCCGGAACATTACCAACAGGATTTTCCATGTATCATTTTCTGCTATCCGGTGTTTATTGCTAATTGCTCATTTGCTTTATTTCAGTCATAAGTTTTGGTGACACCGGAATATTTACCTTTGATTGGTTGTCTAATATAGGATCAACTCAATATTAATAATTAAAGAATATGAAAAACAGAATTGAAAATCTTCAGGATAAGTACTCCTGGTTAATGAGATTAATCTCATTAACAATCATGCTGGCTTTTATGGCCCCGGTTATTACTAATGGTCAGGCAGGAAAAACCAGCTTTGCAGGCACATGGACCTTAAATGCAGAGAAAAGTACTCAACCGCCGGAAGGTGGTCAGGGTGGAGGTCAGAGAATGGGAGGCGGTAATTTTGTTGCCACACAGGAAGCTAACCTATTGACTGTTGTCAGAACAAGGACAGGTCAGGATGGTCAGGCTATGACGATCACTTCAAAATATACCCTCGATGGGAAAGAGAGTATAAACACAACTCCAAGAGGCGAAAGTAAATCTGTTGCAACCTGGTCAGCAGATGGGAAAGCTCTTACCATAGTAACTTCACGAACTATGGATATGAACGGCACAAGCACAACAATGACTTCAACTGATATGTGGACACTTACAAATGCCAGCACGCTTACAGTTAATTCAACTTCTACAACTGCTAACGGGGAGAGAAAATCAACAATGATTTATGATAAGAAATAAGGGTTGATTTTTTATATTTAAAACTAAAATGGCTCCGGAAGGAGCCATTTTTATTTCAGGAGGTGACGGGGAGACGCTAACCTTAAACAGATAACTCCGAAAAAAGTATTAATTAACGAAAGGTTTACTTTACGTCTGATTTATAATATTTTGTTAGTATTGAAAGCAATTGTTCCTTCTTAAAAGGTTTTGAGATATAATCATCACATATAGTCAGCGCTTTCTCTCTTTCTTCAGTCATAGCGTAAGCTGTTTGAGCTATAATAAACATTCCAGGATGGTTTTTCTTTATCATTCCAGCCGCTTCAAATCCATTCATTACAGGCATTTTCATATCCATCAATACAACCCCGATTTTTTCGTTCTTATCACAAATCTCAACAGCTTCTTTCCCGTTTACTGCTCTGAAATATTCAATTCCGGCAAATTTGAGTATGTTGCTTATATAAAGGAAATTAGCTTTGTCATCCTCGGCAATTAATACCTTCAGATCAGTATGTTTTAATTTATATTCATTTTTAACTTCAATGCCTGACTCTGTATCGTCTGGCAACTTATATGGTATTGTGAAATAAAAAGTAGATCCTTTAAAGGTTTCTGATTTTACCCACAATTTCCCCTTAAGTAATTCCACATTTCCTTTGCATATAGAAAGCCCCAGACCAACACCCTGATATAATCGATCATTATCTGCATCTGCTTTATGGAACCTTCTGAAAATTTCATCCTGATGCTCCTCCGCGATCCCGATTCCTGTATCTTCAACAAAAAACTCCAGCTCATTATTCTTTAAAGTGTAGCCAAATGTGATATGTCCTGAATCAGTAAATTTTACAGCATTGCTTAAAAGATTTGATAATATCTGTTTGATTTTAATCCTATCTGTTAGAATATAACTTTGTTGATCAGCTAAACCCTTTTTCAATGAAAAGGATATTTCCTTCTTAATTAAAGGTTTATAAACCGAATTTAATTCTTCAATAAGGTTATTCAGATGAACTATCTTAAGGTTAACACTAATATTTCCTGTTTCAAGAAGCGAAATATCAAGGATCTCATTAACAATATTTAGTAATTGATTGGAACTTAAAGTAATTATCTCAAGAAATTCTGCTTTTTTTTCTTCCGACGATTTGTTTTCCATTAAAAGCTGGGAAAAACCAACGATGCTGTTCATTGGAGTACGGATTTCATGGGAAACATTCTGAAGGAATGCAGTTTTTAAACGGTCACTCTCTCTTGCCTTCTGTTCAGCATCACGCAATTTGACTAGATGCCTCTTTAATATTAAATAAAGGAGTACACCTGTAATGCCAACATAAAACCAGCCTTTGAATGTCTGGATTCTCGTTATTATGTCGGGATCTTTGATAAAATATATAAGTATTTTGTCGGAGAAGATTATCCACAGCCCTCCGATGATCAGATAGCCGGCTGTAATTCTATTTTCGAATTCTATCTTTTGCATTATTGACTTTAACTTAACAGTTGTAAAACAATTAAACAGAGGTTCTGTTGTTTAGTCTGAATAGTTTTAAATTCAATGACCGGAAATAAATGCTGAATTTATTTTCATATTAATATACAAATAATTGGAAAAACATATTTCAATTAAAGCGTATTTGTAAGTTTGGTATTAGTAAGGCATCACTAGCGGAATTAATTATCAGGAGACCGGATGCAGATATTACTTGAAGAAAGTTTTACCATTTCATAAGAAAATAGTATTCCACGATTTAAATCCGTACCTTTGGAGAAATTCATCCACTTAGGGAAATTATAAACGAACCAATTTTAATTTATGGGAAGATCGCAGGAAACATTCAACAAAAAAGAAGTTAAGAATAAAAAAGATAAAAAGAGAAAAGAAAAAGAGAAGAAAAGGCTTGTAAGAAAAGAAAGCGGGAAAAAAAGCAGTTTCGATGACATGATTGCCTATGTTGATGAATTTGGAATGATCACTTCCACACCTCCTGATCCAAGCAAAAAACTTATTATTGATGTTGAAAGCATAGAATTAGGTGCCGCCAAAACTGATAGCGGACAAAAACCCGACTATATAAGAAAAGGCGTTGTTACATTTTTCAATGACTCAAAAGGATTTGGTTTTATACGTGATATGGAATCAAAACAGAGCGTTTTCGTTCATGCTAATAACCTTCAGGAAAAAATCAAAGAGAATAATATAGTTACATTCGAAATCGGAAAGGGACCAAAAGGGGCTACAGCTCTGAATGTAAGCCTGTTTAAGGAATAATTTTTTGATATTATTCCAATCTGTTCCCTCACCCCACCTAATTGATTAAATAAACATTATCTTTTACAGATGATGACTTTACAGTTTGAGGCATACTCACTGTAAGTCAGTCTATTTGGTCGTTTATACCTGAGTCAGTTTACTTATCTGAAAAATGAAATTTTAAACAATTTTAAGATTTCGTTGTTTATTATTAAACTGATTCTGACTTAATAAGAATAAAACTTCTTATTTATGAAAAAAACGAAACTGACTTCCTCACTAGTGGCGGTTGTTAATTCAAATTACAACATCGCATTTTATTCACAAATCTTTTAAATCATTATGTCGGCCAATATTAAAAAGATAGTTTCAATTACCTTTTTATTATCATTCGCTTTCAGAGCATTTGCCCCTGCCAGCGGAACAATGATAATAATTGATACTACACCGATTAAACCATTCAAAAAGCTTATTAATGCTATCGGAATGGTGGAAACCAGATATGACACTCTTGCATATAATCCTGATGAAGATGCTGTCGGTTATTTCCAGATTCGTCCTATACGTTTGCTGGACTTTAATAAAAGAACAGGAAGTTCATATTCGATGAATGATCTGTTCAGGTATAATATTTCTGAAAGGATCTTTTTATACTATGCTTCAGAAATAGGGCCATACAATTTTGAGTGGATTGCCCGAAACTGGAATGGTTCAGGCAAGAGCACCATTCTATACTGGAATCAGGTCAAAAAATACCTTTGATTTTCAGACCATAATAGCGAACCATATAATCAGCGTACCCGGAGGGCTATTTTTATTATTCATGGTTTCTTTATTACTATATACCGGTATGCGGCATGTAATAATAATGCGATGGTTTAGTATCCATATCTGCAGATCAGTTAATAAAATTCTGAAATCTTTCAAGCTTTATAACAGGTGTTGATTGATCATCTTTGACTACCTTCATATATTATTCTTGCCTAATTATAAATTATATGGAAGAAAAAATCTTAGCTGGCTGGCCAAAACTTCTGCAGAAATATCCCTGGTTCAGATGTAACGGATGCTACCCGATTAGTGCCTATTCTGAATTTATGCCACCTCCTTTTCTTGGTCGTAAACCATATGGA